>DASUNQ010000247.1:0-16398 GCA_036277075.1 Thermoanaerobaculia bacterium
CGCCGCCCGGACCCGATCGCCGCGGCGCGCGAGCGCGAGCGGATCGCGCGGGCCATGCCCGGCTGGTGCGCCGGCTACCGCGCGGCGGTGGGCCCGCTGCGCGCCGCGGTCGACGAGACCGACGAGAGCCTGGCGATGTCCAGGGGCCCCTGGTCGCGCAACGTCTGCTTCGCGCTGCGCCTGGAGCTCGACGCCTTCTCGCTGCGCGCCCTGCCGCCGGCGCCCGATCCCGCGGTCGCCTCCCGTCTCCGCCGCGGCCTCCTCCGCCTGACCGAGGCCGCCGGCGCCTGCACCCGCGGCCTCCCGACCACCACCCGCTTCCACCTCGCCCCCGCCCTGCGCGACCTGGCGCAAGTGGACGCCGTCTGCCCTCGTCCAGATCACAGACCCGCTTTCTGAGATCTGGACGGCGCGGCCTGCGTTGCCGGGCTCAAGGCGTGTGGCGCCAATCACTTAGCCCGCCCGCCCGTCGTGGCACACGGCTTGCCCTTTGCGCGGGCGGTGCTGCCGCAAACCGAAGGACTGCTCGCCGAGTTCCTGCTCGAGGCGCGTGAGCGTTTGGAGCGGCTCGAGGAGGCGCTGCTCGCCGCCGGCCCGGGGGGGACCGCCCCGGCGCGGCTGGAGGAGGTGCGGCGCGAGCTCCACACGCTCAAGGGGAACGCCGGGCTCATGGGGTTCGACGAGCTCCAGGCGCTGGCACACGCGATGGAGGACGCGCTCGAGAGCGGCGAGGGCGCGGCGCTGCCCGTCGCCGAGCTGCTGGGCGGGATCGACCGCTTCCGCGTCCTGCTCGACGAGGTGTCCGGCGCGCCCGCCCGCGCCGCGGGCGCCGCGTCCGAGACCGCGCGGAGCGGCGTGCGCATCACCTTCGCCCGGCTCGATGCCCTGGTCGACCTCCTCGCGGAGATGGTGATCTTCCGCAACCGCCTCGAGGAGTCGCTGGTCCGCGCGCGCCGCGCCGCCGCCGATCCCGCCGCCGCCCGCCCGGCCTGGCGCGAGGTCGAGGAGGCGCAGGAGACGCTGGGCAAGACCCTCGACCAGCTCCAGGAGGGCGTGCTGCGCCTGCGCATGGTGCCGCTCCGCACGCTCTTCCGGCAGCTCGGCCGCATCGTCCACGACGAGGCGGCGCGCGAGGGCCGGGAGGTGCGCTTCGAGACCACCGGCGGCGAGACGCCGCTCGACAAGGCGCTGCTCGAGCTGTCGAGCGAGGCGCTCGGCCACCTGCTCCGCAACGCGGTCGTGCACGGCTTGGAGCCCGCCGAGGAGCGGCGGCGCGCCGGCAAGGGGCCGGGCGTCGTCCGCCTCCGCGCCGAGGCCGACGCGCGCGAGGTGAGGATCGACGTCGAGGACGACGGCCGCGGCATCGCGCGCGAGGCGGTGCTCGCCGCGGCGGCGAGCCGCGGCCACCCGCTGGCGCCCGGGCAGGATCCGCTCGCCCTCCTCTTCCTCCCCGGCTTCACGACGCGCGAAGGGGTGGACCTCTCCGCCGGCCGCGGCATCGGCCTCGCCGCGGTGCAGGAGGCGGTCCACCGCCGCGGCGGCCGGATCGAGGTGACCTCGCGCGAGGGGGCCGGGACGCGCTTCCGCCTCCGCCTGCCGCTCTCGGTCTCGATCACCCGCGCTCTCCTCCTCTCCTGCGACGGCGAGGCCTACGTGCTGCCGATGGCGTCCGTGGTCGAGAGCGTGGCGCTCGCCCCCGGCGCCGTGCACGAGATCAACGACGCCCTGGTGCTCGCCTGGCGCGGCGACCTCGTCCCGCTCCTCGACCTGGGGACCAGCTTTGGCACCGCGTCCGAGCGGCGGCGCGCCGGCACCGCAGTGGTCATCGAGGGGGACGGCGCCCGCCGCGCGGTGGCCGCCGACCGCCTCCACGGCATCCGCGAGGTGGTGGTCAAGGGGCTCGATGACCTGCTCGGCGCGCCGCCGGGGATCGCCGGCTCGACGATCCTCGGCGACGGCCGCGCGGTGCTGATCCTCGATCCCGCCGGCTTGATGCGGCTCTCGCCGTTCCAGGAGGCCGCCGCGTGAGCCGGTTGCGCCTGCCCGAGTCCGGGCTCGCCGCCGACCTCCTCGGCCCGCCGCCGCCGGCCGTCCTGCCGAGCCGCGGTCCCGAGCGCCTCTTCGCCTTCGCCGACCGGCTGGCGCGCGGCGAGTCCCGCGCCGAGGAGGCGGCCGAGGACCCCGAGACCTGGGTGGCCGTGGCGCTGGCGGGCGAGGTCTACGCCCTGCCGGTCAGTCACGTGCAGGAGATCCTGCGCGTCGACAGGGTCACTCGCGTCCCCAAGGCCCCGCGCCCGGTGCGCGGCATCACCAACTTCCGCGGCCGCGTCCTCGTCGTCCTCGACACCCGGCTGCGCCTGGGGCTGAAGCGCGCCGAGACCGACGGCGCCAGCCGCATCCTCGTCGTGCAGGCGCGCGGCCGTTCGATCGGGCTCCTCGTCGACGCCGTGCAGCAGGTGGTGCGCCTGCTGCCCAGCCAGGTGCAGCCGCCGCCGGCCGAGGTAATGACCGAACGGTCGGCCTACGTCACCGGCGTCTACCGGCTCGGCCCGACGCTGCTCGTCCTGCTCGATCCCGAACGCCTCCTCCTGCTCGACTCGAACGGCGCTCCGCAACCGGCACCGCAGAGAGGTTGACCATGGCCACCCAGCACGCCGCGCCGCAAGCAGCCCCCCCAACCTGGGACGAGTGCATGGAGCTGCTGGCGCGGCTGCCGGCGCTGCCGCTCGAAGCCCGCGTCGAGGCGCTCGAGACGCTGGTGCGCAACCCCAGTCCGGGGATCCGCGAGCGGGCGCTCCGGCTCGGCGCCGCGATCCTCACCGACGAGCAGCTCGTCGACTACCTGCGCAACGATCCCGACGCCGTGCTGCGCAACGCCGGCCTCGAGATCTTCAAGCTGCGCGGCGGGCGGAGCTTCCCGCTCGCCGTGCGGCTGCTCAAGGACCCCGACGTGGACGTCGCCCTCCAGGCGGTGCTCATCCTCGACCACCTCCGCGACCCGCGCGCCCTGGGGACGCTGCGCACCGTCCTCGAGCACCCGGACGCCAACGTCGTGCAGGCGGCCATCGTGGCGATCGGCAAGCTCGGCGACGCCCGCTCCGTGCCCGACCTCCTCCCCTTCCTCGCCGCCGACGCCTGGCTGCAGATGGCGGCGGTGCAGGCCCTCGGCGACCTCCGCGCGCCGCTGGCGGTGGCGCCGCTCGCGGCGCTGCTGACCGACCTGCTGGTCGGCCCCCTCGCGGCCGAGGGGATGGCGCGGATCGGCGGGGCGCGCGCCTTCCGGGCGCTCGCCATTCACTGGCTCGCCTTCCGGGACCAGCTCGAGGACGACGCGATGCTCGGCCTGCTGGCGCACGTCCTGGAAGGGTTGCCGCGCCCGCCGACGGCGCCGGTCGGGCTGCGCGAGGCGCTGGCCGCGCGGTTGGCCGGCAGCGCGCCCGAGGCGCGCCTCGCGGCCGCCCGCTGCCTCCTCGCCCTCGGCCGCAGCGAGCTCGACGGGGAGGCGCTCGCCGTCCTCGCCGCGGACCCCGGCGAGGGGGAGGCGCTGCCGAGCGCGCTCGCCCGCCGCAGCGATCTGGCCCCGCGGCTCCTCGAAGGACCGGCGCGCCAGCGCGCCTGGGGGCTCTGGCTCTGCGCCCGCCACCCCGGGCGCGTCCCCGCCGCGCCGCTCTACGCCGCGCTGGACGGGGTGGCGGACGAGCCGGCTCTCCTCGCGCCCGCCCTGGCGGCGCTCGCCCGCCTGCGCGATCCGGACGTCGGCCGCGCCCTCCTCGACCTCTACCTGCGCCTGGCGGTCGACGATCGCGGCGGGCTCGAGCCGCTTCTGGCGCGCCACGCCGAGGCGGTGCGCGCCGCCCTCGCCGCGCGCCGGCGCGTCGAGCCGGTCGACCGCCTGGTCCTCGCGGCGCTCCTCGGCGAGCCGCCGCAGGACGTGGCGATGGCGCTCCTCGTCCTGCCGGCGCCGCAGCGGCTGCTCGCCCTCGCCCAGCTGGGGGACCTGGCGCCGGTCGTCCGCCTCCTGCCCTGGCAGAGCTGGCTCGAGGAGGCGCCGGAGCTCTTCGCGCCGCTCGCCGCCGAGGTGGCCTGCCGGGCCGGCCTGCGCGGTCTCCTCCCCGCCCTGCGGCGGCGGGCGTCGGAGCAGCCCTCGCCGCCCCTGCTCCGCGCCTTCGGCGAGCTGCGCGACCGCGACAGCGTGCCGCTCCTGCTCGCGGTGCTCACGGGGTGGCCGGAGCTGCGCCCGATCGCGCTCGAGAGCCTGGGGCGGATCGGCGGGCCCGCGGCGCGCGCCGCCCTCGCCGGCGCCGCGCGCGAGGGCACGGCCGAGGAGGCGCGCATCGCCTTCCGCGCCCTTTCGGCCTGCGCCGCGGAGGAGGACGACACCCTGTTCCGCGCCGCCGTCGCGCACCCGGACTGGTACGTGCGCCTCTCCTGCGCCGACGTTCTCGGGCGCTTCGCGCGGCCGGAGAATCTGTCGGCGCTGGCCCGCCTCGCGGGAGACCCGGTGCCGGCCGTCTCCCACCGCGCCCTGTCGCTGCTCGAAGGCGAGGAGCCCGTCCCTCACTCCTCGCCGTTGACTGGAGCCCGGCGCGAAGGCTTTCGCGCCTAGGGGGCGCCCGTGCAACGCGCCGTCGCGCCGATGACGCAGGAGGAGCACCTCCTGCTCAACGAGCTGATCTCCGGCGAGTTCGGGATCTGCTTCCCCGAGCACCGGCGCGACATGCTCGAGGCGCGCCTGCGGCCGCGCGTCCAGGCGCTGCGGCTCGGCCGCTTCCTCGACTACTACCTCCAGCTGCGCTGCGACGGCGACGGCGAGCGCGCCCGCCTGGCCGAGCTGGTGACCAACAACGAGACCTACTTCTTCCGCGAGGCGCACCAGTTCGCGGCGCTCTTCGAGGAGGCGCTGCCGGAGCTGCGCGAGCGGGCGGCGCGGCCGGGGACGCTGCGGCTGCTCTCCGCCGGCTGCTCCTCGGGCGAGGAGCCGTACACGCTGGCGATCCTGGCGCGCCAGCACGGCGTCCGCCTCGCCGGGGTCGAGGTGACGATCGACGCCTTCGACCTCGATCCGCGGCGCGTCGAGCTGGCGCACGGCGCCGAGTACGGCCGCGGCTCGCTGCGCTCGCTCGACCCCGAGCAGGTGCGGCGGTGGTTCTCGCCGCTGGCCGGCGAGCGCTTCGCCCTCCAGCCGCTCTTCCGCCTCGGTGTGCGCTTCGCCCGCGCCAACCTCCTCCACTACCCCTCGTTCGCGCCGCCGCTGCCCTACGACGCCGTCTTCTGCCGCAACGTCCTGATCTACTTCTCCGAGCCCGCGCTGCACCGCGCGCTCGACCACTTCGCGCGCCTCCTCCGCCCCGGCGGTCTCCTCTTCCTCGGCCACGCGGAGTCGATCATCGGTCTCTCCGACCAGTTCGCGACGGTGCGCCTGGGCCCGACGACCATCGCCTACCGTCGAGCATGACCATCCGCGTCGCCGTCGCCGACGACTCCTCCTTCATCCGCAAGGCGCTGGCGCGGCTGCTCGGCGGCGAGCCGGGGTTCGCGCTGGTCGGCTCGGCGGCCTCCGGCGAGGAGCTGCTCGCCCACCTCGAGCGCTGGGCGCCGGACGTGGTGATCCTCGACCTCTCGATGCCGGGTATGGGGGGGCTGGCGACGCTCGACCGGATCATGGCCGGCCGCCCGACCCCGGTCATCATCCTCTCCACCCACTCGCGGCAGGACGCCCCGGCGACGATCGAGGCGCTGCACCGCGGCGCCATGGACTTCGTCGACAAGCAGCAGTACTCGCTGGTCGATTTCGAGGCGCTGCGCGCCGTGCTGGTGGAGAAGATCCGGCAGGTGACGCGGCGCGAGGGGGCGGCGGAGCCGGCGGCGGCGGAGGCCGCCGAGCCACTGCCGGCGCGCGTGCCGGCGCCCCCGGCCCGCAACGGCGCCGTCGACCTCGTGCTGCTCGGCGCCTCGACCGGCGGGCCGCTGGCGATCGAGACCGTGCTGCGTGACCTCGGCCCGGCGGTGCCGGCGCCGGTGGTCGTCGTCCAGCACATGCCCGCCGGCTTCACCCGCGCCTTCGCCGACCGGCTCAACGCCTACCTGCCGCTGCAGGTGCGGGAGGCGGCGGACGAGGAGCCCCTCGCCGCCGGCACCGTCTACATCGCTCCCGGCGGGCGCCACCTGCGGGTGGTCCGGCGCGGCGGCGAGCTCCACGCCGCGCTGGCGGACGGCCCCGAGGACTCCACCCACCGCCCCTCGGTCGACGTCCTCTTCGTCTCGGCGCGGGCCGCCGTCGGCGGCCGCGCCGTGGCGGTGCTCCTCACCGGCATGGGCCGCGACGGCGCGGAGGGGATGGCGGCGCTCGCCGGCGCCGGCGGGGTGACCATCGCCCAGGACGAGGCGAGCTCGGTCGTCTACGGCATGCCGCGGGCGGCGGTGGCGGCCGGCGGCGCGCGCGAGGTGCTGCCCCTCGC
Organism: Thermoanaerobaculia bacterium; assembly: GCA_036277075.1. Lineage (GTDB taxonomy): Bacteria > Acidobacteriota > Thermoanaerobaculia > Multivoradales > UBA5704 > DASUNQ01. The sequence continues at coordinate 6,459 of DASUNQ010000247.1, forward strand.
GGCGATCGGTGAGCGGCTCCGCGAGCTGCTGGCGCCGGGGAGTCGCTAAACCCGCGACACGATCTCGAGGATCGTCTCCTGCCGGAAGGGCTTGCGGACGTACGCCGCGGCGCCGGCCTGGAGGCCGCGGATGGTGTCCTCCTCCTTGCCCTCGGTGCTGATGATCACCACCGGGATCTTGGCGAGGGTCGAGTCGGCCTTGACCTCGCGCAGGAACTCGAGCCCGTTCATGCGCGGCATGTTGATGTCCAGGATGATGAGGTCCACGTCCGGGTGCTCGGCCAGCCGGTCGAGCGCCTCGCGGCCGTCGAGGGCGTAGACCTGCGACGCCCGCGGCATCAGCACGTTGAACATGCGGTGGACCAGCTTCGAGTCGTCGATGACCAGCACTTTGCTCGGCTGCATGGCGTTCCCTCTCAGACAGTCGGTTGGGCGAGGAGCCCGGCGACCAGTTGCTCCACTTCGGGGAGCGACTTGGGCTTGTGCAGGAAGGCGTCGGCGCCGCGCCTCCGCGCCTCGAGCTCGAGGTCGTTCGAGCCGTAGGCGGTGAGCAGCACCAGGCGGATGCGCGGCCAGAGGCGGCGGGCGAGCCCGAGGACCTCCAGCCCCTCGGCGGGGTGGGCGCCGGAGAGGCGGAGGTCGGCGATGACCACGGCGTACTCGGCGCCGGCGAGGAGCGCCTCGGCCTCCCCCCGCTGGCGCGCGCAGTCGACGGCGTAGCCGCGCTTGGTGAAGTAGGCGCGCATCGCGAAGAGGATGGCCTCCTCGTCGTCGACGATCAGCATGCGGGTGTCCATGCGGCCTCCGGTGCGCGACCTCCAAGGGCAAGCCGCGTGCCAGTGCGCGGCACGCCCGAGTCGAACGGCAAAGCTCTTTCGGAGAGCGACTTACAGAGGCTCGCCGCCGGCCGGCTGCGGGTCGCGCCACCGCCGCGCTTCTGGATTCCAGACCCCGCTCTAGAGCTCAGACAGCTCGATGCCGAACCGCTTGAGCTTCTGGTAGAGCGAGCTCTTGGGGACGCCGAGCACCTCGGCGGCGCGGGCGACGTTGCGCCGCTCGCGGCGGAGGACGCGCTCGATGTGCCGCCGCTCGAGCTCCTCGAGGCTCAGGTCCGAGCCCTCGCCCTCGCCGTCGCCCGCGGCGGCGAGCGGGTCGAAGCGCAGGTCGGCGACGTCGATCTCCGCGCCGTCGGCGAGCAGCAGGGCGCGCTCGAGGACGTTGCGCAGCTCGCGGATGTTGCCCGGCCAGCGGTAGCGGGCGAGCGCCCGCTCGGCGGCCGGGGTGAGGCGGCGCTCGCCGCCGCCGCAGTCGGCGGCGAGGATCGCGAGCAGCGCCCGGGCCAGCAGCGGCACGTCCTCCGGCCGCTCGCGCAGCGGCGGCACGACGAGCGGCAGCGTGCTGACGCGGAAGTAGAGGTCGCCGCGGAAGCTCTTCTCCTGTACGCGGCGGGCGAGGTCGTGGTGGGTGGCGGCGATCAGGCGGATGTCCACCACCCGGTCGCGCACCGCGCCCATGCGCCGGAAGCGGTGCTCCTCGAGCACCTTCAGGAGCTTCGGCTGCACCAGCGGGTCGACGTCGCCGATCTCGTCGAGGAAGACCGTGCCGCGGTGCGCCACCTCGAGCAGGCCCGGCTTGGCCGCGGCGGCGCCGGTGAACGCCCCCTTCTCGTGCCCGAAGAGCTCGGTCTCGAGAAAGTCGCGCGAGAGGCCGGCGCAGTTGAGGTCGACGAAGGCCTCCTCGGCGCGCGGCCCCTGCTCGTGCAGCCAGGCCGCGAGCACGCCCTTGCCGGTGCCGGTCTCCCCCTGGACGAGCACCGGGCTCTCCACCGCCGCCACACGCGCGGCGCCCCTGGCCAGCTCGCGGATCGCGGCGCTGGTGCCGAGGAACGGATCGAGGCGGCGCCGGCCGCGGCGGCTGTCACCCGCGAGCTGCCGCTGGCGGGTGCGCCGGCCGTCGAGCACGCGCTGGAGCAGCACGAGGAGCGTCGCCAGCTCGACCGGCTTGGTCAGGAAGTTCTCGGCCCCCTCCTTGATCGCGCGCACCGCGAGGTCGATCGAGCCGTGCGCCGTGACGACCACGACCGGCACCTCGGCGTCGGCTTCGCGCAGGCGCGGCAGCAAGTCGAGGGCGTTGCCGTCGGGCAGCACGTAGTCGAGGACCACGGCGTCCGGCGGGCCGGCCTGGAAGACCTGGAGCGCGGCCTCCAGCGTCCCCGCCTCCTGGACTTCGAAGCCGTTGGCCTGCAGGAACTTCCGCATGCCGAAGCGGATCGCCGGCTCGTCGTCCACGAGCAGGATGTTGTTGCGCGCCAGGGGGGCTCCTAGGCGGAGTCGGCGGCGGGGAGGCGCAGCTCGAGGACCGCCCCGCCGCCGGGCAGGTTGCCGGCCGCGATCCGCCCGCGGTGCTCTTCGACGATCCGCTGCACGATCGAGAGGCCGAGGCCGGTGCCGCCGTGCCGGCGCGAGAAGAAGGGCTCGAACAGCCGCTCGAGGTCCCCCTCGGCGAAGCCGGGGCCGGAGTCCTCGACGGTGCAGACGATCCAGTCCCCGTCCGCCGCCGCGGCGACTCGCACGCGCCCGCCGCGGGTCGAGTGCTGCACGGCGTTCTCGACCAGGTTGTGGAAGACCTGCACCAGCCGGCCGCGGTCCATGCGCACCGGCGGCAGCGGTGCCGCCACCCGGCAGGCCACCTCCACCCCGGCGCGGGAGGCGAGCGGCGCGCAGGCCGCGACCCCTTCTGCAAGCACCTCCGCGAGCGCGCCGGGCAGGAGCTCCGCGCCCGGCGGCTTGCCGTACTCGAGCAGGTCGCGCATCAGGCCGTTCAGGCGGTCGACCTGCGAGCGGAAGACGTCGATGTACTCCTGGTACTCCGCGCGCTCGCCGAAGCAGGCGGTGAAGGCGTCGAGCGCCGCCGAGATGCCGAACAGCGGGTTGCGCACCTCGTGCGCCACGCCGCCGACCAGCACTCCCATCGCCGACATGAGCTGGCTGTAGCGGAGGCTCTCCTGCAGGCGCACGGTCTCGCTGATCTCGCGCGCCACCACGATGACCCGGTCGTCGGGCTCGAGGGGGAAGCGGACCAGACTGGCGGCGAGGTCCCAGGTGCGGCCGTCGCTCCCCGTCGCCTGCCGCGACAGCGCGGCGCCGGTGGCGCGCGCCGCCTCGGCGGCCTCCGCCGCGGCGCGCCAGGGCTCGCCGGGGCCCACCTCCACGACCCGCCGTCCGAGCCGGTCGCGGTAGCCGGCGCCGGAGAGCTCCATCGCCGCCCGGTTCATGCGCTGCACGCGGCCGCGGCCGTCGAGCAGCAGGATCGGCAGCTCGATCGAGTCGAAGGTGAGCTGCCATTCGCGCGCCGCGCGGGTGATCGCTCCCTTGACGCGGTCGGCCGCGTCCGATTGCGGCAGGGTCTCGGCGAGCGCCGCGTCGTCCCCGGGCTCCGCGAGCTCGTCGAGCTCGCGCCCGTAAAGGACCACGCCTTCGCCGTCCTTCAGCGGCCCGGCGGAGACCAGCTCGAAGGGGCGGTAGGCGCCGCCGCGCCGCGCCAGCCGCACGCGAGCGCCGCGGGCCGGGAAGAGCAGCGCGCTGCCGAGCGCGGGGAGGTCGTGCGGATGGACGAGGTCGACCAGCAGGCGCCCGGCGACCTCCTCCGCCGGCCAGCCAAGGAGCAACTGCACCGCGGGGCCGGCCCACCGCACCACGCCCTCGGCCGCCACCGCCAGCGCCAGCCAGGGACACCCCTCGACGACGGCGCGCAGGTCCACCTCGCCGGCAGCGCCGCCGTCCGGCGCCTGGGGCGCCGCGCGCAGAAGTCGATCAGCCATTTAGCCTTCGCGGGAATCGAATCTCGCGGAGGATAGCAAAGGCTTAAGATCAGGTCCAGAAGGGGTGGTGCGCCCTAGAGGATTCGAACCTCTGACCTACAGCTCCGGAGGCTGTCGCTCTATCCAGCTGAGCTAAGGGCGCGCGGGAATGGGGTGAGTGAAGGGGATCGAACCCTCAACCACTGGAGCCACAGTCCAGCGCTCTACCGATTGAGCTACACTCACCATGCGGCGGTTGAGGGTGGCCTGCCTGGAGGGATTCGAACCCCCGACCCGCGGCTTAGAAGGCCGCCGCTCTATCCCCTGAGCTACAGGCAGCCGGTGCGCGAGCGCCGTCGGTATCGGGGCGCCCAGATTTGAACTGGGGACCCCCTGCGCCCAAGGCAGGTGCGCTACCAGGCTGCGCCACGCCCCGACGATCGCGCCGCGCAGTCTAGAGCAGCGAGGCCCGTAGAGTCAACGAATTGCGGAGCGGCGGGATTCCCCGGCGCCCTACCACCGGAACGACACGTGCCCGAGCGCGCGGCGCTCCAGGAGGTCGCCGCCCCAGGCCTCGACGTGCTCGTCGTCGAGCAGGTTGGCGATGGTCGCGCCCACCGAGAGGTTCTCGTTGATGTGGTAGTTGCCCGAGAGGTCAACGACCTCGTACGACGGCACGGTGCCGCGGAAGGGCCCGACGAACCACTCGAAGCTGTCGACCCAGCGCATCTTGGCGGCGGCGTCGAAGCTCTCGCCGAAGTAGGTGAGCCCGGCCTTGAACTGGTTTTCCGGCGCGTTCGGCTGCAGCGGGTCGCCGGGGATGTCGCGCTTGACCTCGAAGTCGAACCAGGAGTAGTTCACGTCGAGCGACCAACTGTCGCTCAACGAGGTGTTGATCGCGAGGTCGATGCCCTGGGTGTTCACCTCCCCGAAGTTGGTGTAGGAGGCGAGGGCGACGATCGGCGCTCCGTCCAGGTTGTTGGAGAGGAACGGGAAGAGCGTCGCCGGCAGGTTGGCGCGCAACGCGTTGAGGATCGCCTGCTGCACCGGCCCCGGCAGAGACGACGGCGGCGCGTAGGCGCCGAAGTTGGTGTTCAGGCGCCCGAGGGTGCCGAGGTTCGGCAGCAAGTCGGTGATGAAGTTCTCGAGCTTGCTGTTGTAGTAGTCGAGGGTGAGGAAGGCGCGCCGGCCGAGGATCGCGCTGTACCCCACCTCCCAGCTCCGGATCTCCTCGACCTCGAGGTCTTCGTTGCCGAGGGCCATCACCGGGATGTTGCCGAAGCCGAGCGGCGGAAGCCCCGGGATCGCGGCGCGCAGCGCGTTCTCGATCGGCGTCAGGTTGAGCGCCGCGGTCGTCGTCCCCGGCAGAGTGGTCTGCGCCTGGAGGAAGAACTCCGAATAGTTGGCGACCTGGAAGGCCTCGTTGTAGGTGAAGCGGAGGGTGTGGTTCGGGTTGAGGCCCCAGACCAGCGATGCCTTGGGCGAGAACTGCGAGTCGTGCAGCGAGCTCTCGTCGTAGCGGCCGGCGAGGACCAGCTTGATCGCGTCCGTCAGGTCGAAGTCGACCTGCGCGTAGGCGGCCGACATGTCGGCCTCGATCGGCCGGAAGACGAGGGTCTGGCGCCCCTGCGGGTTGGCGCTGTCGATCGTCTCCTCACCGTAGGTGAGGCCCCCGACCGCGCGCCCGCGCCCGCCCAGGAACTCGGTGGTGCCCTGCGCCTCGACCGCCCAGTTCTCGTCGTCGAGGTAGAGCGGCGCGCCCGAGGCGAGCGAGCGCTGGTCGTTGGCGTCGCGGCGGTTGTAGGTGCCGAGCAGGTTGAAGTGCGCCGAGGTGAAGTTGAAGCGTCCCCACGGGCGGTTGACGTCGGTGAGCTGGACCCGGCCGATGCCGGTCTGGAAGACCGGCCCCTGGAGGTCGGCCGTGCCCCCCTCGAGGGTGAAGACGCTGCCGCCGGCCAGGTACTTGTCGAGCCGGATGCCCCCGAACTTGATCTCGTTGTCGTCCTGGATGACCAGCGGGATGCGCTCGCGCGGCAGGCAGTCCTCCTGCCCCGAGCGGGTGCAGAAGACCGCGTACTCCGGGGCGACGTTGCGCGAGACGGTGTAGTCCTCGCTGGCGCGGTAGCCGCCGAGGAGCTTGAGGTAGAAGTCGCCGCCTAGGCCGGTCGCCCAGCGGAAGTCGGCATTGGTCGTCTGCAGCTCGCCGCCCGTCAGGCGCACCTCGCCCCCCTGGCTGTAGCGCGGCTGCTTGGTGGTCAGGTTGAGCACGCCGTTGTAGGCGTTGGCGCCGTAGAGGGCGGAGCTCGGGCCGCGGATCAGCTCGGCGCTCGCCAGGTCGTCGAGCGGGAACGAGATCGCCGCCCACTCCTGCGCCCCGAGGAAGGGCACCGACGGGTCGCGGCCGTCGATCAGCGTCACCACGCGGCGGTTGAGCGAGCTGTTGAGGCCGCGGGTGTTGAAGTTGAAGTCGTAGACGCCGCTCTGCGTCACCTCCGCGCCGGGGGTGAACTCGAGCAGCTTCGGGAGCTGCCCGTGCGCGGCCTCGCGCTCGATCTCCTGCTCGGTGACGATGGTGATGGCGGCGGGCGCCTCGGTGATCCGCTCGGCGCGCCGCGAGGCCGAGGTGACGGTGATCGTCTCGGCGAAGGAGACGTCCCAGTCGACCGTCTTGTCGACCTGCGCGCCGCCGCCTGCCCCGACCGTGACCCCCTCCTCCGTGGCGGTGCGGTCCACCAGCTCGAAGGTCAGGGTGTAGGTGCCCGCGGGGACGCCGGTGAACGAATAGTTCCCTTCGGTGTCGGTGACGGTCACCAGGCCGAGGTCGTCGATGCGCACCGAGACGCCGCCCAGCGCCGTGCCGTCGGCGCCGGTGACCCGACCGTCGATGCTCCCCGTCTCCTGGGCGGCGGCGAGGCCGGCGGCCAGGAGCAGAACCAGGGTGAGCGGCAGAACGCGCTTGAGGTCCATAGATCCTCCAAGGTAAACGATGGGTGCGGCGATGTCGCGCTCAATATCACACGCTCCCCGGGGGCCGTCAACGCGGCGCCGCGCCCCGCGCGCTAGGCGAAGATCCGCGGCGGCGCGGCGGCGGGAGGCGCGTCCTCGGCGTAGTGGAGCTCGCCGGCCGGATCCAGGAAGCGCCCTTGGCCGAGGTCGAGGAGGCAGCGGTTGCGGCCGCCGCGTTTGGCCTCGTAGAGCGCCTCGTCGGCGAAGAGGATCAGCTCGCCGGGAGCGCTCGCCCAGAGTTGCGGGAAGGAAGCGACGCCGGCGCTCAGGGTGAGCGGAATGCGCCGGCCCTCGAAAGCGAGCTCCAGCTCCTCGACCCGCCGGCGCAGTCGCTCGGCCACCGCCAGCGCCTCCTCCTCCGCCGTGCCCTCGAGCAGCAGCACGAACTCCTCGCCGCCGTAGCGGCAGCAGAGGTCGGGCTCGCGCCGCTCGGCCTCGAGCGCCCGGGCGACGGCGACCAGCGCGGCGTCGCCGGCGGGGTGGCCGTGGCTGTCGTTGATGCGCTTGAAGTGGTCGAGGTCGCAGAGCACCACCGCCATCGCTCCCCCCTCCTCGCAGCAGCGGGCGTGCGCCGCCTCGAGGCGCTGCTCGAGGACGCGCCGGGTGGCGAGGCCGGTCAGCGGGTCGTGGCGCGCCTCGCGGTCGAGGATGCTGTGGCGGACGGAGGCGGTCATCTGCGGCAGCAGGCGGTCGAGGTGCGCGAGCGCCTCCGGCTCGAGCCGCCGCGGATCGCACCACAGGCGGAGCTGGGCGACGACGCGGCGGTCGTCGAGGAGCTCCCGCTCGACGATCCGCCAGGCGCCGCGGCGGTGGACGCCGGGCAGCGCCGGCGGGTGCGGGTCGGGCCGCGGCTCGCCCGGGGCGATGCGGCCGTCCGCCCCCGCCCACCAGCTCGCGAAGCCGCCGTCGCGCGCCAGCGCCTCGAACTGGAACCAGTGGAACGGCACGACCGTGGCGCACTCGGCGTGGATGCGCTCGGCGACGGCCGCCATGTCCTCGGGGCTCGCGATCATGCGGTCGCCGGCGTGGCGCAGCCGCTCGAGATCGGAGGCTCGGCGCCCCGAGCGGTCGGCGCGCAAGCCGTTGCGCGCGGCCTCGAGGGCGAGCAGCGACCAGAGCGCGAGAATCGGCGCCGCGACGCCCCAGCCGGCGCGGTCGGCGGTCGAGACGACGGCGCCGCCCGCGGCCCAGCCCGCGAGGTCGGCGGCGAGCGGTGCGAGAAGGGAGCCCCAGGGGAGGGGCTGGGCCGGGCGGCGGAGGCGGCGTTCGACCGCGTCGAGCGCGATCCAGAGCAGGAGGGCGCCGGCGGCGGCGGCCGCGATGCGCGCCGGCAGGACGGCGCCGGGAGCCCAACGCGGGAGCAGGAGCCAGAGGAGGCCGCCGCCGAGGACGGCGAGGAGCCCGCGGCCGGCGGCTTCGAAGGCGCGCAGGAGGCCGCGCCGCTCGGGCACGGTGGCGAGGCCGCGGGCGCGGGCGAGGCGGAGGAGGAGGTCGGCCGCGACCACGGCGAGCGCGGCGAGGCAGGCGGCGGGGAGCGGTCCCGCGAGGGCGAGCGCCGGGGCCACGGCGGCGGCGCCGAGGCCGAGGCTGGCGGAGCCGAAGGGGCGATGGCAGGCGCCGGCGGCGGCGGCGAGCAGGAGGCCGGCGAGCGCCCAGGGCGACGGAAAGAGCCAGGGCGGCGCGCTGAGGTCCTCCGCCCAAGGCCAGACGACGAGCAGGGTGAGGACGCCCCCCACGATCGGGAGCGCCGAGGCCCAGAAGCTCCTGGACGGTTGCCGCATCGCCACGTCCGCCGTCGTCGACGGAGATGGTAGCAGCGCGCGGTTGCTACTCTCGCCCGCATGCGGCGACAGGCCATCGACGAGGCGGAGGAGCTGCTCGACGCAGGCGCTCTCACCGCCGCCGAGCGGGAGCGCTCGCTCGCGGAGCTGGACCGGGTGAATCGCTTCCTCGCGGGCGCGCTGCCGCTCCTGCGCACCATGCTGCCGCGGGTGGCGGCGGCCGGGGAGCAGCGCGTCCTCGACCTCGGGACCGGCAGCGGCCGAGTGGCGGCGGCTCTGGCGCGGGCGGCGGCGCGGCGCGGGGCGCCGCTCGGGGTCGTGGGGCTCGACCGCCAGCTCGGCCATCTGCTGCTCGGCCGCCGCGCCGGCGTGCCTCAGCTCCGGGTGGTCGCCGACGCCGGCGCCCTCCCGTTCCCGGACGGCGCCTTCGACTGGACGGTCTCCACCCTCTTCTTCCACCACTTCGACGAGGAGGGCAACCGCCGCGTGCTGGCCGAGATGCGGCGCGCGGCGCGGCGCGGCGCCGCGATCGTCGACCTGCGCCGCAGCCGCCTCGCCGCCTGGTCCCTGCGGCTGGTCCTCCCCTTCCTGCGGGTCGGCGCCGTGACCCGCCACGACGGCAGGGTCTCCATGGCGCGCGCCTGGTCCCTCGCCGAGGTCGCCGCGCTGACCCGCGGCCTGCCGGTCGCGGAGCTGCGCCGGCGCTTCCCCTTCCGCTTCTCGCTCGTCTTGGGCAGCTAGGCGCTGCGCGGCAGGTCGCGCGCCGCCGGCAGGATGCCGAAGCCGTCCGCCTCGCGCACCGCGACGAGGATCGCCTCCGCCACCGCGCGCTCGGCGAGGACGCCGACCTGGTTGAGGGCCGCCGGCCGCGCGGCGCTCGCCAGCGTCACCACCAGGTCGCCGTCGTAGAGCGAGAGCGCCGGCGCCAGCGTGCGGTAGAGCCCGCCGAAGGCCATCTGGGAGACCTTGAGCGCCGCGGCCTTGCCGAGCGCCGCGTCGGTCATCACCACCGCCAGCGTCGTGTTCCCCTCCCACGGGTGCGCGGCCTCGGGTGAGAGCGCCGCGAGCACCCGCTCGGCGCCGGCGAGCTCGAGGCCGTCCGGCGTGGTGCGGCAGCCGGCGACCGCCCGTCCGGCGAGGTCGCGCACGTCGCCGAAGGCGTTGACCGCGACCGCCGCGGCGACCGTCACGCCGCCGGGCGCCGTCAGGCTCGCGAACCCGAAGCCCCCCTTCATCCCTTGCGCCGGACCGTGTGCCTTGCCGACGGTGGCGCCGGTGCCGGCGCCGACGCTGCCGACCGCGACCGGCCCGCCGGCGGCCGCGGCGAGCGCGCTTGCGACGAGTGCCGGCGTCG
>DASUNQ010000248.1:0-18935 GCA_036277075.1 Thermoanaerobaculia bacterium
AGCTGCGCGAGACGCTGGAGGCGCGCCCGGCGCTCGCCGGCGCCGAGATCCGCCTCTTCTCGGACGATCCGGAGGAGATCGGCGCGCTGACCGAGGCGGCCGGCGGGGCGGCCCTGGTGCAGCCGTGGGAGCCGGGCGCCCTCGACGGCGTGGACGCGGCCTTCTTCTGCGGCCCGGCGGCGGCCACCCGGCGGCTCCTCGCGCAACGCCCCGCAGGGGTCACGGCGGTGGTGCTGTCGCTCGACGCCGGCCCCGAGGACGGCCGCTCGGTCGTGGCGGGAGTCAACAGCGCGGCCGCCGAGCGCGGCGCGCCGCTCCTCTCGCCGCACCCGGCGGCGATCCTGCTGGCGCACGTCCTCTGGCCGCTGCGCGGGGTGGGGGTCGAGGAGGCGGTGGCGACCCTCGTCCAGCCGGCGTCGATGCGGGGGCAGCCGGGGCTCGAGGAGATGTTCGACCAGGCCCGGCAGATCGTGGCGATGACGGCGCGCACGCCGTCGCCGGTCTTCGGACACCAGCTGGCGTTCAACCTCCTCCCCCACCCGGGGCCGCTCGAGCCGGTGGCGGCGGAGCTGCGCGAGGTGCTGCGCGGCGAGCCGCTGGTGTCGCTCAACGTGGTGCAGGGTGGGGTCTTCCATTCGTTCTCGGCCAGCCTCTTCGTCCGCGCGCCGGGCGACCCCGGCCCGAAGGCGCTCCGCCGCGCGCTCGCCGAGCACCCCTACGTCGAGCTCGCCGACGAGCCCCGACACCTCGGGCCGATCGAGGCGCCCGGCAGCGACAAGGTGGTCGTCGGCGCGATCCGCAGGGAGACCGGCGGCGCCGGGGGCTACTGGCTCTGGGCGGTGATGGACAACTTGACGCGAGGCGGCGCCGTCAACGCCGTCGAGATCGCCGAGGCGGCCATCGGCTGAGGCGCCCGCGCGGCGCCGGCGTCAGGGTGCGAGGGGGAGCGCGACGCCGATGTCGGAGAGGGTCCGCAGGAGCGTGCGCAGCTCGACCGAGCATTGCACGGTCTCTTCCGTCGACAAGGCGATGACGTTCTGCCGGAAGTTGAGCCCGTACCAGACGAGCTGGTAATGGGCGTCGATCCGGGTGATGCCGGGACGGGGATGGCAGGCCCCCGGGTTGGTGCCGATCTTCACCTCCGCCAGCAGAGAGTGCAGGGCCGCCAGGCGCGCCGGCGGGATGGTCCCGCGCCGGACTTCGGCCGTCGCCGAGCCGGGTTGGTTGTCGACGCGCTCCTGGAGGGTGCTGACCGCGAGCCCCTTGCCGTCGCGGAAGACGGTGATGTCGCGTTCCTGGAAGACCCAATGGATGCAGTAGTCGCCGCCCCCGAACCCGCCGAGAGTCCCGGCGCAACGGAGCTCGATGAAGTTGAGGCGGACGAGCGGCTGGAGCGGCGCCGCGCCACGAGCCGGCGCCGCGGCGGTGAGGAGAGCGACGAGCACGAGGGAGAGGCGGCTGGCTCGCACGAGCATGACGAACCTCCTGTCGGTGAGTGCCCTCAAGTACGCAACACTCGCGCCGCGCGTCTAACCCGCGACTCTTCTAATGCCCTTCCCCAGGCTCGGTCAGCCAACGGGCGAGGAGAAACACCACCGCCATCGCCGCGTACCCCGCGGCCCAGGGCCAGGCGGGCGCCAGCGCCACGGCGGTATCCCCCGGGGTCCAGCGGTAGGCGTGCAGCAGGCCGGTCGTCGCCAGGACGGCGGCGGCGCCGCACCAGATCGCGGCGGCGCCGAAGCGGCGCTCGATGACGCAGACGCAGGCGGCCGAGAGGAGCATCGCCGTGAGGATGAAGCCCTGCTCGAGCGCGAAGGCGCCGTGCGCCCAGGTGTCGGTGCGCAGGAAGGCGTCGAGCAGCGCCGGGGTGAACGGCGGCCCCCCGGGGCCGCCGACGCCGGCCGCGCGCAGCCCGCTCTTGAGCATCAGCGCCCCCCAGGCCGCGACGCCGGGCAGCAGCCCGACGACCACCGCCGGCGCGTGCTCTCGCGGCGTCGCCTGGAAGGCCTGCGCCGTGATCACGATGCCGATCCAGAGCACGATGGCCATCCCGGCGTCGACCGGCACCGCCCAGGCGATGTGCGCCAGCGTCCCGCTGAGCAGGACGACGGTGAAGAACGCGGCGTTGAGCACAGAATAGCCGGCGCGGGCGCCGAGCGCCTTCCAGCCCGGGTGGCCGATGTAGATCGTGGTCGGGAAGCAGGAGCCGAAGAGCGCCGCGGCGATCGTGCCGGCGCCGTTGACGGCGAGCGACGGCCGGGTCGCGTAGGAGTCCCCCGCCGCCTCCGCCGACTCGATGTTCTGGAGCGACCCGAGGACGTTGAAGAGCCCCATCGGCAGGATCACGGAGAGATAGGTCAGCGCGTGCCCGGCGGCGAGCGCCTCCCAGAGCTCCCCGACGACCGGCACCGGCAGCAGGAGCCGCGCGCCGGTCTCCGGCAGCGGCCCCCCCGGCGCCGCGCCGGTGAGCCAGGCGAGGAGCGTCCCGAGCGCCACCGCCGCCAGCCCGCCCGGCAGGCCGCCGCGGAAGCGCACCCGGCCGAAGTAGACGAGCAGGATGACCGCCAGCGTGGTCAGCCCCACGAGCGGCCGGGCGTAGGTGCGGAAGAGAAAGCCGAGCGAGATGAAGGTGAGGGCGATCCCGGCGAGGGTCGAGAGCAGGGCCGCGCGCGGCGTGGCGCGCCGGATGCGCTCGGCGACGACGGCGCCGGCGAGCTCGATCACCCCCGAGCCCAGGCAGGCGACGAGCCCGGCCTGCCAGGCCACGCGCGCCGGGTCGGCGGCGCCGGCCGCCTCGGCGGCGAGCCGCGCCGGCAGCATGACCAGCAGGACGTAGGCGAAGAGCGAGACGGTGTTGATGCCGTAGGGCAGCGCGCAGACGTCGCCCCGTCCCGAGGCCCGCCCCAGCCGCACCGCCTGCCGGGCGTAGAAGAGGTTGCCGACCAGGAGCGACACCGCCGCGCCGGGCAGCACTCGGCCGTAGACCAGCGCGTCGGGGAAGCCGAGGACGACGCGACAGAGGCTGTCGATGAGCAGGAGCTGGACGAGGTTGTCGAGCGCCAGGCCGAAGAAGCCGTCGACGTCGCCGCGCACGAACCAGCGCATGGGGTGCGGCGCGGCGGGGCGGACGGCGGCGCTCATCGCGGCGGGAGCATTCTAGAGGGACGGGCTCCGCGGCGGCTTCCGGTAGACTCCTCCGCCCCATGCGCGCCCTGACTCTGGACGAGCTGATCCTGCTGCCGCAGGAGACGGCGGTCCAGAGGCACTTCGACGGCCGCAACTGGCTCTACCTGCGCTGGCTCCTCCTGCTCTTCCTGCCGGCCGCGGTGGTCGGCACGGTCGAGTTCTACGAGCGGCGGACGCTGGCCACCGGCGTCGCGGTGGCCAACCTGGTCCTGCTCAGCGTCTTCTTCCTGGCCCGCAACACGCGCTTCTTCGAGGCCAACTTCCGCTCGCTCCTCATCTCCTTCGTCGCCCTCGAGTGCCTGGCGCTGGCGCTCTTCCTCGAAGCTCCGGAGCGGACCCTCTTCGTCACCGCCCTCGCCTTCCCCGCGCTGGCGATCGGCCTGCGCCTGCGGCCGAAGGAGCACGTCCTCCTCGCCTTCCTCTTCCTGGTCTGCGCGGCGCTGGCGAGCCCGCTCGGCCTGGGCCTCCTCTGGGGGGAGGCGGTGAGCCTGCAGGCGATGGCCGGGGTGGCGGTCGCCAACCTGCTGAGCGCCGCCATCGCCCTCGCGGTCACCCGCACGCGCCGCCGGCGCTTCCTCGAAGGCTGGCGGCACGCCGCCATCCGCGAGCGCGAGCGCTCGCGCCTCCGCGGCGAGGTCGACGACGCGCGCAAGATCCAGCTCTCGATCCTGCCGCGCTCCGCCCCCGACCTCCCCTGGCTGGACGTGGCGAGCGTGTCGCTGCCGGCCAAGGAGGTGGGTGGCGACTACTTCGACTACTTCAAGCTGACCGACGACTGCCTGGCGATCGTCATCGGCGACGTCGCCGGCCACGGCGTGGCGAGCGGCCTCATGCTCTACGGCCTGCGCAGCTGTCTCTACATGCTGCGCGATGAGCTGCAGCGGCCGCTGCCGGTGCTGGCGCGGCTCGACCGCATGGTGCGCGAGGCCGGCCCGAAGCGGATGCTGGTGACCTTCCAGGTGGGGATCGTGGACGTCGGCGCGCGGCGGATCGTGGTGGCCAGCGCCGGCCACCCGCCGGCGCTCCACTTCGCGGCGGCGACCGGCGAGGTCGCCGAGCTGGGGTCCGCGACGCTCCCGCTCGGCACCCGCCTCGGGGCGCAGCCGGCCGAGCAGGGGGTGGCGCTGGCGGCGGGAGACCTGCTCGTCTTCTACAGCGACGGGCTGCCGGAGGTCATCGACCGCCACGGCGAGCACTACGGCGTCGAGCGGGTGACGCGGGCGCTGCGCCGCGCCGCCGACGGCGGCTCCGCCCGGCAGGTGCGCGACGCCCTCCTCAACAGCGTCGCCAACTTCAAAGGGGACGTCGAGCAGCCCGACGACCTGACGCTGGTCGTGGCGCGGATCGTCGTACCGATGCAGTCCCTGCCAAGCACCCCTGCCGCCCCCCAATAGACTCCTCGCCGAGAAGCCTCGGAGGGGAAGGCGACATGCAGCACGCTCGTTCGGCCTGGTTGCTTCTGGGCAGCCTGCTCTGGCTCGTCGCCGGCTCCGCGTGCAGTCGCGTCGAGCCCCGAGCCGCGGCCGCGACGTCGATTCCCGGCCCAGAGACCTTGGTGGCCGTCGAGCCGCACCGGCTTCCCGAGGTCGTGCGGGACCGCTACCGCCTGCGGCCGGATCGCCGGTTCCGGCTCGCCATCGCCGAGGTCCATCGCGTTCTCTCGGGTCGGGACGCCGAGGCGGTTCGCGTCGAGCTCCAGGGAGGGCTCTGGCGGGTGTGGGTGGGCGACCAGGAGATCGGCACGCTCCCCGAGGTCCCGGGCTTCGCCGACGCGGACGCCCTGCTGACCGCCTGGGCCCGGCGCCTGCCGCCCACCCGCGTCTCGGCCGCCGATGGCGCGAAGGACGGCGAGATCCTCGAGCGCGCCGTCAACGATGCCGATCCCGAAGCCCTCCTCGCCGCACTCGCCGCGCTCTACGGCCCGCTCGATCGGCAGCTCGTCCGCCGGGCGACCGCGGGCTTCGTCTGGCTCGCCACGCTCACCGTCGACACCCTGGAGCAGGCCGACCCCCTCCACGGTCGGGCCTGGGCCCTGCTGGCGCTGGCCAAGGCGCTCGGCGCGACCGATCTGGCGGCGGAAGAGGCGCTTCTCGCCAACGCGCTCGGCTACGAGGCGGCCGCGGTTCGGGCGGCCCAGACGCTGCCGGAGCGGGACCCCGTCCGGCTCTTCGTCGAACGCGACGTCGCGCGCCTCGCGGCGCTCTGCTCGCAGCGGCCTGCCGACCGGCAGTGCCACTGCCTCCACCTCGCCCTGCTCGCCGAGAGAGGGGAGGACGAACGCTTCCCACGCGCGCTCGCGAGCTCCCCCTTCGGCGACGCGGCGAGCTTTCCCGCGCTCGGCCTGACGCTCCGCCTCGGCGACTTTGGGGAGGGGGCCGCGGCCGGCCGCAGCCTCGCCGAGCTGGCGTTCCGAAACGTCGAGGCGCCTCCAGGCCTCCTCGGCCAGCTGCGCTCCGCCCTCGGCGAAGCCAGTGGGGAGGTCGAGGCCCGGACCCGCGCCTTCGAGGCCAACGTTCGCGCCGCGGCGCGCCAGCGGCAGGGCGGGCTCCTCGACGCCGGCAGCGTCGAAGCCTTCTTCCGCGCGGCCTTCTACTCCGGCCTCCACGCGCAGGCGGTGTTCTTCCTCGACCAACTCGCGTCCGGTGCGGCGGCGCGGGAGCTCGCAACGCGGATGAGCGACCCCGCGCCGGGGACCGCGGCGGAGCTGAAGAGATGGATCGAGCTGAGCGCGGCGGTGCGGGATGGCTCGCGGGAGATGGCGCCCCTGGTAGAGGCCATCCCGGCGTTGGGGTCGATCGGCTCGGCGCCACTGCTGGAGCTCAGCGGCACCGTCCGGCGCCACGTGACCACCACCGATCCCTTGCGCCGTAAGGCGATCCCGGCCCTCTTCGCGGCCCTGGACTCGCGGCCGGCGCACCTCGCGGGCGCGGCCACGGTCGCGGCGCAGAGCCTCACCAGCCCGCTCCTCTACGAGACCTACGCCGGCGCGGCTGCGGCCGCGGCGCCGCACGCGAGCGGCTCGCTCGCGGTGACCGTGGCGCTGCTCGACGAGGATGCGAAGCGGCTGCGGGCTATCGCCGACGATCCCGCGATGTCGAGCCACACGCGGGCGGCGGCGCTCGCCGGCCTCCAGGAGGTGGGCGGCGCCGAGGGCACGTTCGTGAAGGCCCACTACGCGGCGCTGGCCGCGGCTCCGGACGGCGATCTGAATCCTCTGCTCTGGCTGCTCGAGAAGGACGGCGATCTGGCGGCCGCGTCCGCCGTCGTGGAGGACGCCCTTCGCCGGCACACCGCCGGGCCCGACCTGCTCTGGGCCCATCTGCTCACCCACCAGGCTCGGCTCCTGCGGCTGCAGGGGCGCCTCGACCAGGCGTTCGCGGTCCTCGAGCCGGCGCTCCCGACCTGGAAGGAAGAGGTCCTTCTCGAAGCGGCCGACCTGCAGCTCCGGCGCGGCCGGTTGGCCGAAGGCCTGCGCCTCGCGCGCGCGGCTCTCGAACGCTACCCGCAGAGCGCCGAGGCGTCCGCCTTGATCGCCCGAGCGCAGTGGCAGGCGGGCGACTTCGCGGGCGCGGCGCGGGAGCTCGCCGCCTCCCGCAGTGGCGTCGTCCGGGAGTGGAGCACGCTGTTGCCCGACGCTTTCGCCGAGGTCTTCGCCGGCACGCCTGACGAGGGGGCGAGGCGGGCGTTCGCGGAGCTCGAGCGCGCCGGGATCGCCCCGCACATCCTTGCGGATCTCGCCCTCGCCCTGGCCAGAAAGGGCGATCACGAAGTCGCGGTGCGGTTGGTGGAGGCCCTGCGCGACCCGCTGCCCGAGTGGCACACCAAGGTGCAGATCGATACCTACGATCTCCTGCGCGCCAAAGTCGGCCCCGAGGCGGCCCTCGCCTGGGTGCGCAAGCGGGTGCCGGCGTCCTCCAGCCAGCTCGCGCTCACGCTCTTCCAGATGCGCAAGTACGACCTGCTGTTGGATCTCCTCCCGCCCGGCGCCGAGAGTGAGAAGCCCGGCGTGGTGCGGCTGCTCAAAGCCGCATCCCTCCTCCACCTGCAGGAGGGGGCGAGCTCCCGGCGGGCTGCGCTCGTCGCGGCGCTCGAAGCCGAGCCGGCGCAGGACGACTTCTTCGTCCGCGCTGCCCTCTTCCTCCTCGGGAGACAGGGCGAGGCGGCCGTGCTGCGGCCTCTCCCGGACGTGACCTACGCCGCGAGCGTCGGCTGGGCGATGGGGCTCGAGGCGGCCAGCGAAGGGCGCTTCCAGGACGCGGAGCCGTGGTTCCAGGTCGCGCTCGAGTCGGGGCAGCAGCAGCAGCCGCCGCACGCCTGGTCCTTTCTCGTGCTGAGCGACTGGCTGGCCAACCGGCGGTCGCTGCGGCTGCAGGAGAAGACCCGCCGGTTCTAGGGCGCGGCGCCGATGCTGGTTCGCATCGCCACACGCGATGACGCCGAGCAGCTCGACCGGGATGGACGGACGCTCTAAGATGCGGATGCGGTCGCGACGATGACGATGGGGATCGGAAAGCACGGCAATCTGTTGCTTGGAGCCCTCCTCCTGCTTCCGCCGCCGGCTTACGCGGAGGTGCAGCGGGGGCCCTCCACGCCCGAGGAGCGCGCCAAAGCCGTGGAGCTGGTGCGGGTCCTGGAAACCGCGCCGGTCTCGCCGGCGGCGAAGGAGGCCCGGCAGTGGCTGACCGTCTGGCTGGCCGAAGTGCCCGACCTGACGGTGAAGGTCTGCTTCAGCCTCCTCGGCTCGAAGCAGGAAACGGCGAGCCTGCCGGCGGAGCTCCGGATGCAGCACGCCTACTCGAGCGCGGCCTGGCTGATCGAGCACCCGGACACCAACCCCGGCAGCACCGAGACCCTCCTCGCCGGCGTCCGCGGCACGCTGCGCTCCTACGAAGCGTGGAAGACCGCCGACCCCGCGGTCTCCCACGCGCTCCTCGAAGCGCTCCTCGCGATGGAGCGCACCGGCACCCTCGAGCAGCACGTCCGCCAGCAGGGGCGCTACTGCCGTTGATCATTACCGTGGTAATGTACCGCCATGGCACTCGCTCATTCGAAGCTCACCGCCCAGGGGCAGATCTCCGTGCCGGCCGAGGTTCGCCGGAAGCTCGGCGTCGGACCGGGCTCCGTGCTCGAGTGGGAAGAGCAGGGCGACGCGATCGTCGTCCGTCGGTCGGGGCGTTATACGTCCGAGGACGTGCACCGAGCGCTGTTCCCCGGAGGCCCGCCGCAGCCCCGGACGCTCGACGAGTTGAAGGCAGGAGCTCGGCAGTACGTGCGGAAACGGCATGCGCGCCGTTGACACCAACGTCCTGGTCAGATTGGCGACAAGAGACGATGCGAAGCAGGTGGCCGTTGCCGAGGAGTTCGTGGCCAGGGGAGCGTGGGTGCCGCACCTCGTCCTCGCCGAAGCCGTGTGGGTGCTGTCGGCCGTCTACGCGCTGCAACCGGCGGAGATCGCTACGGCCCTCGAGATGTTCCTCGACCACAAGGACCTGACGCTCCAGGACGCCGAAGCCGTGGCCGCCGCCCTGAGTCACTATCGACGCCGGCCCGCGGTGGGGTTCTCCGACTACCTGGTGCTCGAGATCGCCCGCAAGGCCGGCCACCTGCCGCTCGGCACGTTCGACCGCGAGCTGGGCAAGCTCGACGGCGCGCAACGTCTCTGAGGCAGGTGCCCGGTTAGCCCAGCGCCTCCCGACTACGTCCCGCCGCTCGGCGACGCGGCGCTCTCGAGGGTCGAGGCGCCGCCGCGGGCGAGGTAGTCCTCGACCAGGATCAGGCGCTCCTTGCCGGCGCGGTGGATGATGGCGACGAGCGAGGTCATCGTCGTGACCTCCTCGAGCTGCTCGTCGACGAACCAGTCGAGGAAGCGGCGGGCGATGTGGTTCTTCTCCCCCGCCGCGAGGTCCAGCAGGTCGTAGATCTGCTGGGTGACCTGCTTCTCCCAATCGACCGCCAGCTGCACCGCCTCCTCGGCCGAGCCGAAGTCGCACTTGGCGCGCGGGATCTCGGGGATGTCCACCCGCCCGCCGACGTCGACGATGAACTTGACGAACTTCATCGCGTGGTCCCGCTCCTCCTCGGACTGGCGATAGAAGAACTGGGCGAGCTGCGGCAGCGTCTCGGCGTCGAAGAAGCTGGCCAGCGCCACGTACTGGAGCGAGGCCCCCATCTCGTGACCGATCTGGCCGTTGAACGCGTCGATCAACTTCTGGCTGGCGAGCATCTGTCTCCTCCTCTCCTCCCGGGCGACCGCCGCCATTCTAGCCCGCGCTGGAACAGCGCCGCGGTCCGGCGCTGTTGCACACGACGGAGCCCGTCGCCGCGGAGGGGCCGCGGTATACTGCCGCCCCTCCCCGGCGCCCGGGCCGCGAACCCAAACCCGAGGAGGCACGACTCGTTCGATGGCGACCGCAGAGCCGCAGTCCTCTCCCTATCACCGCGTGGTCGTCCTCGGCTCCGGCCCGGCCGGCCTGACCGCCGCGCTCTACGCCGCCCGCGCCGATCTCGCCCCGCTGGTCCTCGAGGGCAACCAGCCCGGCGGGCAGCTCACCATCACCACCGACGTCGAGAACTACCCCGGCTTCCCCGAGGGCATCCTCGGCCCCGAGCTGATGGACAAGATGCGCGACCAGGCGCGCCGCTTCGGGGCGATCTCGAAGTGGGAGCAGGCGGTCGAGGTGGACCTCGACCGCCGCCCCTTCACCGTGCGCACCGACGAGGCGACCTACCGCGCCGGCGCCGTGATCGTCGCCACCGGCGCCACGGCCAAGCTCATGGGGCTCCGCGCGGAGGCCGAGCTGATGGGCTACGGCGTCTCGGCCTGCGCCACCTGCGACGGCTTCTTCTTCCGCGACAAGGAGATCGTGGTCGTCGGCGGCGGCGACTCGGCGATGGAGGAAGCGACCTACCTCACCAAGTTCGCCAGCAAGGTGACGGTCATCCACCGCCGCGACGAGCTGCGGGCCTCGAAGATCATGCAGGACCGCGCCTTCGCCAACCCCAAGATCTCCTGGATCTGGAACAGCCTGGTGACCGACATCCTGGGCAGCCGCGAGGGCGGGGTCCTCGCCGTCAAGCTCCACAACCGCAAGACCGGCGAGGACAGCGAGCTCCCGACCCAGGGCGTCTTCCTCGCCATCGGCCACAAGCCGAACACCGACATCTTCCGCGGCAAGCTGGAGATGAACGAGGTCGGCTACATCCGGGTGCAGGAGCCCTCCACCCGGACCAGCGTCCCCGGCGTCTTCGCCTCGGGTGACGCCGCCGATTCGATCTACCGCCAGGCGGTGACCGCCGCCGGCACCGGCTGCCGCGCGGCGATCGACGCCGAGCGCTGGCTCGAGGAGCAGCACGACTGATGGCGAACCGCCGTCCGACGACGCTCGGGGGCCTCAAGGCCTCCGGCTACCGCCCGCGGACGGTCAAGCGCGAGCTGCGCGACAACCTGCGCGCGCGCCTGGCCGCCGGCGGCCCTCTCTTCCCCGGCATCCTGGGCTACGACCGCACGGTGGTCCCCGGCGTCGTCAACGCCCTCCTCGCCGAGCACGACTTCATCCTCCTCGGCCTGCGCGGCCAGGCCAAGACGCGCATCCTGCGCTCGCTCACGACGCTCCTCGACGAGGCGGTCCCGGTGCTCGCCGGCAGCGAGCTCAACGAGGACCCGCTGGCGCCGACGACGCCGCAGGGCGCGCGGCGGGTGGCCGAGGCGGGCGACGACACCCCCGTCGAGTGGCTCGGGCGCGAGGAGCGCTACAACGAGAAGCTGGCGACGCCGGACGTCTCGATCGCCGACCTCTTGGGCGACATCGACCCGATCAAGGCGGCGACGCGCCGCCTCACCTTCGCCGATCCGGAGGTCATCCACTTCGGCATCGTGCCGCGCACCAACCGCGGCATCTTCGCCATCAACGAGCTGCCCGACCTGGCGCCGCGCATCCAGGTGGGGCTCTTCAACATCCTCGAGGAGCGCGACCTCCAGATCCGCGGCTTCCCGGTGCGCATCCCGCTCGACATCCTGATGGTCTTCTCGGCCAACCCCGAGGACTACACCAACCGCGGCTCGATCATCACCCCGCTCAAGGACCGGATCTCGTCGCAGATCCTCACTCACTACCCCCCCTCGCGCGAGGTGGCGGCCGACATCACCCGCCAGGAGGCCTGGACCGAGCGCGACCAGCAGGGGGTGGCGATCCCCGAGGAGGCGCGTCTGCTGATCGAGGAGATCGGCTTCGCGGCCCGCGAGAGCGACCTCGTGGACCAGTCCTCGGGGGTCTCGGCGCGGGTCTCGATCTCCGCCATGGAGCTGCTGGTGTCGAACCTCGAGCGGCGGGCCCTCGCCACCGGCGACCGGCCGGTGACGCCGCGGCTGTGCGACTTCCACATGCTGCTGCCGGCGATCACCGGCAAGGTGGAGATGGTCTACGAGGGGGAGCAGCAGGGCGCCGAAGTGGTGGCGCGGCGGCTCGTCGGGCAAGCGGTCAGGAAGGTCTTCGACGCCCGCTTCCCGGAGGTGACCAAGGAGGTGGGAAGCGGCGGCGAGGACGACCGCGGCCCCTACGCGCCGATCGTCCGCTGGTTCGCCGAGGGCAACCAGGTGACGCTCGCCGACGAGCAGCCCTTCGCCGACTACGAGCGCGAGCTCAAGCGCGTGCCCGGCCTCTGGGAGCTGGCCGGCCGGTACCTGGACAAGGGGGCCGGCAGGGGGCGCGAAGAGCAGGCCTGGGCGGCGGAGATGGTCCTCGAAGGCCTCCACCAGCACCTCAAGCTCGCCCGCCACGACCTCGACAGCCAGGTGAGCTACAAGGAGATGATCAAGTTCCAGCTCCTGAAGCCGCGGCGGACGGGGGGCGGGCGAGGCGATGTGAACTGATTTGGGCCGCACGAGAATCATCTCCGGCGCCCGGAAATACATCTCGAGCGCTCCGAGATCCATCTCCGGCGCCCCCAGATCGGTCGTATCCTAGGGACGATGCGCCACTCCTACCGCTGGCTGGACCCCGCGCTGCTGCAGGAGATCCTCGCCGGGCTCTCGCTGCTGCGGCTGTTCAACCAGCTCCTGCTCGCCTCGGGCGGGGACGTCGAGGAGGCGATGGAGTGGATGCGGCAGCTCCAGCAGCAGGGGTACATCTCCGAGGAGGTCGACCTCGAGGCGTTCTTCGCCAACCTCGAGGACCAGCAGCTCGTCGAGCGCGACGCCGGGGGCGGCTTGCAGATGACCGGCGCCGGGGAGCGGCAGATCCGGCGCAGCGCCTTCGAGGAGATCTTCGGCAGTCTCGAGCGGGCCGGTCCCGGATACCATCCGGTGCGCCACGCCGGCGACGGCGTCGAGCGGCTGCCCGAGACCCGCCCGTACGCCTTTGGCGACGACCTCCACCTGCTCAACGCCTCGCGCTCGCTGCAGAACGCCATGCGCCGGACGCACGGCGAGCTCGAGCTGGCCGAGGAGGACCTGGAGGTCCACGAGACCGAGCACCTGACCTCCTGCGCCACGGTGGTGGCGATCGACGTCAGCCACTCGATGGTGCTCTACGGCGAGGACCGGATCACGCCGGCCAAGACCGTGGCGCTCGCCCTGACCGAGCTGATCACCACCAAGTACCCCAAGGACCACCTCGGCGTCATCCTCTTCGGCGACCGCGCCGAGCGGGTGGAGCTCTCGGACATCCCGTCGATCCAGGCCGGCCCCTTCCACACCAACACGCGCGAGGCGCTGCAGCTCGCGCGCAGCCTCCTGGCGCGGCAGAAGCAGCCCAACAAGCAGATCTTCCTCATCACCGACGGCAAGCCCTCGGCGATCACCGACGGCAACCGGATCTACAAGAACCCCTTCGGCCTCGACATGAAGATCGTCAACCTGACGCTCGAGGAGGCGGACATCTGCCGGCGGCAGAAGGTGGTGGTGACGACCTTCATGCTGGCGACCGACCCGATGCTCACCGAGTTCGTCGACAAGCTGACCAAGGTCAACCGCGGCCGCGCCTACTTCGCCTCGCCCTACAACCTCGGCGAGTTCATCCTCGCCGACTACATCCGCAACCGGCGGCGGAGGGTGCATTGAGGCCGCGCTGGCCGCTGCTGCTCGTGGCGCTCGCCGCGGCGGCCTGCGGCGGCGGCGAGGAGGAGGGCGCGGGGCAGGCCGCCGCGGGGCCGCCGCTTGACGCCTGCCAGCTCTTCCGGCCGGAGGACGCCAAGGCCGTGCTCGAGGGCAACGTCGGGCTGATGCAGAGCGTGGCCGAGGACGAGCTGGGCCGCGACCTCAACGTCTGCGGCTACTCGACCGGGGGCGCCCCGGCCGACTTCGCCGGTCTCAAGCTCCACCACCACCGCTCGGCGCAGCGGGCCGAGCGGGCCCTCGGCGCCGCCGGCTCGGCGCTCGGCGGCGAGGAGGCCGCCGGGCTCGGGGAGGGCGCCGTGTGGGCCCCCCGCCTCGGCCAGCTCCACGTCCGCCGCGGCAGCCTCCAGCTCACCGTCACCATCCAGGCGCCCCAGGTCGACGACGTCTACGGCGCCGCCCGGCAGGTCGCCCGCAAGGCCCTCTCCCGGCTCCCGGCCTGAGCGCGTGAGCGGTCCGGCGGCGCTCCTCGCCGCGCTCGCCTTCGACCTCGCCGCGGCGGGAGCGGCGGCTCCCCCGCCGCCGCAGGCCTCGCCGCCGCGGCTCGTCGAGGAGATCACCGTCACCGCGACGCGCACGGCCACACGCCTCGGCGAGACGGGGGCGAGCGTCACGGTCCTCTCGGCCGAGGAGCTGGCGGCGACCGCCGCGCCGGCGCTCGACGACGCCCTGCGCCAGGTCCCCGGCTTCTCCCTCTTCCGCCGGAGCGGCAGCCGCTTCGCCAACCCGACCGCGCAGGGGGCCGCGCTGCGCGGCCTCGGCGGCAGCGGCGCGAGCCGCGCCCTGGTGCTCGACG
Organism: Thermoanaerobaculia bacterium; assembly: GCA_036277075.1. GTDB lineage: Bacteria > Acidobacteriota > Thermoanaerobaculia > Multivoradales > UBA5704 > DASUNQ01. The sequence continues at coordinate 14,094 of DASUNQ010000248.1, forward strand.
ACGGCGTGCCGCTCAACGACCCGTTCGGCGGCTGGGTGCCCTGGGCGCGGGTGCCGCGCGCGGCGCTCGAGCGGGTCGAGGTGCTGCGCGGCGGCGGCTCGGACCTCTACGGCAGCGCGGCGCTGGCCGGGGTCGTGCAGCTCGTGCGGCGCGGTACCTCCCCGCAAGTGCGTGTCGAGGCTGCGTACGGCGAGCGCGGCGGCGCGGACGGATCGCTCTTCCTGGCCGCGCGCTCGGGCGCCTGGGGAGCGAGCCTCGCCGCCGGCGCCGGGGAGACCGACGGCTACGTGCTCGTCGGTCCTTCGGAGCGCGGGCTCGTGGACACAGCGGCCGGCTCGCGCCACGCGACGGGAGACCTGACCCTCGAGCATGCGACGGAAGCGGGCCGCTCCTTCCTCCGCGCCGCCGCCTTCGACGAGTCGCGCCGCAACGGCACGCCGCTCCAGACCAACGCCACCCGGCTCTTTCAAGGAAGCGCCGGCGGCGAATGGAGGCTCGGGGGCGGACTGCTGGCCGCCCGCGCCTGGGCCGCCGATCAGGAGTACGAGCAGACCTTCACCGCCGTGGCCGAGGACCGCGCGAGCGAGCGGCTGACGCGGAAGCAGGAGGTGCCGGTGGAGACCGGCGGCGCGAGTCTGCAAGGGACGCGGGCGGCGGGAGAGCGGCACACCCTCGTCGCGGGGCTCGAGCTGCGGCAGGTGGAGGGGACGAGCCGGGAGACGGCGTTCACGCCCGGAGGCGCCTTCCCGAGCGCCGCCGGCGGGCGGCAGCGGACGGCGGGTCTCTTCGCGGAGGACCTGGTGCGCGTCTCGCCCCGGCTGTCGCTGGCGCTCGCGGCGCGCTGGGACCGCTGGGAGAACGACGGCATCGGCGGCGAGCGCGCGGAGGACGCCCTCTCCCCGCGCGTCACGCTCCTCCTCCGCGCCGGCACGCGCTGGTCACTGACCGCTTCCGCCTATCGCGGCTTCCGCGCGCCGACTCTCAACGAGCTCTACCGCACCTTCCGGGTCGGTGACGTGGTGACGCTCGCCAACCCCGGCCTCGCCGCCGAGCGGCTGGCGGGGGCGGAGACCGGGGCGCTCTGGAGCGCCGACGGCGGGCGCGTGACGGCGCGGGGGACCCTCTTCTGGATGGAAGTGACCGACACGATCGCCAACGTCACCCTCGCGGTCGAGCCGGGGCTCGTCACCCGCCGGCGCCAGAACCTCGGCCGCAGCCGCTCGCGCGGCGCCGAGCTCGACCTGGCGGCGCGGCTCGGCCCGGCATGGACCCTCGACGCCGCGTGCCTGCTGGCCGACGCCGAGGTCGTGCGCTTCCCCGGCAACCGGGCGCTCGAAGGGCTGCGGCTGGCGCAGGTGCCGCGCCGGCAGGCGTCGCTCCAGCTCCGGCGGGAAGGCCCGCACGGCACCCTCGGGCTCCAGGCGCGGTGGACGGACGCGCAGTTCGACGACGATCAGAACCGCTTCCGGCTCGCCGGCGCCGCGACGGTGGACCTCCTCGCGGCCCGCCCGCTGGGGCGCGGCCTCGCCGCCTTCGCCGCGGTCGAGAACCTCTCCGGCGAGCGCGCCGAGGTCGGCCGCACGCCGGTCCTCACCCTCGGTCCGCCGCGTCTCCTGCGCGCCGGCCTCCGCTTCGCGCGGCCCTAGGCCGCCCCGTTCCGGTCAGCGCAGCGTGTAGAGGTACGCCGCCATGTCGCGCGCGTCGCGCTCGCCGATGCCCATGTCGGGCATCGCGGTGCCCGGCGCCACGCGCTGCGGGTGGCGGATCCAGAGGATCAGGTTGTCGGGGTTGTTGGGGAGACTCCCGGCGAGCTCGCCCCGGCTCCCCAGCCGCTCGAGCGGCGGGCCGACGAGCCCGCCGGCGCCGCTCACTCCCGGCACCGTGTGGCAGGTGCCGCAGCCGTAGCTGCGCAGCAGCTCCCGCCCCCGCTCCGGCTCGCCGCCGGTCAGCCGGCGCGCTTCCTCCTCCGCGCCGCCGCCGCAGCCGGCCACTCCCAGCGCGGCGCAGAAGACCGCCAGCGCCGCCTGCGATCCCCTCACCCGTTCCTTCTCCGCCGCAGCCGCGCGGCGAGCGCCTCCAGCTCCCCCACTCCGGCCAGGCGGGCGAGGAGGAGGTAGGCGCCGCCGTAGAGGCCGAGGACGAGCAGCGCGCGGAGCGCCGGGTGGAGCGCCTCGGGGAGCGCCCACGCGAGACCGGCGGCGGGCGCCGCGGCGATGACGGCGAGGCCGAGCATCTTCCCCACCGCCGCCCAGGGCACGACCTCCGCCCCGAGCCGGCGGCGCAGCGCGCGGCGGAGACGCCAGAGCTCGAGCCAGGCGCCGGCGGCCGAGGCGAGCGCGAGTCCCACGGCGCCGAGGTAGACCGGGCGTCCCTTCGCCGGCAGGTCCGCCACCACGGTCACCGGGAAGCGATCGAGCCAGAGCATGAGCGGCACCCCGAGCGTCGCCGACGTTGCGACGTGGAGCACCGCGGCCCCCGCCGCGGTCTTCGCCTCGCCCAGGGCGTAGAAGGTGTTCTGCAGCAGGCGCGACGAGGTCGTGGCGAGGAGCCCCAGGGTGTAGCCGCAGAGCACCAGGTAGACCAGCCAGGTGTCGGCACGGCCGAAGCTGCCGGTGCGGTAGAGGGCGGCGACGACGAGGAGCCCGAAGGCGAGGTAGCCGACTGCCGTCGGCGCGTTGAGGAAAGCCATCTGCGCCAGCGAGCGGCGGACGCGCACCAGCAGCGCGCCCGCCGCCTCCGGGTCGCCTAGGCGCGAAAGCTTTCGCGCCGTGCTCCGATCAGCGCTAGGAGCGCTTTCCTTCCCGCGAAGAGCGGGATGGGCGACTAGCCGGGCCAGCTCGGGCAGCTCGGCCGCCGCCACCGAGAGGCCGAAGAGGCTGACCGGCAGGAGGTACGGCATCTGCGCGTAGCCGAGCGCCCCAGTCGCGCCGGCGGCGAGAAAGGAGGCGAGGAAGACGTCGAGATAGCCGGCGAGCTGCACGACGCCGCGGCCGCCGACGACCGGCGCGAAGGTGGCGAGCGCCTCGCGCACGCCGGGCGCGGCGGTCGAGAGCGAGAGGCGCAGGCCGCCGAGGAGGCGGAGGGCGAGCGGGAGCTGCACCAGGAACTGCAGCAGGCCGCCGGCGAGGGCACCGAAGCAGGCGGCGATCAGCACGCGGTCGAGGAGCGGCGCCGGCAGGCCGCTCGCCGCGCGGAGGCCGCCGGGCGCCAGCGCCGCCCCGGCCGCCAGCAGCGCGGCGAGGATGGCGGCGTTCCAGAGCACCGGCGCGACGTAGGAAAGGAAGAAGCGGCGGTGGCTGTTGAGGACGCCGAGCGCCCAGGCCGACAGCACCAGGACGGCGGTCATCGGGAAGAGGATGCGCACCGCGCGCACCGTCAGCTCGTAGCGGTCGACCGCGAGGCGGCCGGCGGCGACCTCGGGCGCGTCCTGCAGGAACCCCGCGGCGAGGAGCGCGACGAGCGGCCGCGCCAGGAGGACGCCGAGGAGGGCGATGGCGCCGGCCGCCGCCACCAGCAGCCCGAGCATCGCGCCGGCGAAGCGGCGGGCCTCCTCCCGCTCGCCGGCGGCGAGGAAGCGGCTGTAGACCGGGATGAAGGCGGCCGAGAGGGTCCCCTCGCCGAGCAGGTTCTGGAGGACGTTCGGGGCGCGCAGCGCGGCGCGGAAGACGTCGGCGTGCGGCCCGACGCCGAAGAAGTAGGCCAGCCCGCGCTCGCGCAGGAAACCCATGAGGCGGGAGAGGAAGATCCCCACCGCCACCCGGGCCGCTCCCCCGCCGGCGCCCCGTGGGGCCGGCCGCGGACTGGGCTCGGTCATCGGGCTGGGAATGGAAGGAGTCGCGCCGGCCGGCGCGCTCGGCGGATTCTATGCCGGTTGCGCGCGGGGGGCCGATCTCGCAGAATCCTCCGGTCCGCCCTCCGTCCGTGACCGCCTCTCCCCCGCAGCCCCTCACCCAGCCGGCCGACGTCGCCGCGCTGGCCAAGGACCTCGCGGCGGCGGGGCAGTTCGCGCTCGACCTCGAGTTCGTCTCGGAGTCGCGCTACGTGCCGGAGCTGGCGCTCGTCCAGGTCGCCTGGGGGGACGTCGCGAAACCGGAGGTCGCGGCGGTCGATCCCCTGGCGGTCGACCCGCGGCCGGTCGTCGAGCTGGCGGGCGACCCCGCCGTGCCCACCCTGCTCCACGCCGGGCAGGGGGACCTCGCGCTCCTCGCCCACCTCTACGGCACCCGCGGCGCGGCGGTGCTCGACACCCAGATCGCCGCCGCCTTTCTCGGCTTCGGCGAGCAGGTCGGCTACGCGCCCCTCGTCGAGCGCCTGCTCGGGACGAAGCTCGACAAGACGGCGCAGTTCACCCAGTGGGCGCGGCGCCCGCTCACTCCGGAGCAGCTCGCTTACGCGCTCGACGACGTCCGCTACCTCCCGCGCGTCTGGGGGGAGCTGGCGCGCCGGCTCGCCGTCCGGGGCCGGCTGGGCTGGGTCGAGGAGGAGAGCCGGCGGATGGCCGAGACGGCCGCGCGGCGCCCGCCGCCGGAGGAGACTTTCCGCCGCATCAAGGGCTGGACGAACCTCAACCCGCGCCAGCTCGGCGCCCTGCGGGCGCTGGCCGCCTGGCGCGAGCGCGAGGCGCTGGCCGGCAACCGGCCGCCGTCCTGGATCCTCCAGGAGGGCCCGCTCCTCGCCCTCGCCCGGCGGCCGCCGAAGTCAGAGGCGGCGCTCGAGGAGGTGCGCGGCGTCTCGGAGGCGACCGCCCGCCGCCACGGCCGCGACATCGTCGCGGCGCTGCGCCGCGGCGTCCTCGAGCCGGTCGAGCCGGACCGCGAGCCGGCTCTCTCGCCGGTGGCCCAG
>DASUNQ010000249.1:0-2318 GCA_036277075.1 Thermoanaerobaculia bacterium
CGCGAGCGGCAGCGAGCGGCGCGGGGTCCGGCTGCGAGCCGGGCCGCGGCACCGGGAGCCGCGGGCGCGTCTCACCGCGGCTGCGCAGGGACTCGTGCGCGCCGAGCACGACGTCGCGCAGGCCAGGGCCGTAGGCGGCAGCGAGGTCGACGGCGGGCGCACCGCGAGCCGCCGCCCAAGCCTCGAGCGCGGTCTCATACGCCCGCTCGGCGAGCCGGCGCGCCGCCGGCTCGTCGAGCACGGTGAAGCGCGGGTCGAGCCCGGCGGCCAGCGGACGGGCGCGCAGCACACGGGCGCAGAAACCGTGGATGGTGCCGATCCACGCCGCCTCCGCCTCACGCGCATGCTCCGTCTCGCCAAGCGCGGTCAGCCGCCGGCGCAGGCGCTCGCGCAGCTCGCCGGCCGCCTTCTCGGTGAACGTGAGCGCCAGCACCGAACCGACCGCCACGCCGTCGCGCAGGACCGCCTCGACGAACCGCTCGACCATGACGGCGGTCTTGCCGGAGCCGGCCGCGGCCGCGAGCAGGGCCGAGCCCGTGCGGTCCTCGACCGCCGCGCGCTGCTCCGACGTGAACTGCACGCCGCCGGTCTCGACCGGCCTGGGGGCGAGAGCGGTCATGCGGCCGCCCCACGATCGCCGCCACGGCTCGCGCCGTTCGCCGGCGCGCCATCCCCGTTCTCGGCCCGGGCGGCCTCGGCGGCACGGCAGATTCCCGGGTACGCGCAGCCGCCGGCCGGGAGGCACGAGTCGGGGCAGGCGCGGAGCCGCCCGGCGCGGATGTCGGCCGCCGCCCCCGCCGCGGTCTTGCGGGCCTGTTCGAGCGCGGCGTCGAACGCCTCGGCCTCGACCACGTCGCCGTTGACGTACGACCCGGGCACGTCGTCCCGGACCAGGCCGCGCGCGCGGACGTCGCGATGCCCGACGGGCTGGTAGAGCGCGCCCACGGTCTCGAGCCCGAGCAGGTCGCGGACGGCGAGGGTGTAGAGCGCGACCTGGAGACGCCGGTCGCGAGCCCAGCGCGCGCCCGCGCTGACCGTTCGACCCTTGTAGTCGCGCACCAGCGCGCGGCCGCCGGCGTCCACGTCGATCCGATCGACCCGGCCGGTGACCCCCATGCCCGTCCCGGCGAGCGGCAGCGGCCCGTGCTCGTCGCCCTCGCGGCCGAAGCTCCACTCCAGCCACCGCGGCTCGAAGCCGGGGCCGGTCTCCGCCTCGTGGCGCAAGAGCCGGCGCAGGTCGACCTCGAGCTCGCGCAGCGCGGCGCGGGCGCGCGTGCCGGCGGCCGCGGCTCGGCGCTCGGCCATCGCCGCGTCGAGCTCCTCGAGCGCGGCCGGTAGCGACGCAGGCGTGAGCCGCGCCGACCCCTCGCGGTCGCGCAGCCGCCGCAGGGTCTGCTCGAGCACCGCGTGGGCGATCGAGCCGCGCCGCATCGGCTCGGGGTCGGGCTCGCTGCGCTGCGGGCGCAGGACGCTCTCTATCAGCCACTTCACGCCGCAGCCGGCGAAGGTCTCCAGCCCGCGTGCCGCCTCGGTCTCGCGCGCCGCGAGCAGGCCGAGCACGGGAGCCGCCTCCGGGGCGCCGAGCGGCGGCGGCTCCGGCAGCTCCTCGGCCACGGCCCGCGCACGCCGCAGCTCGTGCGGCGTGGGGGCGGCGGCCGGCGGCCACGTCACCTCGCCCAGCAGCCGCCGCCCGCGGCGGTTCCACAGGTCGTCCGTGAACAGCGCGCGGATGTCGTCGACGAACGCCGACGCCTGCGCCGGATCCCCCTCCTCGTCCGACGAGCGGAAGGAGAGGAACAGCACCTCCTCCGGGCGGGAGACGGCCGCGTAGAGCAGGTAGCGCTCGCGGGCGAGAACGTCCTCGTGCCGCGGGAGCACGAGCCCGCTGGCGCGGGCCAGCGAGATGCGCGCGTCGTCGTCGAGGAAGGGCTCGGGCATCGGGTGGCGCGGGAACGTGCCCTCCTGGAGCCCGCAGACGAAGACGGCGCGGAAGCGGCGGGCGCGGATCGCGAGCGGATCGGCGACGAGCACCGCGCCCTCGACCCCCGGCTCGCGGACCTGCACGTCGGCCAGCGCGGCCAGCAGCTCGGCGGGGCCGCCGGCGAGCGCCGGGTCGGCCGCGGCGAGCGAACGCAGCTCGTCGGCCGCGCGGCGCAGTGAGGCCGCGGCCCGGGCATCGGCCGCCGCCTCGGGACCGAGCACCGCCGCCGCGCGCCGGTGCGGCGCCGTCCAGATCGCATCCGCCTCCGCGACGAGCGCAGCGAGCAGCGCCTCGGCGCCCTCGGCAGCCGCGTCCGCCAGGCGGTCGAGCGCCGCGA
>DASUNQ010000250.1:0-21063 GCA_036277075.1 Thermoanaerobaculia bacterium
CAAGAAGCCCTCCTTCAACGAGGGCTACTACGGCTACTCGACCTTCTCCGAGCTCCTCGAGGACGCCGAGCGGAAGAACATCATCAAGCTCAAGAAGGACCAGCGGTCGGGGACCTACGTCGTCACCGGGTTCGCGAAGCGGTAGCGTACCAACTTCGCCACCTCGACGGATTGGCGCAGCCGGCAGCATCTTGACGCTCCGCACGCCACGCATCATGATGCCTGCATGCGCACCACGCTGACTCTCGAGGACGACATCGCCAAGGAGCTGCAGGAGACCGTGCGCCGCAGCGGCGCTAGCTTCAAGGACGTCGTCAACGAGACCCTGCGCCGCGGCCTGCGGCGCGGCGAGAAGCCGCGGGCGCGGCTGCCGCGGTTCGAGGTGAAGGCCAAGGCCTGCGGCTTCCGCAGCGGCATCGACGTTCGCCACCTGAACCGGCTCAGCGACGAGCTCGAGATGGAGGACTTCGAGCGCAAGCGCGGCGCGGAAACGCGGAAGCGATGATCCTCCCGGACATCAACCTCCTCGTCTACGCCTACAACTCGGACGCTCCCGATCACCAACGCGCGAAGTCGTGGTGGGAGGCGACCCTCTCGGAAAGCCGCCCTGTCGGCTTACCCTGGGGCGTGATGCTGGGCTTTCTACGGTTGATGACCAGCCGCAGCGTGCTGATCGCGCCGCTCGCGCCGCGCGAGGCGCTCCGCCACATCGGCTCGTGGCTGGAGCGGGCGCAGGTCCAGATCCTCCAACCTGGACCCCGGCACCTGGAGCTGCTCGACGGACTCATGGAGGACTCGGGAGCCTCCGGAAGCCTCACGACGGACGTTCATCTCGCGGCCCTGGCGATCGAGCACCAGGCCGAGCTCCACTCGAACGACGGCGACTTCTCGCGCTTCCCGGGGCTTCGCTGGTCGAATCCGTTGAAGTGACCGCCGCTGGCGCAGGGATGCAGCGCTGGGCATCCCGCATGCAACGGCTCACGACGGGGGAGGGAAGGACGCCATGAAGCTCTCGATTTCCATGTTCCTGCTCGTGTCGGCCCTGCTCGCGGGATGCGCGTCGGCCGGTCCGCCCGCCACCTCGGAAGAGCTGGCGGAGGCCGACGCGGCGCTGCGGAACGCCGAAGCGGCCGGCGCGGCGGAGGAGGCCCCCGAGCTCCTCGAAGAGGCGCGAGTCGCCCTGGCCGCCGCGCGCCGGGCCTCCGGCGAGGAGGCCCGCCAGCGGCTGCTCGAGGCGCGAGACTATGCGGCCGCCGCCGCGGCGCAAGCCAAGGCGGAGCGCCTCAAGCGGGACGCCGCCCGTCTGCGCCGGGAAGCGGACGATCTCGAACGCAGAGCCGAGGAGATCCGGGATCAGGCGGGCAGACCGCCTAGTCGCTGAGGTGACGAGATGAACACCGCCAGGTATTTCTTCCGCGGCAGGATCCACGTCGGGACCCACGTCGTCGTCGCGCTGGCGCTCGCCGCCTTCGCCTGCTCGGCCGGACCGCCGCCGGCGCAGATCGCGAGAGCCCGAGCCGCCCTGCAGGAGGCGCAGAGGGCGCGGGCCGAAGAGCTCGCGACGCGAGAGTACGACGCGGCGGCGCGGCACCTGAGCGTGGCCGAGAGCACCTGGGAGGAGCGGCGGGACGCGGCGACAGCGGCGCATTGGGCGCGGCGAGCGGAGGCCGCGGCGCGCGAGGCGCAGTATCAGGCCGAAGCCAAGGCCGCCGAGGAGGAGATCCGCCGCGAAACGGAGCGGCTCCAGCGCGCCGAGCTCGCCGTGCGCGATGCCGAGATCGCGCGCCTGCAGGACACCGCACGCACCGAGGCCGAACGGCGGGCCGACGAGGCGGAGGCGCAGGCGAGGGCGGAGCGGGAGCGGCGCGAGGCCGCCGCCGACCAGGCGCTCCTCGAAGCCGAGGCGCGGCGGGCCGCCGAGGAGCGGGCCAGCGAGGCCGAGCAGCTGCGCCGGGAAACCGAGGCCCGTGCCGCCGAGGAGCGGCTGCGCCTCGAGGAGCAGCGCCGGGCCGAGGAGGGGCGCGCCGCGGAGATCGCCCGCCTGCGCGAGGAGCAGGAGCGGACCCGCGAGGAGCTCCGGGAAACCCTCTCCCGCCTCGCGGAGGTGCGCGAGGAGGCGCGCGGTCTGGTGCTGACTCTGCCGGGCAGCGTCTACTTCGAGGTCAACAAGTCGGTCGTTCAGCCCGCCATGCGCTCGCGGCTGCTCGAGATCGCCCGCGCCCTGTCCGCGGCCGGGGATGACTCCTCGATCCTGATCGAGGGCCACACCGATTCCGACGGCTCGAGCGAGTACAACCTCGAGCTCTCCCGCCTGCGGGCCGAGGCGGTGCGCTCGGTGCTCGTCGCCGGCGGCGTGCCGTCCGACCGCGTCGAGACCCAGGGCTACGGCGAGACCCGGCCGATCGCGCCGAACAGCTCCGCCGCGGGCAAGGCGCAGAACCGCCGCGTCGAGATCGTCCTGCAGGGCTCGGCGGCGGCGCCCGGCCAGTGAGATCGCTCGAGCCGTCCTGAACGGCGCCCCGCGCGCGGGAACGGCGGTACGAGGGCGGCGCTCAAGCGACCGGATGCTCCCGGCAAACGTCCGCACCGCTACGGCAAGCGGGAAGAGAGGCGGAGCAAGCGGGAAGATGCTTCCGGCAAGCGGGAACAAGCTCCGGGCAAACGGGAAGCAGCCGCCGGCAAGCGCCCCAGGGCTCGGGGCAAGCGTCCTCTCGAAAAGTACGTCCGTCCCGCGGCTCCGTACGCTTGCCCCGAGCCAAAGGACTGACGTACCGGCGCCTGGGACGATTGTACCGACGAAAAGTACGCTTGTACCGAGCGTCGGGACGCTCGTACCGACGAAAAGTACGCTTGTACCGAGCGTCGGGACGCTTGTACCGACGAAAAGTACGCTTGTACCGAGCGTCGGGACACTCGTACCGACGAAAAGTACGCTTGTACCGAGCGTCGGTACGCTTGTACTTCCCGAGAGTACGCTTGTCCCTCATAAAAGTACCGGGTACCTAGCGGAAGTGCGTTAGTCCTCGCTGGGCCGTCACGTTCCGCCGCCAGCCGCCTAGTAGAGGGTGGCGGCCCCTCGCGGGCCGGAAAGGAGAGACGGGATGTCCAGGAAGCTCCTGATTCCCCTCGGCCTGGCGGTCGGGCTCCTCACCTCGGCGGCGGCTTGGGCGGCGGAGGCCGCCTGCTGCTGCACGGGGTGTTGCCCCTGCTGCTGAGCTCCGGCGCGCCGACGGCGGAGAACCCGCCCGCCGGCGCGCGCTCTCCTCTCGAACCGGCGGAGCGCCGGCGGCTCCAGGAGTGGCTGGTGCGCCTGGCCGACGGCGACCGGACGGCCTTCGAGCCCCTCTTCGCCGCGCTCTGGCCGCTCCTCTCCCGCTTCACCGCCCGTCTCCTCCCCTCCCCCGCCGACGCCGAGGACGCCGCGCAGCAGGCGCTGCTCAAGCTCTTCGCCCGCGCCAGCGCCTTCGACCGGGAGCGCGACGCGCTGGCCTGGGCGATGGGCATCGCCGCCTGGGAGTGCCGGACGGCGCGCCAGCGGGCCGCCCGGCGGCGGGAGGAGCCGCTCGGCGCCGCCGCCGCCGCCGCCGGCCCCTCCGCCGAGGAGGCGGTCGTCGAGCGCGACCTCCTCGACGCCGTGCGCGAGCTGCTCGGCACGCTGCGGCCGGAGGAGTCGGAGGCGATCCTCGCCGCGGCACAAGGCCGGCGCCCGCCGGGCGCCGCCTTCCGCAAGCGCCTCGAGCGCGCCCGCCGGCGACTGCGCGAGGCCTGGAGGATCAAGCATGGAACGGAGTGACGCTCCTCTCGCCGCCCGCGCCCGCCGCGCCTACGAGCTGGGCCGGTTGCACGCGCAGCTGCCGGTGGCCCTCTTCGCGCTGCCGCCGGCGTTGGTGGCCCTGCGCGTCTGCGGCGGCGGCGGGCTGACGATCGCCCTCGCCGTCCTCCTCGCGGCGGCGCTCGTCGCCGCGCACTGGCGCGGCGAGGAGGCGGCGCGCGGGGCGGGCGCCGGGCTGCTCGCGGGAGCGGTGGCGTTCGCCGTGCCGGTGATCGCGATGGGCACCGGGCTCTGTCCGCTCGAGGCGACGCCGCGCCTCCTCGCTCTCTGCAGCGGCGGCGGGCTGCTGAGCGGCGGCGTGCTCGCGGCCTTCGCTCTGCGCGGCGCCGCCCGCCCGCCGCTCTACCTGCTGGCCGGCGGCGTCGTGGCGGCCCTCACCGGCGGGCTGGGGTGCCTCCTCGCCGGCTTCGCCGGCCTCGCCGGCGTCACCGCGGGGATCGTCCTCGGGATGACGCCCGCGGTGAGCCTGGCGCGCACGTAGACGCGAGGGCTCGCGGGTCGACCCGGCTCAACTCCCGGGCGGCGTCCACTGCCAGACCGTCACCCCCCGTCGGCTCGCGCTGTAGAACCGGTCGCCCGTCACGGCCACGTAGCGCGCAGCGGTCTCCGGCGGCCGCAGGGAGTAGCGGTAGGTCCCCTCGGCCGCGTCATAGACGTCGAGCGACCGTTCGGACCCCGCCGCGCTCAACACGAAGATCGAGCCGCCGACGATCCCGCCGGCGATGGAGGCCAGGGGCGCCTCGGGATCGAGCCGTTGGCGGCCGGCCGCGTCCACGTGAACGGCGGGCAGGGGCACGAGGTTGACGGTGCGGCGGATGAACCGCAGCGAGCCGTCCGCCTCGAAAGCGGCAAGGAGGCCGGCGTGGCGAAAGAGGAAGACGAAGGCGCCGGCGCCGGCGTCCACCATCCAGCCGTCGATGGTGAGGGCGCTCTGGACGCTTTCCGGGAAAAGTCTCCCGAAGGAGCTCAGGAGCCGCCCCTCGCCGTCGTAGTGCAGGAAGAGAGCCGGGGACCTGCGCAGCGGCGTCGCGATGAAGCCCTCGCTCCGGGGGAAGATCCGCACCGCCGGGACCTCCAGGTCGATCGCCTGCGGAGCGGCGCCGGCGGGCGGGAGGACGTGCACCCGACCGCGATCGGGATCGGCGATCCAGATGCTCCCGTCCCGCGCGACCGCGAGATCGGTCGGATCTCCGGCGCCGGCGACCGTCCGCCGCGACTCGAGCTCGCCCTGGCGCGAGATCCTGCCCACGGCCGGTCCCCCGGAGTCGAGGACATACGCCTCTCCCGAGGGCCCGGCCCGGAGCAGGGTCGGGAGTCGGAGGGGTTGTCCCTCCCCTGCGGGAATGGCCGCGATCGGCATGAACGGGACCTCCCGCCAAGTCCGCTGCCGGGCGACCTGGGGCTGCGGCTGCGGCGCACCGGGGGCGAGCTCGAGGGGGATCGTCGTCGCTCCGTTCCGCAGGAGCCCCGCGGCGCTGCCCACGACGACGATCGAGACGAGGAGGAGCCAGAAGGTGCGCTCCCGAGGCGCCCGTGCCCCCCGGGAGCGGCTTCCGGAGGCGCTCACTCCGGACGGCGGCAGGGGTATTCGCAGGGGATCGGCCCCTGAGTACCGCAGAAGGTGCTGCACTTCGCCGCCTCCGACTCGGAGGAGGCGAGGCTCAGCGCGCCGACGAGAACCGCCGCCAGGAGGAGGAGCAGACGGAGAGCCGCGAACGACTGCTTCATGACGAGCTCCTTTCGAGAGAGGGTGCGAGAGGGACCTGGGCCGTGCGGCGCTCCTCGAGCCAGACGGTGACCGCGAGCCCCAGGAGGATCAGGTTCTGGAAGATGTGCGTGCCCGTCGCCTTGCCGAGCGTGACGGTGAACCAGCAGCCGCACTCGGCGCCCGGGGCGAACTGCCGATTGACGGCGAGAGCGACGATGAAGGCGGAGAGGAGGACGGCGGCCACGAGCGCCGCGGCGGAGCGCCAGGCGCGCACCAGGAGCCCTACCCCGACGAGGAGCTCCGTCAGGATGACGGGCAGCGCCAGATGGCGCTCCAGCCCGGCAGGTACGACGACGTACCCGGCGAGGGCCTTGACGAACCCGCCGTAGTGGAACGCCTTGTCGAGCCCCGCATAGAGGAAGAGCGCGGCGAGGAAGAGCAGCGAGAGAGCGCGGGCGGTTCTCATGGGTGCCCAGCAATACCGTGCCGGGCGCGGCGGGAAAGGGGGACAGGCGCGGCCGAGCCGACGCTAGCCCTCGTCCCATCCCGGGCGCCGCCAGGTGCGTTCGCGAGCGGGAACCGGTTGCAGGCCCGCCGCCTCCAACCGCTCCCCCAGGAGCTCCAGGAAACGATGCTGCCCCTTGACGATGGCGAGGTTCAGGAAGAGCTCGCGCGCCGTCCCGCGCCGCTCGACGACGAAGCGCATCGCCTCGGTCCCCGGGCGCGGCGCGCAGGCGAGGACGCGGGCGTAGGGCACGCGCCGTGGGCGGAAGGCGTGGAGCGGCTGGTAGAGGAGGGCGTCGTCGGCGAGCGCCACCGCCGGGCCGCCGGCGGTCCACCAGATCTTGAGCAGCGTGGCGAGGAAGAGGAGGCTGTAGGCGAGGAGGACGCCGAAGGCGCGCCCCCAGGCGTCGCGCTCCCCCTCCGACAGCCACCAGACCGCGGCGCCGAGCGCCAGCACCGCCCCCACCCCCCAGACCATCGCCCGCAGGCTCGTGCGCCGCACCCAGGGGCGGAAGGGAAAGGTCTCGACGGCCACGCGCGGGATCCTAGCGGGCGGATGCGTTAGCCTTGCGCGCCCGTGCCCGACCTGCCGACCGACCTGACGCGCCGCGCGGTGCTCAAGGGCTCGCTCGCCCTGCCGCTGGCGGCGCGCGCCGGCGGGGGCGGGGGTGCCGCTCCCGCGCCGGCCGTGAACGGCGCTGCGCGCGGCACCGCCGGCAAACCCCACGTCGCGGTCGTCGGCGCCGGCGCCTTCGGCGGCTGGACCGCGCTCCACCTCCGGCGGCGGGGCGCGCGGGTCACTCTCCTCGACGGCTGGGGGCCGGGGAACTCGCGCGCCAGCTCCGGCGGCGAGACGCGGGTGATCCGCGGTCTCTACGGCCCCGACCGCGTCTACGTCGACTGGGTGGTGCGCGCCTTCGCCCTCTGGCGCGAGCACGAGCGCCTCGCCGGCCAGCGGCTCTACCACCCGACCGGCGCGCTCTGGCTCTTCCGCGGCGACGACGGCTACGCGCGAATCTCGGCGCCGCTGGTGCGCGAGGCGGGAATGGCGGTCGAGAAGCTGGACCTGGCGGAGGCGGCGCGGCGCTGGCCGCAGGTCCGCTTCGCGGGGGTGGCGCACGCCTGGCTGGAGCGCGAGGCCGGGTACCTTCTTGCGCGCCGCGCCTGCGCCACCGTCGTCGAGCGCTTCGTGGCCGAGGGCGGGGAGTACCGCGAGCTGGCGGTCCGTCCCGGCGCGCTCGGCGGCGGCGGTCTCGGCCCGCTCGTCCTCTCCGACGGCTCGACGCTCGCCGCCGACGCGTACGTCTTCGCCGCCGGCCCCTGGCTCGCCAAGCTCTTTCCCGACCTCGCCGGGGCGCGCGTCCGGCCGACGCGGCAGGAGGTCTACTTCTTCGGCACCCCGGCCGGCGATCCGCGCTTCTCCGAGGAGCGGACGCCGATCTGGATCGACTTCGGCGAGCGGGTCTTCTACGGCATCCCCGGCAACGAGCGGCGCGGCTTCAAGGTGGCCGACGACACGCGCGGCGAGCCGTTCGATCCCGATCGCGGCGAGCGGATGCCGAGCCCGGAGGCGCTCGCCCGCGCCCGCGCCCTCCTCGCCGAGCGCTTCCCCGACCTCGCCGGCGCGCCGCTCGTCGAGTCGCGGGTGTGCCAGTACGAGAACAGCCCCGACGGCCACTTCCTGCTCGGCCCCCACCCCGCGGCCGCCAACGCCTGGCTCGCCGGCGGCGGCTCCGGGCACGGCTACAAGCTCGGGCCGGCGGTGGGGGAGCACGTCGCGGCGCTCGTCCTTGGCGAGGCGCGGGCGATCCCGTTGTTCCGCCCCGACCGGACGTTCGCCGACGACGCCACCGAGAGCCAATTGAAGTCCGGCGAGGAGAAGAAGCCATGACGAGACGCCTGCTCCCGCCGCTCGCGGCGCTCCTCCTGCTGCTCGCCGCGGCGCCCGCGGCGCCGAACGGCAGTCAGCCGACCGCCGCCTCCCGCACCCTCGCCGCGATCCTCGACGAGCACTGGCAACACCGCCTCGCCACCCAGCCCTTCCTCGGTCTGCGCCACGGCCGCCCCGTCGAGGCGCTGCCCGACCTCTCGTTCGCGGGCGCCGAGCGCGACGCCGCCTTCGCGCGCTCGCTCCTGGCGCGCCTCGCCGCCGTCGATCCCGCCGGGCTCGCGCACGAGGAGTGGCTGTCGCGCGAGATCCTGCTCTGGGAGTCGCGGCTCGCCGTCGAGTCGCTCCCCTTCTACTGGCACCAGTTCCTGGTCACGCCCTACTCCTGGTCCTTCGCCGCCTCGCCGCTGCAGTTTCAGCAATTGCCGCTCGCGGAGGAGGCCGACCGCGCGCGGTACCTGAAGGTGCTCGCGGAATACCCGCGGCAGATCGAGCAGGCGCGCGCGCACCTCCGCCGCCAGGGGGAGCTGGGCGTCCGCCTGCCGCGCGAGGAGCTGGACCTCGTCGCGCCGATGTTCGCCTCCTACCTGCGGCCGCCGGCCGAAGGGCCGTTCGCCCTCGCGCCCGAGCGGCTGGCGGGCGTCGAGCCGGCGGCCGCGGCGGCGTTCCGCGCGCGCGTCGAGGCGCTGGTCGCCGGCGAGATCCTGCCGGCGCTGACGGCGCTGGCGGGCGATCTCGAGGCGGCGCGCGCGGGCGCGCCGGAGACCGTCGGGCTCGGCCAGTACCCGTGGGGGGAGAGCGCCTACCGCTACCTGGTGCGGGCGCACACCACCCTCGACCTGGCGCCGGAGGAGATCCACGCCCTTGGTCTGAGCGAGGTCGAGCGCCTGACGGCGCGGATGGCCGAGCTGCGCCGCGAGCTGGGCGTCCCCGGCGACACGCGCGCGGCGCACGCCACCATCCGCAAGGACCCGCGCTTTCTCGCCAAGACGCCCGAGGAGGTCGGCGAGCGGCTGATGCGCCCGGTGCGCGCCATCGAGCCGCTCGTCGGCCGCTGGTTCGGGCGGCAGCCGCGCGCCCCCTACGGCGTCCGCCGGCTCGACCCCGCGCTCGAGGGAGCCCTCACCTTCGGCTACTACGAGCAGCCGACCCCGACCCGGCCGCGCGGCGACTACCTCTACAACGCCTCCCGCCTGGAGGAGCGGCCGCTCGTCAACGCGGCGGCGCTCATCTACCACGAGCTGGTGCCGGGCCATCACTTCCAGATCGCGCTGCAGCACGAGAACCAGGCGCTGCCCCCGTCCCGCCGCGAGCCCGGCTACACCGCTTTCGTCGAGGGGTGGGCGGAGTACGCCTCCGAGCTGGGCATCGAGATGGGCCTCTACCGCGACCCCTGGGACCTCTACGGACGGCTTTCGATGGACCTCTTCCTCTCCTCGCGCCTGGTGGTGGACACCGGCATGAACCTCCACCGCTGGCCGCGCCAGCGCGCCATCGACTACCTGCTCGACCACCTGCTCGAGTCCCCCACCCAGCTCGCGACCGAGACCCTCCGCTACTCCGTCGACATGCCGGGCCAGGCCCTCGCCTACAAGATGGGGAGCGCGAAGTTCTGGGAGCTTCGCCGGCGGGCCGAGCGCGCCCTCGGCCCGCGCTTCGACCTCGCCCGCTTCCACGACGCCGTCCTGGGGAGCGGCGCGATGCCTCTCGCCGTGCTCGAGAAGCACGTCGACTGGTGGATCGAGGAGGAGAGGCGGCGCTGAGCCTCAGCCGCCGAGCGACTTCAACTGCTGGTTCGCCACCGCCAGCATCGCCAGGTCGGGCGCCGAGATCGACTGCAGCTCGGCCAGGAGCTGCTCGGTGCGCGCCACCTGCGGGCGCCGCCGCTCGGTCCAGATCTCGAGCAGCCGCTCGGGGGGGGCGCCGTTGCGCATCTCCGCGAGGACCCGCCCGGTGAGCGCGCTCTGGTGGCCGTAGAGGTCGTCGACGATCGCCGAGACCGCGAGCTTGTTCCAGGCGTTGTCGGTGGGTAGGCCCGCCGCGGCGCGGCGCAGCCAGTCGAAGCCGAAGCGCTCGCCGACCGAGAAGTAGGTGCGCGCCACCTGGGCCACGCCGAGGCCGGCGCCGCTCGCCAGGCGGACGATGTCCAGGATCGGCGCCAGATACCCGAGCGCCGCCACCCGCCAAGCCAGCTCCTCGGGCACCCCGGGGGCGGTCAGCTCGGCCGCGCGCTCGCGCAGGGGCTTGCGGTCGCTCTCCGGGAGCAGCCCCTCGAGCGCCTGCACGAGCTCGCGCACCTTCGGGCCGTAGTCTGCGATCAGGCCTCCGATGTCGAGCCCGGCGCCGGCGACGCGCAGGAACCAGGTGGCGCCGCGCTCGACCGCGCGCCCGCACTCGGCGAGCATCGTCGCCTGCACCGCCGCCGGCGCCTGGTTGTCGAGCGCCTCGACGTCGCGCCAGAACGCCCGCATCTCGAACACCTCGCGGGCGACGACGTAGGCGCGCCCCACGTCCGGCGCTCCCAGGCCGGTGCGCTCGCGGACCTCGTACACGAAGGCGACGCCGACGCGGTTGACCATGCTGTTGGTGACCGCGGTGGCGATGATCTCGCGGCGCAGGCGGTGGCGGCCGATCTCGGCGGCGAAGCGGCTGCGCAGCGGCGTCGGGAAGTAGAGCTCCAGGTCCTCCTGCAGGTAGGGGTCGTCGGGGAGCGTCGAAGGGAGGAGCTCGTCGTAGAGCGCGATCTTGGCGTAGGAGAGGAGCACCGCCAGCTCCGGTCGCGTCAGGCCGATCCCCTGCGTGGCGCGCGCGGCCAGCGTCTCGTCGTCCGGCAGGTACTCGATGCGGCGGTCCAGCCGCCCGCCCTTCTCCAGCGCGCGCATGAAGCGGCCGAGGCGGTCGAGGAGGCGCGCCCCGAGCTGGTGGGTGACGGTGAGCGCCTGGGTCTGGAGGTAGTTGTCGCGCAGGACGAGCGCCGCCACCTCGTCGGTCATGGCGCGCAGCAGCTGGTCGCGCTCCGGGCGGGTCATGCCGCCGGCGCGCTCGATGTCGCCGAGGAGGATCTTGATGTTGACCTCGTGGTCGGAGCAGTCGACGCCGGCCGAGTTGTCGATCCAGTCGGCGTTGAGGCGGCCGCCGGACGCGAGCGCGTACTCGATCCGGCCGAGCTGCGTCATGCCGAGGTTCGCCCCCTCACCGACGACCTTGACGCGGAGGTCGGCGCCGTCCACCCGCAGCGCGTCGTTGGCGCGGTCGCCGACGTCGGCGTGGCTCTCGAGGCGCGCCTTGACGTAGGTGCCGATGCCGCCGAACCAGAGGAGCTCGACATCCGCTCTCAAGATCGCCTGCATCAGCTCGGCGGGGGTGACCTCCTCGGCGGGGAGGGTGAAGAGCGCCCGCATCTCGGGGCTGACCGGGACCGCCTTGAGGCCGCGCTCGAAGACGCCGCCGCCGGGCGAGACGAGCTTCGGGTCGTAGTCGGCCCAGGAGGAGCGCGGCAGCGCGAACAGGCGCTGCCGCTCCGCGAAGCTGGCCTCGGGATCGGGGTCCGGGTCGACGAAGACGTGGCGGTGGTCGAAGGCGGCCAGGAGCTTGATGTGGCGCGAGCGCAGCATGCCGTTGCCGAAGACGTCCCCCGACATGTCGCCGACGCCGACGACCGTGAAGTCCTCGCGCTCGACGTCCTTGCCCAGCTCCCGGAAGTGGCGCTTGACCGACTCCCAGACGCCGCGCGAGGTGATCGCCATCCCCTTGTGGTCGTACCCCGCGGAGCCGCCGGAGGCGAAGGCGTCGTCGAGCCAGAAGCCGTACTCGGCGGAGATCGAGTTGGCGAGGTCCGAGAAGGTGGCCGTCCCCTTGTCCGCGGCGACGACGAGGTAGGGGTCGTCGTCGTCCCGGCGCACGACGTCCGGCGGCGGCAGCACCTCGCCGCCGCGCAGGTTGTCCGTCAGGTCGAGCAGGCCGCGCATCATCGTGCGGTAGCAATCGACGACCTCGGCCATCAGCTTCTCGCGGGCGGCGGCCGCGGGGGCCGCCGGATCCGCCGCCGGCGGCCGCTTGACCACGAACCCCCCCTTCGAGCCCACCGGCACGATGACGGCGTTCTTGACCATCTGCGCCTTCATCAGGCCGAGCACCTCGGTGCGGAAGTCCTCGCGCCGGTCGGACCAGCGGATGCCGCCGCGCGCCACCTTGCCGCCGCGCAGGTGGGCCGCCTCGAGGCGCGGGCTGTAGACGAAGATCTCGCGGTACGGCCGCGGCACTGGCAGCTCCTCGACCTGCCGCGAGTCGAGCTTGAAGGAGAGGTAGGCCTTGGGCCCGCCGTCGGCGGCCTTCTGGAAGTGGTTGGTGCGCAGCGTCGCCTCGACGACGTTGAGGTAGCGGCGCAGGATGCGGTCCTCGTCGAGGTTGCCGACCGCGTCGAGGAGGCGCTCGATCTCGGCGACGATCTCCCGCGCCCGCGCCTCCGCCCCTTGCCGCCGCGCCGGGTCGAAGCGCACCCCGAAGAGCTCGACCAGCAGCCGCGCCACCTCCGGGTTCTTGGCCAGCGTCTGCTGCATGTAGAACTGGCTGAAGGGGATGCGCGCCTGGCGCAGGTACTTGCAGTAGGCGCGCAGCACGTTCACCTCGCGCGCCACCAGCCCCGCCCGCAGCACCAGCTTGTTGAAGCCGTCCCCTTCGATCGTGCCGAACCAGACCTGCGTGAAGGCTTCGTGGAAGGCGTCGCGCACCGCCTCGAGCGGCACCGGCGTGCGGTCCTCGGACACCAGCTCGAGGTCGCGGATCCAGAGCCCGCAGTCCTCCGCGCCCGCCAGGCGGATCGCGAAGGGCACCTCGTCGTTGACGCGCAGCCCCATCGCTTCGAGCATCGGGAGGAGGTCGGAGAGCGGCACCGAGGGACCGCAGGTATAGATCTTCAGCCGCAGCTCGTGCGGCGCCGCCCCCGCCGGCCGGTAGAGGCTCATGGTGAAGCCGGCGGCGAGCGCTCGTTCGAGGTACGCGATGTCTTCGAGCGCCGCCGCCACCGCGAACCGCTCCTGGTAGCTGGGCGGGAAGGCCTTCCCCCAGCGCTGGGCCAGCACCACCCCCTCCTCCTCGCCGCGCGCTCCGACCAGCTCGCGCATCAGGCGGTCGGTCCAGGAGCGGCCGGTCTCGATCAGGCGCTCCTCCAGGGCGTCGGTGTCGACCTCCGGGATCGCCCCCGGCGTCGTGTCGACGATGAAGTGGAGGCGGGCGAAGGCGTCCTCCGTCAGGTAGGTCTCGACGGCGCCGACGCGCCCGCGGTAGGCCTCCTCCAGGATCTCCTGGAACTTGGGGCGGAGCTCGCTGTCGAAGCGGTCGCGCGGCACCAGCACCTGCGCCGAGACGAAGCGCTCGAACGGGTCGCGGCGGACGAAGAGGGCGATGCGCTGCCGCTGCTGGAGGTTCAGGTACCCCATCGCGATGCGGAAGAGGTCCTCGTCGCCGATCTGGAAGAGCTGGTCGCGGGGGTAGACCTCCAGGATGTGGCGCATCGACTTGGCGTCGTGGCTGCCGGGCGCGAAGTCGGCGCGCGTCAGCACCTTCTCCACCTTCTGGCGGAGGAAGGGGATCGAGCGGGTGCTGCTCGAGTAGGCGGCGGCGGTGAAGAGCCCGGCGAAGAGACGCATGCCGGTGACGTGGCCCTGGGGGTCGAAGCACTTGATCGCGATCGCGTCCATGTGGACGGCGCGGTGGACGGTCGAGAGGCGGTTGGCCTTGGTGATCGAGAGCAGCTCGGGCTGGCGCAGGAACTGGCGGACGTCCGGCGGCAGGGTGCCGAGGCTGCGCAGGCCGTGGAAGACGGTCGTCTGCTCGTCGCGCAGGAGGCCGAGGCCGCTCGCGGGGAGGACGCGGGCGATGGCGCTCTCGCCCTCGCCTTCGAAGGCGTACTCGCGATAGCCGAGGTAGGTGAAGTGGTGGTCGTCCATCCACTGCAGGAAGGCGAGCCCCTCCTCGATCTCGTCGGCGGGGAGCGGCGGCGGCCGCCGCTCGAGCTCCGCGATCAGGCCACGGCAGCGCTCGCGCATCGCCCGCCAGTCCTCGATCGCCGCGCGGACGTCGGCGAGCACCAGTTCGAGCGCGGCGCGGATCTGCTCCTGCCGCTCCGCCGGCTGCGCGGTGATGCGGACGTGCATCACCGACTCGGCGCGGGCCCCCTCCGGCGGAGCGTCGGGGTCGTGGACGGCGACGACGCGCCCCGCGGCGTCGCGCTCGACGCGCAGCACCGGGTGGATGACGAGGTGGACCTCGGCCTCGCGGCGGGCGAGCTCGGCGGTCACCGAGTCGACGAGGAAGGGCATGTCGTCGTTGACGATCTCGACGACGCTGTGCGGCGACTCCCAGCCGTGCTCCTCGAGGCGCGGGTGGTAGACCCGCACCTTGGGCGCGGCCGTGGGGCGCTCCTGCGCGAAGCGCCAGAGGCCGATGGCCGCGGCCCAAAGGTCCTCCGGCCGATCGGCGAGGAGGTCTTCGGCGGGAACGTGGGCGTAGAGCTGGCGGACGGCGCGCTCGGCCGCGTCGCGAAGCTCGGGAGGGGCCTCGTCGCGCGCGCGCCGCGCGAGGTCGTCGATCCGTTGCGCCTTGAGCTGCTCCGAGCGTGGGACCATGACCCTCCCCGCGACCGCGGGAGGCTAGCATCGCACGGATCGCGGGCCGAGGCGGCTAGGGCGGGTCGACCGAGCCGTCGGGGTTGACGCGCGGCGGGACGAGGGTCGGGCCGGGGGCGAGAGCGCGGAGACGTGCGAGGCAGAGGACCCAGACGGTGCGGTAGCCGGTCTTCGTCGGCGCGACGGCCAGGCCGATCCCGAGGCCGGTATAGCCCCTGGCGAGGACGCTCCGGCGATCCTGAAGGCTGTCGAGCAGCGCTTGGCGCGTCGCGCCGGCGGAGAGGGTGTCGCGCACGATCGTCTCGGCGACCGAGTCGAGGGCGAGGTCCGGACCCTGGTAGCCGGCGGCGATCACGCGCCGCACCAGCCGCTCGCGCCGCGCCACCCGCGAGGCGCGATCGGCCCCCGACAGTAGCGCCTCGGCGTGCGCCTGGGCCGCGCGGTCGAGCGCCGGGTGAACGCCCAGCGCATGGAGACCCTGCGCCACCCGCGACTCGTTGATCGTGTCGAACAGCTCGCGGCGGGCGCCCGCGGGGTCGCTCAGCGCCTCTCCCTGGGAGCGGGCGAGGACCAGGGCATAGAGCGTCAGACCGTGGCGCGCACCGAGGCCGATCCCGAGGTCGCGCACCTCGGGATGGAAGAGGCTCTGCGCATGGCGCTCGGGCTCGCGGCCCCAGGAGGCCGCCAGCGCCGGCGGCGGTTCGCCGCTCGTCGCGAGCTTCTCGGTAACGAGACGCGCGCGGTAGCCCGCCTCCTCGACCCATGCCTCGATCGCCTTGCCGTCGGGCGAGGTGAAGCCGACGTAACCCTTGGCGTCCATGTCGGCGACGTGGGCCTGCGCGGCGGTGGTGAGCTCCGGGACGAGGCGAAGGGGGACGAGGCCGAGCCGCTCGCGCTCGCCGTTCAGGGCGGCGAGCAGCGCGGCGCGGGACGCCGCGACGGGATCGATCGGAGGGGTCTCCTGCCCCGCCGCCGAGGCGGCCAGGCAGGCGAGCAGCAGGGATTCCGGCCAGGGTCGCATTCCTGGACAGGATTGTAGCGACTTCGTCTACGCGGCCGCGCGCTCCTCGGGGCTCGCGCTCGCAACCTCCCGCGCCGGGAGCGGCCGCGCCGCCGGATGGCGGGGAGCGGTGGTGATGACCACCACCCCGGCGATGATGACCGCCGCCGCGGCCAGCGTGCCGGCGGTGAGCGGCTCGCCGGCCAGGCCCCAGCCGAGCAGCACCGCCACCACCGGGTTGACGTAGGCGTAGGTGGCGACCAGGGCCGGCGGCGCCTCGCGCAGCAGCCAGACGTAGGCGCTGAAGGCGATGAGCGAGCCGAAGACGACGAGGTAGAGGACCGCGAGCAGCGAGCGGGTCGAGACCTCGGCCAGCGCGAAGCGCGCCGGCTCTCCCGTCGCGAGGCCGACCAGCAGCAGGAGCGCGCCGCCGGCGAGCATCTGCATGCCGGTGGTCAGGATGCGCGAGGACGGCAGCGGCGCCCAGGTCGAGCGCAGCGACCCCCAGGCCCAGGAGAGCGAGGCGAGCACGAGCACGATCGCGCCGAGCGGGTAGACGCCGCCGCCGAGTCCCGGTCGCACCAGCAGGACGGTGCCGGCGAAGCCGAGCAGCAGACCCGCGGCGACGCGCCAGCCGGGCCGGCGCCCGTTCGGG
This sequence comes from Thermoanaerobaculia bacterium, assembly GCA_036277075.1. Taxonomy (GTDB): domain Bacteria; phylum Acidobacteriota; class Thermoanaerobaculia; order Multivoradales; family UBA5704; genus DASUNQ01. The sequence goes on from DASUNQ010000250.1 coordinate 16,214, forward strand.
CGCAGCCAGTCGAGCAGCACGATCCAGAGCGGCTCGGTGGTGATGAGCAGCGCCGCGATCCCGGACGGCACGTGCTGCTCGGCCCAGACCACGCCGCCGTTGCCGCCGAGGAGGAGGAAGCCGCCGATCGCCGCCGTCGCGCGCCACTGCGCCAGCGTCGGCCGCGCCGCGCCCGAGGCGCGGGCCCAGACGTAGAGCAGGACGCCGGCGACGAGGAAGCGGGCGCCGGCCATGAGGAACGGCGGGATCGTCTCGATGGCGAAGCGGATCGCGAGGTAGGTCGAGCCCCAGATGAGGTAGACGGCGCCGAGCGCCGGCGCCAGGCGCCAGAGGCTCGCGGCGGCCGCGGTCGAGCGCGCGGTCGTCTCAGGCAAGGCGCGCCTCCTCCTCGGGCCCCTCCGCTTCGGAGGTCCATCCGGGCTCGCCCAGCGGCAGCTTGGCGCTCTCGCGGATCGTCTCGAGCGCCACGGTGGTGCGGGTGCGAACCTTCCCCACCCGGCCGAACCCCTCGCGCAGCAGCCGGCCGAGGGCGCGGGCGTCGGCGGCGCGCACCTTGACCAGGTAGCAGTCCTCGCCCGCGATGTGGTGGACCTCCTGCACCTCCGGGATCTCCGCCAGCCGCTCGCCGTAGGGGTCGTACCCGGTCGCCTCCTCGGAGCGGACGAAGACGAAGGCGAGGAGCCCGAGCCCCAGCGCCTGCGGATCGATCCGCGCCTCGTAGCCCTGGATGACGCCGCGGGCCTCCAGCTTGCGGATCCGTTCGAGCACCGCGGACGGGGCCATGCCGATCTCGCGCGCGATGCGAACGTTCGGCGTCCGCGCGTTCTGCTGGAGGATGTTCAGGATCTTGCGATCGTATTCGTCGATCATTCGGCCTCTCCCCGGATGAGGAGAGGTTATGGCGGCCAATCCGCTGCGTCAAGAGGTTTGTTCGGGCAATCGGCCGATTCGCCGAAGGAGGTTCGGCGGATGCTAGAGGGCGATGCGGCTCTCCGCTTCCGCGGCGAGCGGGTCGTCGGCCAATCCTCGGCGGTGGCGCAGCAGGGCGGCGTGGGCGATCATCGCCGCGTTGTCCCCCGAGTAGACGAGCGGCACGAGGCGCAGCTCGACCGCACGCTCCGCCGCCCAGCGCGCCAGCTCGCGGCGGAGCAGGCGGTTGGCGGCGACGCCGCCGGAGACGGCGAGGAGCGGGATGGGCGCCTGCGCGTGAAGGCGGTCGAGGCGGTCGAGCGCCTGGCCGACGGCCGCCGCGCGGAAGCCGGCGAAGAGGTCGAGCACCGCCCCCGGCGGCTCCTCCCCCGTCTCGGGCAGCCAGCGCCCGCCGGCGCGCTCCAGCCGCTCGATCGCCTGGAGCGCCTGGCTCTTGAGACCCGAGTAGGAGAAGTCGAGGCTGGCGCCGCAGTCGGGGATCGGGAAAGGGCAGGCCGCGGGGTCGCCGCGCTCGGCGAGCTCGTCGACCCGCGGCCCTTGCGGAAACGGCAGCCCGAGGCGCTTGCCGACCTTGTCGAAGGCCTCCCCCATCGCGTCGTCGCGGGTCTCGGCGACCGTGGCGACGGCGCTCCCTTCGACCGCGAAGATCGTGCTGTGCCCCCCCGAGACCACCAGCCCGACGAAGCGCTCCGGCGGCGGCGCGGCCGGGCCGCCCGCTGGATCCAGGAACGGCGAGACGAGGTGCCCCTCGAGGTGATGGACGGCGTGGAAGGGAAGGCGGAGCCCGTAGGCCAGGGCCTTGCCGATCGAGAGACCGACGAGGAGCGCGCCGACCAGCCCCGGGCCGCGCGTCGCGGCGATCAGGTCGAGGTCGCGGAAGCCGGCGCCGGCGTGCGCCAGCGCCTCGCGCGCGACCGGCGTCCAGTTGCGCAGGTGCTCGCGCGAGGCGATCTCGGGCACCACGCCGCCGTAGGCGCGGTGCGCGAGCTGGCTCGACACGACCGAGGAGAGCACGCGCCCGTCGCCGTCGAGCAGCGCGCAGGCGGTGTCGTCGCAGGAGGTCTCGATGCCGAGAGCGAGGGGGCGGGGGCGGGGCATGCGCGGCGGCCGGCGCGCGCCGGGCGCCGCCATCTTACGGCGCGGCGGCTGGGAGCCCGTGCCGCCTAGCCGCCGCCTTCGCCCGCCGCCGGCGCCGCGGCCGGCTCGGCCTGGGGGATCTCGATCGGCTCGTAGACGGGGATCTCGAAGCTCAGGGTCGAGTGGCAGAACTCCTTCCACTCGTCGGTGACGTCGTCGAAGAGCACGTTCTCGTCCTTGAAGACGCCGTCGGTGACGACGTAGCTGTCGTGGATGTAGACGATCGACTCGTCGTCGAGCACCCGCGGCGCGTCCGCCTTCTTGCCGTCGACCTCCTCGACGCGCGCGTTCTCGCTCTTCTCGCTCCAGCCGGGATAGGCCCTCAGGCTGCCCAGCAGGTACGCCTTGCAGTAGTCGCTCATCTCGGCCATGCGTCCTCCTCCCGGCGGCGGCGCCGCCCGCTGGAGGAGTGCGCGGCGGCGCGCGATGCGGGACACGCCGCTATGATCCGGCCGGGGGAGAACGCATGGATCTCTACACGCTGGAGGACCTCGACCTCGGCGCGCTGCGCGGGCGGCGGGTCTTCGTGCGGGTCGACTTCAACGTCCCGTTCACGGCGGCCGGCGAAGTGCTCGACGCGACGCGCCTCGAGGAGGCGCTGCCGACGCTGCGCGAGCTCCGCGAGGCCGGCGCGCGGCTCGTCCTCGCCGCGCACGGCGGGCGGCCGAAAGGGGTGCCCGACCCGCGCTGGAGCCTCCGTCCGGTGGCCGAGAAGCTGGTCGAGCTGACCGGCGGGCCGGTGCGGTTCGCGCCCGACTGCGTCGGCCCCGCGGCGCGCGCGGTGGTCGAGGCCATGGGCCCCGGCGAGCTGACGCTGCTCGAGAACCTGCGCTTCCACCCCGGGGAGGAGGCGAACGACCCCGCCTTCGCCGCGGCGCTCGCCGAGCACGGCGAGCTCTACGTCGGCGAGGCCTTCGGCAGCGCCCACCGCGCCCACGCCTCGGTCGTCGGCGTCGCCGAGCGGCTGGAGCGCAGGGCCGCCGGGCGGCTCATGGTCCGCGAGGTGGCGGCGCTCGGCCGGTTGCTCGGCGAGCCCGAGCGGCCGTTCGCGGCGGTCCTCGGCGGCGCCAAGATCGAGGGCAAGATCGACACCCTCGAGAACCTGCTGCCGCGGCTCGATCGGCTGCTGCTGGGCGGCGGCATGGCGAACACCTTCCTCGCCGCCCAAGGGCACGACCTCGGCGACTCGCTCTACGAGCCCGACCGCCTCGAGCTGGCGCGCGAGATCCTGGCGCGGGCCGGCGAGCGCGGCGTCGAGGTCCTGCTGCCGCGCGACCTGGTGGTGACCGACGACCTCGAGGCGAAGCGGCGCATCGAGACCGTGCCGCCCGGCGCCGTGCCGCCGGGGACCAAGGCGGTGGACGTCGGACCCGAGACCCGCCGCGCCTTCGCCTCCGCGCTCGCCGACGCCGGCACCCTCTTCTGGAACGGTCCGCTCGGCGTCTTCGAGAAGCCCCCCTTCGACGCCGGCACCCTGGCGCTCGCCGCAGCGGTGGCCGCCTGCCCCGGCTTCTCCGTCCTCGGCGGCGGCGAGACGGTGGCGGCGGCGCGCCGGGCCGGCGTGACGGAGAAGGTGGGCCACGTCTCGACCGGCGGCGGCGCCTCGCTCGAGCTCCTGGCCGGCAAGACCCTGCCGGGCGTCGCGGTGCTGGAGCGCCGCCGGTGAGCGGCGGCGCCGCCGTCCGCCGCCCCCTCGTCGCCGCGAACTGGAAGATGCACCTGCTCGCGGCCGAGGCGCGCGCCTGGTGCCGGCGGGTGCGGGCGGAGAGCGGCGGCGCCCGCGCCGGCGCCGCGGTCTTCCCCTCGTTCCCGCTGCTGCCGGTGGTGGCGTCGGAGCTCGCCGGCGGCGCCGTCGAGACGGGCGGCCAGGACCTCCACCCGGAGGACAAGGGGGCCTTCACCGGCGACGTCTCGGCGGCGCAGCTCGCCGACGCCGGCTGCGTCTGGGCGCTCTGCGGCCACAGCGAGCGGCGCCACGGCCACGGCGAGGGGGACGAGCTGGTGGCGCGCAAGGCGGCCGCGGCGGTCCGCCACGGCCTGCGCCCCCTGCTGTGCGTCGGCGAGACGCGCGACGAGCGGCGCGGCGCGGCGACCGAGGAGGTCCTGGCGCGGCAGCTCCGGGCGGCCCTGCCCCACCTGCCGGCCGACTGGGCGCTCGCCTACGAGCCGGTCTGGGCGATCGGCACCGGCGACACGGCGACGCCCGAGACCGCGCAGGCGGCCCACGCCTACCTGCGCGGCCTCCTCGCGGGGGAAGCCCGCCGCACCCCGATCCTCTACGGGGGCTCGGTCACGCCCGAGAACGCCGCCGCGCTCGCCGCCCAGCCGGACGTCGACGGCTTCCTCGTCGGCGGCGCCAGCCTTGACCCGGGCCAATTCCTCGCTATCATTCGGTCATTCGATTGAGCGCCCCGACCGGGGCGCTCGGCCACCCCCGGAGGCGAGCCTCGTGATCTATCTGCTGTACTTCCTGCACGTGCTGGTCTGCGTGTTCCTCATCCTCGTGGTGCTCCTGCAGCAGGGGAAGGGGGCCGACCTCTCCGTCTTCGGCGGCGGCAGCACGCAGACCGCCTTCGGGGCGCGCGGCGCGGCGACGCTGCTGCACAAGCTGACCGTGGTCTCGTTCGTGGTGTTCATCCTGACGACCCTCGGCATCGGCATCCTCAAGAGCAGCCCCGGCGGCTCTTCGGTGATGAGCGACGTCATGGAGGAGCGGTCGGAGGAGCCGCTCGAGCCCGATCCGGAGAAGGCGGCGCCGCAGCCGGGGACACCGGCGCAGCCGG
>DASUNQ010000251.1:0-17739 GCA_036277075.1 Thermoanaerobaculia bacterium
CGACGGCGAGGAGCGCGTCCTCGTCGAGCGCCCCGGCGGCGCAGAGCGCGGTGACGGCGCCGAAGCTGTGGCCGCCGACGCAGTCGGGCGCCAGCCCCGCCGCCCGCAGCAGCGCGAGCTGCGCCAGGCTGGCCGCGCCGATCGCCGGCTGCGCCCACTCGGTGCGGGTGAGCCGCTCCTCCTGCTCCCGCCGCTCCGCGTCGGTGAACGCCGGGCGCGCGAAGACCACCTCGTGCAGGCGGCCGTCGGCGGCGAGGGGCAGCGCCGCGGCGCGGTCCCAGACGGCGCGCGCGGCGTCGAAGGCGACGGCGAGGTCGCCGCCCATGCCGACGTACTGGCTCCCCTGCCCCGGGAAGAGGAACGCGACCTTGCCGGCCGCGGCGCCGGCGCCCGAGTAGATCCCCGACGGCGCCGCGAAGCTCCCGCCGGACGCGCCGCCGATCGCCCCGGCGGCCTGCCGCAGCTTGGCCGCGAGGTCCGCCTGGTCACCGGCCACGACCGCCAGCCGGCAGGCGTCAGCGGCCGTGAAGCCCTCCTGCGAGGCGCGCGCGAGCCAGCGCAGGAATCCCTCCCCGCCGGCCTCCGCCTCGTCCGCCCGCGCCGCCGCCAGAGCGGCGAGGGCGGGGGCGTCGCCGGCGCAGAGCAGGACGAGCTCCGTCGGGCTCGCGCGCAGGCGCCACGCCCGCCGGCCCGGGCCGGTGTACTCCTCGAGCGCCAGGTGGAAGTTGCTGCCGCCGAAGCCGAAGGAGCTCACCGAGGCGCGCCGCGGGTGCTCGCCGCCGCGCACCCAGGGCGCGGTCCTGGTGTTGACGAAGAAGGGGCTGGCCGGCAGGTCCAGCTTCGGGTTCGGGCGCTCCACCTTGAGCGTCGGCGGCAGCACCTTGTGGTGCAGCGCCATCACCGCCTTGAACAGGCCGGCGGCGCCGGCGGCGGCCTTGGTGTGGCCGATCTGCGACTTGATCGAGCCCAGCGCGCACCACTGCCGGTCGCGCCGCCCCGAGGCGTCGAAGACCAGCTTCAGCGCCTCGACCTCGGCGACGTCGCCGGCCTTGGTGCCGGTGCCGTGCGCCTCCACCAGCTCGACGGTCTCCGGACCGTAGCCGGCGTGAGCGTAGGCGCGGCGCAGCGCCTGCGACTGCCCGTCCGCCAGCGGCGCGTAGACCGCCGTCGCCCGCCCGTCCGAGGACGAGCCGACGCCGCGCAGCACGGCGTAGATGCGGTCGCCGTCGCGCTCGGCGTCGGCGAGGCGCTTCAAGGCCACCATGCACAGCCCTTCGCCGAGCAGCGTCCCGTCGGCGCCCTCGGCGAAGGGGCGGCAGTCGCCGGTGGGCGAGAGCGCCGGCGTCTTGCTGAAGCAGAGGTACATGAAGATGTCGTTGAGAGTGTCGACGCCGCCGCTGACGACCAGGTCGGAGGTGCCGAGCGCGAGCTCCTGCACCGCCATCGCCACCGCCGCGAAGGCGCTGGCGCAGGCCGCGTCGGTGACGCAGTTGGTGCCGCCGAGGTCGAACCGGTTGGCGATGCGGCCGGCGACGACGTTGCCGAGCAGACCCGGGAAGGTGCTCTCCTGCCAGGGCACGTAGTGGTCGGCGATGCGCTGGCAGATCGCCTCCACCTCGTCCTCCGGCAGGCCGCTCTCGCGCAACGCCTTGACCCACACCGGCCGCTGCAGGCGGCCGACCATCGAGGCGAGGAGCTCCTGCGCCGAGGTCACCCCGAGGATGACGCTGATGCGGCTGCGGTCGAGGTCGCGGAACTGCCCCTGCGCGGCGTCGTCGAGCACCTGCTTGGCGACGATCAGGCCGAGGAGCTGCGCCGAGTCGGTCGCGGGCAGGCTCGTCGGTGGCAGCCCGAACTCGACCGGGTCGAAGTCGACGGGCGAGAGGAACGAGCCGCGCCGCGCGTAGGTCTTGTCCGGTGCCTTGGGGTCCGGATCGTAGTAGTCCTCGATCAGCCAGTGGGTCGGCGGCACGTCGGTGATCAGGTCGCGGCCGGCCAGGATGTCGCGCCAGAAGCCCCCCGGCTCGGCGGAGCCGGGGAAGAGGGCGCCGACGCCGACGACGGCGATCGGGATCTGTGGAGCGGCGGGACGATCGGACATGCGAGACCCCCCGAACGGACGTCAGCTCAATGGCCGCGGCGAGAAGTGGAACGCCGCTCCCGGGACCGCGACCCCGTAGGAGCGGAGCTGTTGCGCGCGGGTGACGACCGCCGCCCCCTCGAGCAGGTTGCGCGCGATCTGCACCACCGTGCGGTCGGCGAGCCGCTCGAGGAACGACCCCGCGACCCAACTGTTGAAGGCCCCCATCGCCGGGCCGCACCAGACCTGATAGTCGGTCTGGCGCTCGCCGTCGCCGGCCACCGCCCAGCCGCTCGAGCGGCCGAGGTACCAGCGGAAGACCAGCGCCATGCGGTGCCTGGGGTCGCGCTCGGCGCGCTCGTTCTCGCGCGGATCGCGGCGGGCGAAGAACTGCCGCGTCTCCTCCCAGACTTGCTCGAGCGGGGCGCGGAAGATCTCCTTCTCGAGCCGCTGCCGGACGTCGGCCGGGAGGGCCTCGAGCGAATCGTAGCCGCGGTAGAGCTCGTAGAGGCGCGCCGCGCGCACGCCGAAGAGCGTACCGCGCCGCAGCACCTGCACCTTGATGCCGAGCTCGAACATGTCGGCGGCGGGCGCCATGACGACATCGGTCAGCTCGGCCTGCGCCAGCATCCGCTTGCCCGCCTCGGAGAGGCCGGACTCGACCGCCGCCTGGTTGACCGAGCCGGTCAGGACGTAGGCGGCGCCGAGCGCGAAGGCGGCGGCCACGGCCGACGGCGTCCCCAGTCCGCCGGCCGCGCCGACCCGGATCGGCCGGGTGTAGCCGTGCTGCGCCGCCAGGCGGTCGCGGAGCTGGAGGATCGTCGGGAAGAGCGCGGTGAGGCTCTGGTTGTCGGTGTGGCCGCCGGAGTCGGCCTCGACGGTGACGTCCTCGGCGAGCGGCAGGTGCGCCGCGAGCCGCGCCTCCTCGGCGCTCAGCTTGCCGGCGGCGACGAGCGCCTGGAGCATCGCCGCGGGCGGCGGCGACAGGAAGCGGCGCGCCACCTCCGGCCGCGAGAGCTTGGCGAAGACGTGGTTGCGGCGCCGCACCCGCCCCGCCGGGTCGAGCGCCAGGCCCGACGCGGCATAGCGCACCACTGCCGGCGTCAGGTCCATGTAGGCCGAGGCGGAGACGCGCTGCACGCGCCGGCGGAGGTAGAGGTCGACGATCGCCTCCTCGAGGTCGGGCTCGTTCGGCGAGTGGATGAGGTTCGAGCCCCACGAGGCGCCGCTCTCCCCCACGCCCGCGGCGACCTCGTCGAGCGCCTTCTCGACCCGCGCCGGCGAGAGGCCCGCGGCGCCGAAGAAGCCGAGCATCCCGGCCCGCGCCATGGCGACGACCATCTGGGAGGTGGCGATGCCGTTCGCCATCTCGCCGGCGACGTAGGAGAAGCGCACGCGATGGACGTCGAGGAACGAGCGGTCGCCGAGCCACTCCGGGAACAGCGGCGGCAGCGTCGCCAGCCAGGGGAAGGTCGGCCGGCCGTTGGCGGCGCCGTTGCCGGTCGCGCCCGCCAGCCCCAGGCCGACGCGCCCGCGCGCGCCGTCGCGCACCACGTGCACCGCCTCGCGCACGCGCGGCACGAGCGGCAGCAGCTCGGCGGGCGCGAAAGCTGCGGGGTGAGGACCCGGCGTCCAGGTCCCCAGCGGAGTGAGGTCGGGCGTTGTCATGCGAGGAGCTGCTGCGCTCGCTTCCGCGCGACGGAAGTTCTACGAGTTGCGAAGATTATAGACGCGGTTCCGCCCGCCGGGGCAACGCCGGCATTGCCGGGCCAACGATTTCGCGTTAGTCTCACTGCAAAACTACCTTGGCGTACGCGAGTCCCCGGTCCTCGGGAGCCGCGAGGGAGGCCTTTTTCGATGAGCGTTCGAACCCGCCGCTTCCTCAACAGCACCGTCCTTCTGCTCGCCGCCGGGCTCGTGCTCGGCTACTTCCTCGGCGCCACGGAGGTGGCGGTGCAGGGGGCCGAGCCGGTCTCGACCAAGCCCGGCACCTCGCCCGCCGCGGTCGAGTCCCCCGCCTACCCGTCGCGCCTCGAAGACTCGATCGCCCCCAACTCGCCGGCGGCGGTCGCGAAGGACTGGGAGCGCCCCTATCCGCAGTACCAGCCGCTGGGCACGGTGCTCAAGCCGTTCCCGGTGGTCTCCCTCGGCGGCATCGTGCCGCAGGACCTCTACCGCTACGGCGGCGCGGGCAAGCGCGACTACGTGTCGCTCGACGACGTCGCCAACTTCGACGAGTTCTACCGCGCGATGAGCGCGCAGAAGGCCAAGGTGATGGAGCAGCGCCGCGACTACATGGCGCAGCGCTACGACTTCACCGGCAAGACGACGACCGCGGTGACCATGAGCCGCAGCAAGCCGATCCCGGTGGGGCCGGTGGTGCGCCTGCCCAAGGGGATCGGGAGCTGGGAAGAGCTCGCCGCGCTGGCGCCCGAGGAGATCCTCCGCCGCGACCTCCTGCCGGAGGGCTTCCGGCCGCTCTCGCACCCCCTGCACTCCGTCGGGCACATGCTCTTCCCCCAGATGTGGACGCGGGTCCACCCCGAGACCGAGCGCTTCGACGTCGAGTTCGACATCCCCGAGGCCTACCTGCCGGAGTTCCCGCCGCCGCTCTTCCTGACCACCCGGCCGGACCTGGGCGACGTCTCGAAGGGGCGGGAGATCAACCTCGCGAACTTCCGCGAGCTCTTCGAGGGGATCATCACGCCGGAGCAGGTCGAGGGGCTGCGCCACCTGGTGCAGCCGGCGCCCACCACCTGGTTCAACTACACCAAGCATCGTCTGACCAAGGAGCCGGTGCGCGGCATCGCCTGCCTCGACTGCCACGTCAACGGCCACGGCAACGGCGCCATCGTGCTCGACCCCGGCGCGCGGCCGACGCTGGCGCGCTCGCGCCTGGAGACGCCGAGCCTGCGCGGCAACAACGTCAACTCGCTCTTCAGCCTGCGGCGCTCGATCCGCTCGCTCGACCACTTCTCGGAGGTCGAGGAGTACTTCGACGGCGACATCTCGATCCAGCCGCAGATCGGCGGCCGCCAGGTCGACCGGGTGTCGACCAACCGCATGGGCGACTTCAACTCGATCGTCGGCTTCCCGCCGGCGCCCAAGCTCAACCGCGTCGGCAAGCTCGACCCGGCGAAGGCCAACGAGCAGGAGCTGCGCGGCGAGAAGCTCTTCTTCGGCCGCGCCCAGTGCGGCACCTGCCACCCGGCGCCCTACTACATCGACAACACGATGCACGACCTGCGGGTCGAAGAGTTCTACCCCGGCCGTGCCGAGGGCTGGTCGAAGACCTTCAGCCTGCGCGGCATCAAGGACAGCCCCCCCTACTTCCACGACGGGCGGCTGCCGACCCTCGAGGACACCGTGGAGTTCTTCAACCTGATCCTGCAGACCCGCCTCTCGCAGCAGGACAAGCAGGACCTCGTGGCCTTCATGCGCTGTCTGTAGGGTGCCCGCCGAGGGGCGGCCGCAAGGCCGCCCCGGTGGACAGCGCGAAGGCGGGCCGGACGCCGGCGCAGCCGGGCATTGTGGCTGCCAGCCCGGCACCGCAACCGTAATCCGTGATCAGCCTCTCAGGTGCTCATTTGTCCGGCTTGCTCGGGACATCTTCCTTCGAGGACCGGTCGCAGGCCCCAGGTAATGCTCCAGATCAGCAGGAAGTTGAAAACGCCATGGAGACGAGCTCGCAGGCAGCCACGAGCGTGCAGAGCTCCAGGGGGCTTTGCGGTGCGTTTCCGAGCTGCCGGACCTCGAATCGGGGACAGTTCCGTTTCCGCGCGCGCGAGCTGCCGCTTCTGGCGACGAAGTGCCGCCTCATCCGGCTGGGTGGCCACTCTGCGGCCGTCGCGCCCTCACGGCGCATCTCTCATCTGCCGGTGCAACAGCTCGCCGACCAAGCGGATCGCGGTCGGCCCGGCGGCTTCGAGGACCAGGGCGAGAGCGTAGGGGGAGCGGGCGAAAGAGCCGGCGAGATGGAGCGCGAGCGCCTGGTTGTCGCCGAGATCGAAGACCTCGCCCACGGGATCGCTCTCGCTGGCCTCGGCGCCGTAGGTGTCGCGGACCAGCACCGCATAGCCAGCCTCGGCGGACACCGGCCGGACGAGAAAGAGCGTGGGCCGCGCGTCGACGGGCAGGACGGCGGCGCAGAGGAGCGCGACCTGGCGCTCGCGGAAGATGGCGGCCGGGCGCGCCGTCCCGGCCTCCTCCCAGCTCCGCAGGACGAGGTGCTGGTCGTCGGCGAGGCTCACGACCTTCCAGTCGCCGGTCCACTGCGCCTCGTGGGCGCTGGCGGGGTCATCGGTCTGTTGGAGCCGATCGAGGAAGTCCGGCACGAAGACCGTCTGGCCGGGCTGAAGTCTCTTGGTGCGCATGGTTGCATCTCCCCGCAGCGCGGTTGAGCACGGACAGGGCCGCGGGCGCGGAGCGCGCCCGCGGCCCCGACCAGGCGGTTACGAGGTGGGTGCCGGCGCCGGCTGCGGCGGCGGCTCGTCGGGCTTGGGCGCGGCCAGCTTCCGCCCCCGCGGCAGGAAGCCGAACTCGCGCAGCGTCTGGCTCTTGGGACCGAAGTGGCCGCGCAGGGCCGCGTTGAGCTGGCCCCGGAGGTCGACGCCGCGCTGCTCGCTCTTGCGGCGCTTCTCGTTGGTCTCGCGGAGGCGGGCCTCGAAGATCTCCTGCTGGGACTCGAGGCCCCGCGCTTCGGCGACCCAGGCTTCGAGATCGGCCTGCATGACCGCCAGGTGGGGGGTGTCGCCGAGGCGACCCTTGAGGTTGGTGGACAGGGTGTCCAGCTCGACGAGGAGCTCGGGAAAGGACTCGCGTGGCATGGGGACTCTCCTTCCGTCTCGGGGTTGTTGGGAGCCGAGCCGGGACGGGTTCCCGGCCGGCGGGGGAATGAGGGAAAAAAGGCGGGGAAGCCCCCCCACCCCTGCGAACGAGCAGGAATGGCGTGCGGGAGGCTCCCCCGGAGCGTGGAGGGACTCCCCGGAGCCGCGGGGGGACGGTGTCGGCTCGGCGGGAGGCCGCTCCCGAAGTAGGGGAACCTGCTCCGACTCGCGGGGCGGCATCGCGCGATCTCCGGGAGCCCACCCCGCAGATTCGCGAATGCCGCCCGCGAGCCGGGGAACGTTCCCCCGGTGGCGGGGAGCGTTCCCCCGGCCAGGGGGAACCTTCCCCAGCCGACGGGGAACACTCCTCGGGCGGCGGGGAGCGTTCCCCCGGCGATGGGCAACGTCCCCCGTCCGGTGGGGGACGTTCCCCGCCTCGTGGGGAACGCTCCCCGTCTCGTGGGGAACACTCCCCGCCCGATGGGGAGCCTTCCCCAGGCCGTGGGACGAATTTCCGGGCGACGGTCTCGCCATGTTCAGGTCTCCGTCTCGTCGTTGTCGGGTTCCGCGCCTTCCGGCGCGGGGAGGAGGCAGGCGAGGAGCGCCTCGACGGCGCTGCTCAGCAGTTGGAAGGCCTCTTCGATGCGGCTCTCGGTGAGCCGGAAGGCGGCCATCGTGCGGCGGAAGCCGAGGCGCTTGGTCGCGTAGCCGGCTTCGGCCAGGGCTTGCTCGGAGCGCTCCAGCCCCTCGCGCGCCCCGGGCCAGTCCGCGTTGATCCAGCAGGCGTGCGCGACGAGCGCCCAGCCGCGCGCCCGCAGCTCGGCGACGAGCTGCGCCGGTGCCTGCTCGGGCGCGAGCAGGCCGAGGATCAGGAGGGCGAGGAGCGCCAGCTCCTCGCCCTCGGCCGGGTCTTCGCGCGCCGCGGCGAAGCTCCGCTCCAGGAGGAGGTTGGCAACCGCCACCGAGCGCAAGCGCGCCTCCTGCTGCACCCGCTCGCGGCGCTCCTCGTCGCGGAGGGGCAGCAGCTCGGCGAGCGCCGGATCGGCCGCTTCGCGCTCGGCGGCGGCCCGGCGCGCGATCTCCTCGGCGTGGGCGAAGACCCGGGGCCACATCGCCGTGTAGTCGGGCCGCTCCGGGCGGGCTGCCGCGGGCGCCGCGGCGGGCGGGCCGAGCTTGTCGAGGAGGAGCTGCCGGCAGGTCGCGCACTCCAGCACGTGCCCCAAGGCGACCTGCTGCGGCGGCGGGAGGAAGGCGAGGAACTGATCCGCTTCCAGCGGGCGGAGGTGCAGGTCGTCCATCTACTTCCGGGCCTCCGCGCGAGTCTCGCGCTCCACGATCCGGCGGGCCGCCTGGACCAGGTCTTGGACGGCTTCCGCGACGTACTTCCGGTGATCGGGGGGGAGCTGGTTGGCGGCCTGTGCCCACTCGAGCAGGTGCGGGTCGGTGATGCCGGGAGAGGCGGCGCCGGCGACCAGGTAGTCGAGGCTGACGGAGAGGAGGGTGCGGAGCTTCAGCAGGGTCCCGAGCCGCGGGGCGTGGAGGCCGCGCTCGTACTTGCTGACCAGCTCCTCGCCGATCGCGAGCTCGCGGGCGATTGCCTTCTGCGATAACCCCCGCTCCCGCCGCAGGTGCGCCAGGCGCCGGCCAAACGCTGTCAGGAGCCGCCGCTCCGGGGCCGTGAGCTCGGATGGCGGCGTGGCGGGAGCGGGAACTGATCGTTTGATCTTCTGCACTGGTCGGGGATCCTACGAGCGATTCTGTGAACGTGTCAATGGGTTGCGTAATTCTCCTTTTCCTGCGTGACACGGCGGATAAACCCGGGTCGAGCTGGAGCGATACGCAGATTCGGGTGCTTTCGTTGTGTCTTGGCGTACTTTCATTGCCGGAAGGGGTAACACCACCCCCTCGGCGGGTCGGCAGGAAGAAAGGCGTTTTACGCCAGGGGTGCGAGACTGGGTGCAACGCGACCGACTCGCGTTGCCCCGGCGGGGCGCGGGGGCAATGGGGCTCTCCGCCGCCTCCCGGGATCGGAGGACGGGAGATGAACGGAAGGAACGTTTCGCGCCTCACGGCCGCCTGCGCCCTGGCGGCGGCCCTGCACCTGGCGGCACCGCCTCTCGCCGCCGCCGGCCCGCCTGGACGGGCGGGCCTCGCTCGGCACGGAAGCTGGATCGAGAGCGTCGGGAGCTGGCTCGCAGGCCGCTGGCAGGGGCTCACCGCGATCTGGGCGAACGAGGGCGGCGGCCTCGATCCCCTCGGTTAGCCGTCGGTAAGAACCTCCGGGGGCGGCAGCCGCCGCTCCCGGGGTTGCTTTGCCGCCGCTGTGAAAGAATCAGTCCACTTGCGCAACTGACGGAGGGAAGATGTCCGAACCAGACCAGCCCGCCGCGCCGCACCCGCCGCACGATCGGCTGCGGGCCTTCGCGCTCGGCCGGCTCGACCGCGCCGCGGGCAAGGAGGTCGCCGGGCACCTGCTCCGCTGCCGCACCTGCCTCGCCGCCGCCGCCCCCCTCGTTCAGCCGCTCTTCGCGCCCGACCCCGTCGACCCCGCCAGGTACGACTTCCCCCTCGCCCGTTTCCGCGCCGCCCTGCGCCGGGAGATCGGGCGGCGGCGGCGCCAGCGCACGGCCGCGGCGCCTCGGCCCTCCGCCCAAGCGCTCCTGGAGCGGCTCCTGCCGCCGGGGCCGCGGTTCGGCGAGCGCGCCTGGCGGCGCTGCGAGCGCCGGCTGGCGGAGAGCTGGAAGATCCGCCACGACGACCCCGAGGAGATGCTCCAGCTCGCCGGCGCGGCCTCCCTCGTCGCCGAGCGAATCGACCCTGCCACCCGGGGCCCGCGCGCCCTCGCCGACCTTCAGGCGCGCGCCCTCGCGGCCCTCGGCAACGCCCGCCGGGTGGCGAACGACCCGCAGGGAGCTGAACGGGATCTCCTCAGGGCCCTACAGCGTCTCGACACCGGCACCGGGGCCCCGCTCGTCCTGGCGGAGATCCTAAAGCGGCTGGGAGCCGTCTACATCGCGCAGCGGCGGTTCGCCGAGGCGCGCCAAATCCTCGGCCCGGCGCTCTGCTTCTACCAGAAGGATGGAAAGGACCACGAGACCGGCGAAGCCCTGCTGCACTTGGGACTCGCCGCGATGTATGACGCCGCTCCCCAGGAAGCCGTGGACCACTTCCTGGGCGCCCTGCCACTCCTCGATGCTAACCGCGAGCCGAAGGCTATCCCGTTCTGCCTGCACAACCTCGCTTGGATCTGGGCGGACTGCGGCCGCTTCGAGGAGGCCCGAGATCTCGCCTGGCAGTGCCGGACGCTGTTCGCCGCCTTCCCCGAGCCGCTGATCCAGGTCAAGCTCCTCTGGCTCGACGGCCGCATCGCCGCCGGCCTCGGCCACTTCGGCCGCGCCGAGCACCATTTCCAAAAGGCCCGCCGGGTCTTCCTCACCCGCAAGCTCCCCTACACGGCAGCGGTCGTCGCCCTCGACCTCGCCGCCCTCTGGCTCCAGCGCGGCCACACCGCCCAAGCGCGCGCCCTGGTCACCGAGACCATCGAGACCTTCGGACTCCTGCACATCGAGCGCGAAGCCTTCATGGCCCTGGCCCTCCTCGGCCAAGCCGTGCGCCAGGACCGCCTCACCCTCGCCATCCTCCGCAGCGCCGCCGCCGACCTTCAGAAGATCGAGCGGTAGGAGAGAACGACAGGCGGGCGCGGAGCGGGCGCCGCGGCCGCGCACTTCCTGCTTGATCTCGCTTCTTGGGACTCCCTACGATGTGCCTTGTGCACGAGAACCGGGACCTCGCGGCCAATCCCGGCCCGAGGATGGTTCCGTGGAGGTGCGTTCATGAAACGAGTTCGCTGGAAGGTCTTCGCCGTCGGCGGCGCCTTGGGAGCCGCCGCCTGGGCGCTGCCTGGCGCGGCGAACGGATGTCCCAGGGAGGCGGCGGTCCAAGCCGAAGGTGCGAGGACGGTCCCCCAAGAGGCGGCGGAGGAGGAGAACGTCGTGACCGTTCGCGGCGAGAGCCTGCCGGCCGCCATTCAGCTCAAGATCTTTGCGGAGCATCTGCTCGCCCTGTCGAGGGTGAAGCTGGCAGCGGGTGAAGCCGGGTTGTCCTCGATCAGACTCTTTCTCCAGGGAACCGGGCTCGAGCGCCTCGACAGCCGCACGCTCGCGGCAGCCGTGGCGCGCGACGACGAGTTCATGACGGACCAGCGTGCCCGCTGGGAGGAGGAGCGCCGCCGCGCAAAGCTCGCGGGGCGGGACCGGTTGTTCGAGGGAGTGAGCGACGGGTTCACCATGGAACGCGCCGAGTTCATCGGTGGAACTCTCGGGCGCTGGCTGCACGAGGAGCACCTGACGCCGAAACAAGCAGGGTTCGTGCTGCGGAACGTGCTGCACCTCCGCGGTCCCTCCGGATCGGTCTTCAGCGCCGGCGGGGATGGCCCGAGCTACGAGGACTTCGAGAAGGAGGCGCGTCAATTCGAGACCGCCTTCGAGCGGGAGTTAGGGACACCTTTACCGGCCCTGATTCAGGAGAACGAGGAGGAGAAGCGATGAGGCGGCAGATTGTAGCGGCAGCCTGGATTCTGGTACTCGCGGCTCTGACCCAAGACGCGGCTTTGGCACAGTGCCGCGCCGGGGTGGCTTCCCGAAGGCTTCTACTTCTTTGACGAGTGGGCGATGCTCGGTGTGCGCGAGAGCGGGATCAGCTTGCGCCTGAGCTCGACGAGAGAGTTCAAAGAACGTCTCGGCGAGGTTCGTGATTCGTTTCGGCCGCGCGGCAGGGCTCGTTGCGTTCTGGTCATCCAGGCCGGCAACCACCCGCACAACAGCCGGCACGTTCCTGTTCCGAGCTTCGTGCCGATGGAGGTGGACCTGAGTTCCTTGGCTGAAGGTTACGGGCGGCACATCGGCGGCGAGGTGTGGTTCCGGGCCGAGGTGGACCCGGCGGGCAAGGTGGACAAGATCATCATCCTGGAGTCGTCGGTGCCTGTGGCCGAGCAGTATCTGCATGACGCGATTCGCGAGCAGCTCGAAGTCCGCCATGGGACAGAGAAGCGGCACCGCGTGGTCGTGTTCGCCTTCGGCCGGGTGGATGGCGAGAAGAACGCTCCTCGCCGCGCGCCCTCCCCGCCGGCAAGACCAGTCCTCTCAACAGGCGACGAACAAGCCAGACCCAGCCCACTGCCAGTCCGGCGAGCAGAACGATCTCGATGAAGATGAGGTTGAACTCCCAGGCCCTCACCTCGTAGTCGCGGGTCTGGGCTTTTGTTTCCAGGGCTTCCATTTCGTTCGCTCTCCGGAAGCGGGCAGGTAATCGCCCCGGCTCAGCTCTTACGCTTCATGCGAGATTTCTTGCGGCCGCCCGCAAGGCGCTGGTGCTTGGTCGCGGCGAGCGCGCGCTGGATGGACTCGTCGACCAGCGCCTTGATCTCGGCGGCCGTCATGGGCGGCGCCGCGGCGACGGGTACGGGCTCAGCGCCTTGCCCCGAGAGGTCGGCGAGCGCGAGGCGGCGGGCGATGTCGGGAGTCGCAGCGACGGGCCCGATGGGGCGGTCCGTCGGGTAGAGGATCCCGAAAAAGAGGCCGGGGTGCACGCCGACCCCGAGCAGGATCGCTGAAACGTGCTCTTGCTTGAGCTCGATCCGGCCGGTGAGCACCGCGCTCGTGTACCCCACGCCGAGGCGCAGACGCTGGTCGAGATCCTTACGGGTCATGCCGCAAGTGGCGACGACCTTGCCGAGGAGCGACCGGACGCGGTCGCCGTCCTCCGCGATCCACTTCTCGAGCCAGTCCTCGTAGTCGGCCATCGGGTCGAGTGTAGCGCACTATCGCGGATTCGGCGATCTTATCGAGGAAGAGAGGTCCCTGTTTCATTTCCTCGTGAGCCGGAGCGGAGGGCGGCGACGCGCAGCTCGCCGGAGCGGGTCAAGTCGTTGACTCCAAAGCTTTCCGGGCGCTGGCACCCCCTATGCTAGACTCCTCGGGCGTCGATGGATGACCCTCCAGGTAGCTCCCCCCTCCTCGCTCTGAGTGTTTTCCCGCCGGCGGCGGCCGCGCCGATGCCGGCGCTGGACATCGACCCGGTCTGGGGGCTCGTGGCCGGTCTCTTCCTGGTCCTGCTCAACGGCTTCTTCGTGGCGGCCGAGTTCGCGCTCGTCAAGGTGCGGCCGACGCAGATCGACCCCCACGTGCAGGCCGGCGACCGGCGCGGCAAGGTGGCGCGGCACATGGTGCGGCACCTCGATGCCTACCTGTCCGCCACCCAGCTCGGCATCACCCTGGCGAGCCTCGCCCTGGGGTGGATCGGCCAGCCGGCATTCGTCTGGATCGTCGAGCCGGTGGTCCGCCTGTTCGCCGGCGACAACCCGCCGCTGGTCCACTCGGTGGCGCTCACCCTCGCCTTCCTCGTCATCACCGTGCTCCACATCGTGCTCGGCGAGCTCGCTCCCAAGTCGGTCGCCATCCGCAAGCCCGAGGCGACGGCGCTCAACATCGCCCTGCCGCTCTACCTCTTCTACAAGCTCACCTACCCGATGATCTGGCTGCTCAACCACGCGGCCAACTTCCTCCTCCGCCTGGTGCGCATCCAGCCGGTCTCGGAGGGGGAGCTGGCGCACGACGAGGAGGAGCTGCGCCTGCTGCTCGCCTCGAGCGGCGGCGCGCGCCTGTCGGACCAGAAGCGCGAGCTGCTCGACAACGTCTTCGAGCTGTCCCACCGGGTGGCGCGGCAGATCATGGTGCCGCGCGCCGACGTGGTCTACCTCTCGACCACCCGCAGCCTGGCCGAGAACCTGCGGATCGCGCGCGCCAGCGGCCACACCCGCTTCCCGCTCTGCGACGGCGACCTCGACCACGTCGTCGGCGTCATCCACATCAAGGACATCTTCCGCGCCGACCCGGTGCCCACCGACCTGCGGCAGGTGGCGCGCGAGATGGCCTTCGTCCCCGACACCCTCCGCCTCGATCGCCTGCTCAAGCGCATGCGCACCGAGCGCTTCCTCATGGCGGCGGTGATGGACGAGTACGCCGGCGTCTCCGGCGTCGTCACGCTGGAGACAGTGATCGAGGAGATCGTCGGCCAGATCGACGACGAGTTCGACGCCCCCGAGAAGCCGGAGCTCCGGGGCGGCGGCGAAGGGGAGTGGGAGGTCTCGGGGGGGATGCTCGTCGTCGAGCTCGAGGAGGCGCTGGGCATCGAGTTCTCCGAGCGCGACGAGGACACGATCGGCGGCGTCGTGCTCTCCGAGCTCGGGCGGCTGCCGGTGCCCGGCGACCGGGTCGAGGTCGGGCCGCTCGAGATCGAGGTGCTCGACGTGCGGCAGAACCGCATCGTCGCCCTGCGCATCCGGGTCAAGCAGCCGGCCGCCGTGGCCGGCGAAGGCTGAAGTCCCTGGCCCGCCGCCCCCTGCCGCTCGTCCTCGCCCTCCTCCTCGCCGCCGCCGCGCCGGTCGAGGCGGCGATCCGCTTCCGCGAGGTCGCGGAGCGCTGGGGCCTCGCCTTCCGCCACCACCACGGCGGCAGCGGCGCGCGGCACATGATGGAGACGATGATGGGCGGCGTCCTGGTGCTCGACTACGACGGCGACGGCGACGAGGACGTGCTCTTCGTCGACGCCGGGCCGCTTCCCGGCTACGCCGGCGAGCCGCCGCGCTCGCGCCTGTTCCGCAACGACGGCCCGGGTCGGTTCGTCGACGTCACGGACGCCGCGCGGCTGGCGACGCCCGAGTACGGCGCCGGAGGGACGGCCGGCGACGTCGACGGCGACGGCGACCTCGACCTCTTCCTCACCGGCTTCGGCCCCGACCGTCTGTTGCGCAACGAGGGCGACGGCACCTTCCGCGACGTCTCCGCCGAGTCGGGCGCGAGCGACCCGCAGTGGAGCATGTCGGCGGCCTTCGGCGACCTCGACCGCGACGGCGACCTCGACCTCTACGTCGCCAATTACGTCGAGTACCGCCTCGACGTGCACCGCGCCTGCGGCGAGCCCAAGGGACCGACCGGCTACTGTACGCCGCTCCGTTTCCTCGGCGCGCCCGACCGCCTGTACCGCAACCGCGGCGACGGCACCTTTACCGACGCGACGCGCGAGGCGGGCCTGCCGGAGGACGCGGGCAACGGGCTCGGGGTGGTGATCGCCGACCTCGACGACGACGGGTGGCCCGACCTCTACGTCGCCAACGACACGACGCCGAACTTCCTCTACCGCAACCGCGGCCGCGACGCCGCCGGCCGGGTCACCTTCGAGGACGTCTCGACGCTCTCGGGCTCGGCGCTCTCCGACCGCGGCCGGGCCGAAGGGAGCATGGGGGTGGACGCCGGCGACTACGACGGCGACGGGCGGCTCGACCTCGTGGTGGCCAACTTCGAGCTCGAGAGCCTCGCGCTGTACCGCAACCAAGGGGACCTGCTCTTCAGCGACAGCCGCTTCGCCGCCGGCCTCGCCGAGCCGTCGCTGCTCTCGCTCGGCTTCGGGCTCGCCTGGGGCGACTTCGACCTGGACGCCGACCTCGACCTGGTGGCCGCCAACGGTCACATCCTCGACAACGCCGAGCTGTTCCGCTCGCCCAGTCCCTACCGTCAGCGCAACCAGGTCTACGAGAACCTGGGCAACGGCCGCTTCGCCGAGGTCGCGGAGGCCGGGCTCGCGGTGGTGCGCGCCAGCCGCGGCCTCGCCTGTGGCGACCTGGACGGCGACGGCGACCTGGACGTCGTGGTGACGAACTCGAACGACTGGAGCGAGGTCTACGAGGGGCTGGCGGAAGGGTCCTGGCTGGCCGTCGATCTGGCCGGCCGGGAGAGCAACCGCTCCGGCATCGGCGCCCGCGTCGAGCTCGAGACCGGCGGCCGGCGGCAGCTGCGCGAGGTGAAGACCGGCTCCTCCTACCTTTCGCAGAACGCCCTCACCCTGCACTTCGGGCTGCGCGGCGCCGCGGCGGCCGGCCCCCTCAGCGTCCGCTGGCCCTCCGGCAAGCGGCAGCGCTTCGAAGGGCTGCCGGCGAGCCGCCGCCTCCTGATCTCCGAGTAGCGCTCAGCCCCGCAGGTGGTTGGAAGCGCAGCGGTAGCCGCCGGTCAGCACGATGCTGCGCACCAGCGGCGGCAGGAGGTCGAGCCGGGTCCCGGCGCGGGCGAAGGCCTCCTCGGCGAGGCGGTCGCCGGCGGGGAGCAGCGAAGCGAACCCCTCTGCCCGGACCTTCCCCTCCCGCGTCTCCACCACGACGTTGTTCCAGGTGATCGCGAAGCGGTCGTGCCGCAGCGCCTCCTGCTTGGCGAGGAGGCGCGTGGGGACGAGCAGGAGCGGCAGGCGCTCGACCGCCATCCCCCGCCGGCGCAGGTGCTCCGCGACCAGGTCGAGGAAGCCGTCCAGCCCCGCCGCCGCCGGGGTGTCGAGCGCCGCCGCCAGCTCCGCCGGCAGCCGCTCGGCCGCCGGCGCCAGGCCGTAGCCGGCGCGGAACCCCGTCCACTCGGCGGCGGGCGCGGCGGCGAGGAGGGCGCGGCCGGCCGTGAGGTCGGCGACGAGCGCCGTCGTGCGCCGCCCGGGCAGGAACGTGAGCAGCGAGTCGAGGTCGTGCCCGGCGCCGCCGCCGAGCCGCGCCATGAGCCGCGGCCGCTCGGCCGCCGGGCGCTCGGACGGGAGCGGGTGGACGAAGCGCACCGGCCGGCCGTAGAGGGCGCCCAGCTCCGCCGCGGCGTGCTCCACCGCCGCGACGTACCGGTCGACGCCCGCGGCGCCGCCGAAGCGCTCGACCGGCACGCGCGGCAGGCCGAGGAGCTCCAGCGCCCGCAGCTCGAAGGCGTGGAGGCTGACCCACGAGGCCTCGGGCGTGATCAGGACCTGGCCGTTGTGGAAGGGGACCGGGGCGGCGCTCCAGGTGACGCCCTTCCAGGCGCGGTCCACCCGCTCCGGCAGCGTCTGCACCAGCTCGCGCCCCAGGAACGCGTCCTCCTCGCGCTGGCGCTGGACGTTGGGGCGCAGCAGGACCATTACGCCGCCGTCCGGCCGGCGCACGACGCTGAGGGGGTCGCGCGGCCAGGGCGAGAAGAGGCGGCCGAACGTGGGGAGCACCTCCCACGCCAGGCGGCCGCCGGACGCCTCCGCCGGCGGCGCCGGCTGGTCGGTCATCACCAGCAGCTCGCGGCGGGGGTCGAGGGCGCGCACGGCGCCGAGGAGCCGCGCCGCGCTGGCGGCGTCGATCAGGTCCGAGGGCAGCGAGTAGATCGAGGCCTCGATCGGCCGCGAGAGATCGTCGTCGACGGTGAAGGGGCCGGGGGGCTCGTGGCGGCGCTCCACGCTGGCGCGCGGCACCATCCCCCACGCCGCCTCCACCCTCTCGGAGGCCTCGAAGTCGAAGCCTTCGAGGCGGTTGATCTCGGTGAGGAGACGCCCGCGCAGGGCCGCCGGGGGCGGGTCGGCCGCGTCGACCACGCGCGGCCAGAAGGCGACGACCCGGCCGCGGAACGGGGGGTCGTGAGCGAAGCGCCCCGGATGCACGAGGAGGAGGGTGAGGAGGGCGTCGATGTCGGCGTCCGGCGGCGCCGCGCCGAGGCGACGGACGCGCGCCCGCGCCATCCGGGCGAGGAACTCCGCGGCGTCCCCGGCGAGCGCCGCGTCGGACGCGGCCAAGGCGTCGGCGAGGTGGGTGAGGTGGGGCTCCACCAGCGAGGGGCGGCGCGCGAGGAGCTCCTCCATCGCCTCCGGAGAGTGCTCTGAGATCAGGCTCCGGCCGTCGGCGGCGCGGTGTCCGGCCGCGGCGGGCGCCGCGACGGGGGCTGCCGGGGCGTGCTGCAGGAGGTACCAGAGAAGGCCCAGCGCGACGGCGAGCCGGGCGGGGACTGCGGCCAT
>DASUNQ010000252.1:0-27178 GCA_036277075.1 Thermoanaerobaculia bacterium
CCCGTTGCCGCGCGACGGCCGCTCGGCGCGGCGCCCGGCGGCGCGCGGCGCGCGCTCCGCCCCGGCCGGACGCTGGATCTCCACCTCGCCGTCCGCCCGCCGCAACCGGATCTCCGGCCGCGCCGGGATCTCGCGCAGGAAGCGGTCCACGACCTCCGCCACGTCGTGGTGCACCGCCAGGCGGTCCTTCTCCTGGATCTCGATCAGCCGCTCGAAGGTCGGCGGCGCCCGCCGCTCGAGGACCGTCTTCTGGGTGCCGCGCCGGCGCGCCTCCTCGTCGGAGAGCGTCACCGCCTGGATGCCGCCGACGAGGTCCGACAGCGTCGGGTTCTGCAGCAGGTTCTCGAGCGTGTTGCCGTGGGCGGTGGCGATGAGCTGCACCCCGCGCTCGGCGATGGTCCGCGCCGCCAGCGCCTCGGCGGTGGTGCCGATCTCGTCGATGACGATGACCTCCGGCATGTGGTTTTCGACCGCCTCGATCATCACCGCGTGCTGGAGCTCGGGGGCGGGGACCTGCATGCGGCGGGCGCGGCCGATCCCGGGATGCGGGATGTCGCCGTCGCCCGCGATCTCGTTCGAAGTGTCGACGACCACGACGCGCTTGGCCAGCTCGTCGGCCAGCACCCGCGCCGCCTCGCGCAGGAGGGTCGTCTTGCCCACGCCGGGCCGGCCGAGGAGGAGGATCGAGTCGCCGGCCTCGACGACGTCGCGCAGGATGTCGACCGTGCCGAAGACCGCGCGGCCGACGCGGCAGGTCAGGCCGATCGCGTCCCCCACCCGGTTGCGCAGCGCCGAGACGCGGTGCAGCGTGCGCTCGATGCCGGCGCGGTTGTCCGGCCCGAAGCGCCCGACGCGGCCGACGACGTACTCGATGTCCTGGCGCGACACCGGCTCGGAGCCGACGTCGGCGGCGCGGCCGGGGAAGCGGGCCTCGGGACGGCGGCCGAGGTCGACGACGATCTCGACCAGCTCGGAGAGGTCCCCCTGGCGCTCGATGCCGGCGCGGATCGCCGACGGCAGGACCGCGAGGAGCTGCTCGAGGTCGTCGCCGTTGGAACCGTTGGAACCGTTGGAAGGAGTCTGGGACATCGCACCCACCCTGCGGGGCTGCGCGAGGCAAATTCGGTGCCGCCCCGGCTCCTCTACAATACTCCGGTGCCAGGAGCCCGACGGGTCGGTGTCTACGGCTGGGGGATCGTCGCCCCGCGCTCGCCGGACGTCGAGGCCTTCGCCAGGAACCTCGAGTGCTCGGCGAGCTGGCTCGCCCCGTTCGACGGCTTCGGTCCCGCCAACTTCCTCGTCGGCACCCCCGCCTTCGACTTCGCGGCCTACCGCGGCTGGATCGAGGAGCGCTTCCCGCCGAGCCGCTTCGCGCAGCTCGAGGACAAGATGGACCCGCTCACCCTCTACGCCATCGGCGCCTTCATCCAGGCGCTGGGGCAGAACCCCGGTCTCGAGGAGGAGCTGACGCGCCTCGGCCAGGAGGCGCACGTCTACATCGGCACCGGCATCGGCAACGTCCACACGCTGCACGACGCCTCGCTGCGCCTCTACCGCGCGCAGCGCCGCTGGGACCGCTTCTGGGCCGACCCGGAGCGCAACCCGCCGCTGCGCGACTACCTCGCCGCGCTCGCGGCGGGCGGCGAGCCGGACCCGGAGGTGCCGCCGCCGCCCGACGCGGTGGCGGTCGGCGAGCGGCTCGAGGCCGAGGACGCCTGGTGGCACCACTGGGCGGCGCTCTCGCCCGACCTCGCCGCCTACCTCGAGGAGCTGCGGGGGATCGAGGGGCTGACCGTCGAGGGGCAGGTCGAGTCCGGGAAGCTCCGGGTGATGAAGCGCAAGCAGCGCCTCCACGGGCAGCTGCAGCGCAAGTGGGGGGCGCCCGACCCGCCCTGGCGGCAGGTCTCGGCCAACGTGCTGTGGAACATCCACAACACGCCGGCGGCGCAGATCTCGATGCTCGGCCGCATCACCGGCCTCGCCTTCGCCCCGGTCGGCGCCTGCTCGACCTTCGGCGTGACCCTGAAGACCGCCATGGACGCGATCCGCCGCGGCGAGGCCAAGGCGGTCGTCATCGGCGCCAGCGAGGGGCCGCCGCACCCGCTGATCGTGGCCGCCTTCCACAGCGCCCGCGTCATCTCCGCCGACGGCACGGTCTCGAAGCCGCTGACCGGGCTGCGCGGTACGCACGTCGCCGGGGGGGCGGCGATCTGGATCGTCGGCGACGTCGAGCACATGGCGGCGCGCGGCTTCCGGCCCCTCGGGCTCGAGCCGCTGGCGGTCGGGGTCTCCTCCGACGCCGACCACATCATCACCCCCTCGCGCGAAGGGCCGCTGGCGGCGATCGAGCAGGCCCTGGGGAGCGCCGCCGTCGCCCCCGAGGAGATCGTCTCCTGGGACCTCCACGCCACGGCCACGCCGGGCGACTACCTGGAGGTCGACAACCTGCGCACCGCCGTCCCCGGCCAGGTCCTGGTCACCGCCCGCAAGGGCACCTTCGGCCACGGCATGGGCGCCTGCGGCGGCTGGGAGCTGACCGCCCAGTACCTGGGCTACGAGCGCGGCGCCCTCTTCCCCACCCCGCTGGCCCGCGGCGAGCTCAACCGCGAGATCGAGGGGGTCCACGACCTCTTCGTCTTCGACCGCGCCTGCCCCGCCCCCCAGGGCCCGGTCGGCAAGCTCTCGATGGGTGTCGGCGGGGTCAACGCCTGCGTCGTCTCGCGGCCCTGGGAGGCCCGCTAGCCCGTCCGAGGTACGCGGCTTGCACCGCTAGACCCGGAGGGCTCAGTCATGACCAAACAACAGTGGACACTCTTGGGCGGGGTCGGCCTCGGGGCCGGCCTCATGTTCCTGCTCGATCCCGACCGCGGCCGGCGCCGGCGGGCGCTGGTGCGCGACAAGGCGGTGCGCTCCCTCAACGTGACCGGCGAGGCCTTGCGCAAGACCGGCAAGGACCTCGGCAACCGCACCCGCGGCGTCGCCGCGGAGGTCCACGGGCGGCTGCGGCGCGACGACTCCCCGAACGAGGTCCTCGGCGCGCGGGTGCGCGCCAGGCTCGGCCACGCCGTCTCCCACCCCGGCGCGATCGACGTCGCGGTCTGGAACGGCTGCGTGGTCCTCACCGGCGCCGTCCTCGCCGAGGAGCTCGACGGCCTCCTCTCGGCGGTGCAGAAGGTGCGCGGCGTCGAGGCGATCGAGAACCGCCTCGAGGTGCATCAGGGGCCGGAGGGCGTCCCCGCCCTCCAGGGCGGGCGGCCGCGACCCGCCGCCCGCGGCCGGGTGGGTGCCGCGCTGGGGGCGCTCGGCCTGGGGCTCCTCGCCCGCGGGCTCAACAAGCGCGACGCGAAGCGGTCCGCGCAGCCCGGTTCCGACGCGCGCGAGCCGCGCCCCGAGAGCCCCGTGACGACGACCGCCGCCGGCGAGACCGCCGCGGCCCATCCGGACACTTCCCACGAGGCACCCCAGCCATGAGCCACGTCCGTCGCGCCGCCTGGGCGGCGCTCGCTCTCGCCGCCCTTCTCCCGCCCGCCCTTCACGCCGCCGGCGAGGGGC
Source organism: Thermoanaerobaculia bacterium (assembly GCA_036277075.1). Taxonomy (GTDB): domain Bacteria; phylum Acidobacteriota; class Thermoanaerobaculia; order Multivoradales; family UBA5704; genus DASUNQ01. The sequence goes on from DASUNQ010000252.1 coordinate 3,553, forward strand.
GCGTCCTCGGCACCGTCGAGGACGACGCCGGCCAGCCGCTGGCCGACGTCCGGATCACCGTCACCAGCCCCGAGTTCAAGTACCTGCAGGAGAAGAAGAGCGACGCCAAGGGCAAGTTCAGCCTGCTGGTCCTCGACGCCACCCGCCCCTACGCGATCAAGCTCGAGAAGGAGGGGCACCAGCCCTTCGAGGCGCCGCTCCAGGTCCAGCTCGGCGAGACGGTGCGCGTCGGCTACACGCTGGCGCGGAGCGTGCCGCAGGCGGCGGCGGAGGAGGGCGCCCCGGCGGCGGAGGAGGGGGCGGGGGAGGCGATCAAGATCTACAACGAGGGGGTCCTCGCCTTCAACGCCGGCGACCAGGCGGCGGCCGTCGCCAAGTTCGAGCAGGCGGCGACGCTCGACCCCAAGCTCGTCGCCGCGCCGCTCACCCTCTCCGGCCTCTATCTCGACCAGAAGAAGCACGCCGAGGCCGCGGCCGCCGCCGAGAAGGTGCTGGCGCTCGAGCCGGCCAACGCGATGGCGCTGCGCAACCGCTACGACGCCTACAACGAGGGCGGCGACAAGGCCAAGGCCGACGCGGCGCTCCAGGCGCTGGTCGCCGGGGTCAAGGACCGCGAGACCGCCGTGCGCGTCTTCAACCTCGGCGCCACCGCGGCGCGGAACGACGACATGGACACCGCCGTGGCGCGCATCCGCCAGGCGCTCGAGATCGACCCGACGCTCGAGCAGGGGTACTCCTCGCTGGCCGGGATCTACCTCTCGAAGAAGCAGTACAAGGAGGCGGCCGAGCTGGCCGAGAAGCACCTGGCGGTCAACGCCAACAGCCTGGAGGCGATGACGGTGCGCGCCGAGGCCTACCGCCAGCTCGGCGACAAGGCGAAGGCCGCCGAGGCCGCGCAGCAGATGGAAGCGGCGCAGGCCACCATGAGCGCCGACGACTTCTACCGCCAGGGCGTGGCGCTCTACAACGCCAACAACGTCGCCGCCGCCAAGGAGGCCTTCGGCCGCGCCCTGGCCAAGGACGCGAGCCACGCCCGCTCGCACTACATGCTGGGTCTCTGCCACGCCTCGACCGGCGAGAACCCCAAGGCCCGCGAGCACCTGACGAAGTTTCTCGAGCTCGCCCCGACCGACAACGACGCGGCGACGGCCAAGGAGATGCTCGAGACGCTGAAGTAGGGAAGAGGCCGGCGCGGTCCTCGATCGCGAGTCTATTCGCGCCCGACGAACGAGCGGATCCGCCGCTCGAGCTCCGCGGCGGTGGCCTCGAAGGCGGCGCGGCGGGACTCTTCGGCGCCTTCGACGGCCGACGGGTCGGGGAGGCTCCAGTGCAGGCGGCGGGTCTCGCCGGGGAAGACGGGGCACGCCTGGTTGGCGCTGTCGCAGACCGTGATCACGTCCTCGAACCGCTCCTCCCGCAGCTCGTCGAGGTGCTTCGAGCGGTGGCCGGCGAGGTCGATGCCGCGCCGCGCCATCGCCTCGACCGCCAGCGGATGGACCCGCGACGGCTCGGTGCCGGCGCTCGCGGCCTCGAAGGCGCCGCCGCCGAGGTGGCGGAGGAGCGCCTCCGCCATCTGCGAGCGGGCGCTGTTGTGCGTGCAGAGGAAGAGGACCCGGCGGCGGGTGCGGCTCACGGGGCGCAGTGTAGACCGCTGCGTTGAACCGCGACGAGCGGTGCGGGGACCCATTGGACGAGGGGTGGAACAGGCGCCGACGCCGAGCCCCTGACGGACCCAGCAGCCGTCGTCCTGGGCTGGGAACACCGAGGACAATGCGCATGAGAGGGATCGGGAAAGCAGGGCTGCTTTTCACCGTCGTCCTTGCGCTCCTGTGGGGATGCCTGGGCCTCCCCAGGGACGTCAGGACCAACCCCGCGGTCGAGGCCGAGCAGGACCGGGTCGGCTACGACGTGCGGGTCAAGAACTACGCCGACGAGCTGTTCGAAGAGGGACGCGAGGTCTTCCGCTACGACAGCTTCGGCAGCGAGGACTTCTGGGGCGGCAAGCTCCGGCTGCACGAGGCGATCCTGGGCGAGACGGAGGGGGGCGTCGGGCCGGGGGTGACGCCGAAGCAGGCGCTGGAGCTCGGCCTCAAGGTCGACGTCGGCAAGCTCCCGAAGATCCTGGTCGAGGCGATCCAGGAGGGCAACGTCAGCCTGGAGAACCCGGAGACGACCGCCGCCCTGCTGCGCGCCCAGGCGGTGGTCGGCATCAAGGCGGTCGTCGACGGCGAGAAGATCACCGCCATCGGCTTGACCTGCGCCTTCTGCCACTCGACGGTCGACGACTCCTTCGCCAAGGGGATCGGCGCGCGGCTCGACGGCTGGCCCAACCGCGATCTCAATGTCGGCGCCATCGTCGCCGCCGCGCCGACGGTGAAGCCGTTCGCCGACCTCCTGGGCGTCAGCGAAGCGGAGGTGCGCAAGGTCCTCATGAGCTGGGGCCCGGGGAGGTACGACGCCGAGCTCAACCAGGACGGCAAGGCGTTCCGTCCCGACGGCAAGACGGCGGCCACGGTGCTGCCGGCGGCCTTCGGGCTCGCCGGCGTGAACCTCCATACCTACACCGGCTGGGGGTCGGTCACCCACTGGAACGCCTACGTCGCCAACACCCAGATGTACGGCAAAGGGACCTTCTTCGACCCGCGGCTCGACGACCGCGCCCAGTTCCCGGTGGCCGCCAAGGCCGGTCACGGCAACATCCGCAACAGTCCCGACCTGATCACGCCGAAGCTCGCGGCCCTGCACTACTACCAGCTCTCGATCCCGGCGCCGGAGCCGCCGGCCGACTCGTTCGACGAGGCCGCGGCGGGACGCGGCAAGCTGGTCTTCGAGGGCAAGGCGCAGTGCGGCACCTGTCACGTGCCGCCGCTCTTCGTCGAGCCCGGCTGGCCGATGCACACCGCCGCGGAGATCGGGATCGACGACTTCCAGGCCAGCCGCTCGCCGGACAAGCGCTACCGCACGACGCCGCTCGCCGGTCTCTTCGTGCGGGCGAAGGGGGGCTTCTACCACGACGGGCGGTTTGCCGATTACGGCGCCGTCGTCGACCATTACGACCGCCACCGCCGACTGCGGCTCACGCCGGAGGAGCGGGCGGATCTGATCGAGTATCTGAAGTCGCTCTGAGCGCGCTGGGGTCGGCGGCCGCCGGTGAGGGCGCGCCGGCGGCTCAAAGGAGGAGCTGGACCTCGACGTCCGGCGCCTCGGGCGCGTCGTGGCGCAGCGCTCAGGCGGCGGCGAAGAGCCCACCGCCAAGAGGTTGGCCAGCATGTGGCGCGTCGCGCGCTGCTTGCCGGTGCTCTTCGGCGGCACGGTGTAGAGGTAGTCGACGAACCCCGGCACCGCGCGGCAGGAAGGTGGCAGCGCGCTGCGAGCTACTGCGCGGGAGGCGTCGGGACGAGCCGCTCGAGCTGGTCGATCAGGTGTGGGAGGTCTTCGAACGTGAGCCGCCAGATCCTCTCGCTGGCCACATTGTCGTACGCGTGAATCAAGACATTTCGCTGATCGATCATCGCGCGCCAGGGGATCTCCGGGTGCTGCCGCCGGAGGTCCTCCGACACTCGTCCCGCGGCTTCACCGATGATCTCAACCCGCCTTTCCACCGAGAGCCGCAGATTCTCGTCCGCCGCGTACTGTTCGAAGGTGAGGCCGTGGACGGCGTGCATCACTCCGCGCGCCGCCTGGAGCATGTCCCAGAGGTGGACCGGGTCACGCTCAAGCGGCATAGATGACTTGCTTGGTCGAGAGGATCTCCTGGCGAAGGAAGGGGTTGCGCAAGCCGTTCTGCTCGACGAGGTCCACGTTGCGGCCGAAGAGGTCCCGCATCTCCTGCCGCAGCCGCGAGAGGTCCCAGAGGGTCCAGGGGGCGTCCGCCTCGAACGTCACGAGGATGTCGACGTCACTCTCGGGCGCGAATTCACCGCGCGCTACGGAGCCGAAGAGCGCCAGCTCCTGGATCTTCCACCGCCGGCAGAGGTCCTCGAGGCGGTGCGGTTCGATCTGAACAGCGGCGTTCATTCCGCCGTCCAGTCTAACGCGGCGCTTGCCGCTCGCCCTCGGTCGTTCCGGCGATCCAGCCGTCGAGGAGCTGCACCACGCGGTTGCCGTAGCTGGCGTTGCGCTCGGAGTGGGTGACCTGGACGATGGTCGTGCCTTCGTCGTTGAGGCGCTTGAAGAGCTTCATGATCTCGTCGGCCTGGGCGGAGTGGAGGTTGCCGGTGGGCTCGTCGGCGAGGAGCAGGGCGGGGTTGCCGATGACCGCGCGGGCGACGCCGACGAGCTGCTGCTGGCCGCCGGAGAGCTGGCTCGGGTAGAGGTCCTTCTTGCCGACGATCTGGAAGCGGTCGAGGGCCTCGGCGACCAGCGCCTGCCGCTCCGCCTTGGCGACGTTGCGGTAGGAGAGGGGCAGGTCGAGGTTCTCGGCCACGGTCAGACTGTCGAGCAGGTGGTAGCTCTGGAAGACGAAGCCGATGTGCCGCTTGGCCAGCTCGGCGCGCTTCTTCTGCGGCAGCGCGTGGACCGCCTCGTCGCGGAACCAGTACTCGCCGCTCCAGGCGGCGTCGAGCATGCCGAGGATCGAGAGCAGGGTCGTCTTGCCCGAGCCCGAGGGGCCCATGACGGTGACGAACTCCCCCTCGCCGACGTCGAGGTCGATGCGCCGCAGCACCCAGGTGGTGACCGGTCCGGTGCGGTAGGCCCGCTCGACGTTGCGCAGCCGGATCACGCTACTCGCTCCGCAGGGCGGTGAGCGGGTCGATGGAGGCCGCCCGCCGCGCCGGCAGCCAGCTCGCGAGGAGCGCCGCCGCCGCGAGCACCACCGCGACGCCGGCGAACGTCAGGGCGTCGGTCGGCGCGACCCCGAAGAGGAGCCCGGCGAGGAGGCGGCTGGCGGCGAAGGCTCCGGCCAGACCGAGGGCCAGGCCGAGCAGGGTCCAGCTCATCCCCTGGGCGACGACGCCGGCGAGCACCTGCCCGCGGCGCGCCCCGAGCGCCATGCGGATGCCGATCTCGTGGGTGCGCTGGCCGACGCCGTAGGCGACGACGCCGTAGAGGCCGACCGCGGCGAGGGTGAGCGCCAGGGCGCCGAAGAGCCCGAGCAGGATGGTGAGGAAGCGCGGCCGCGCCACGTCCTCCGCCACCACCTGGGGCAGCGCGGCGACGTCGGAGATCGGCAGGTCGCGGTCGAAGCCCCAGATCGCCTCGCGCACGGCGCCGGCGAGGGCCAGCGGATCGGCCGCGGTGCGCAGGAAGAGCTTCATGTCCGAGCGCGGCGCCAGCGACTGCGGGATGTAGACGGCGCTCCCGGGCTCGGCGGCGAGGCCCCCGCTGCGCACGTCGCCGACGACGCCGACGACCTCGAGCGGGATCTCGCCCAGGAGCAGGGTCTTGCCGACCGCCTCCTCCCCGCCCCAGAGCTGCCGGGAGAAGGCGCGGTTGACCACCACCACCGGCCGCTCCCCGTCGTCGTCGCGCGCCGTGAAGATCCGCCCGGCGAGGAGCGGGATCCCCAGGGCGCGGAAGTAGCCGGGGCTGACGATGAAGGTCCCCGCCTGCGGCTGGACCTCGGCCAGGGCCCCGGCCCGCCCGGGGACGGTGAAGCCGTACGGCTCGCCGCCCCCCTCGAGCGGCAGGGTCTTGCTGGCGCCGGCGGCGATCACCGCCGGCAGCTCCCCGACGCGGCGGATCACCTCGTCGCGGGCGGCGGCGAGCTGCGCCGGCTCGGGGTACTCGGGGAAGGTCAGCGAGAGGCTCAAGACGTTCTCGGCGCGGAAGCCGGGGTCGACGTGGACGAGGCTCCAGAAGCTGCGCAGCATGAGGCCGGCGGCGACGAGGAGCACCACGGCCAGCGCCGTCTCGGCGACGACGAGGCCGTTGCGCGCCGCGCTGCGGCCGCGACCCTCGCTGCCGCCGCGCCCGCCCTCCTTGAGCCCGCCCTGGAGGTCGGGGCGCGAGGCGCGGAGGGCGGGGAGCAGGCCGAAGGCGAGCCCGGTCAGCAGTGAGACGGCGAAGGTGAAGGCGACGACGCGGGCGTCGGGGGTCACCTCGTCGGGCCGCGGCAGCTCGCCGGCCGCCAGCGCCACCAGGGCGTCCACCCCCCAGACGGCGAGGAAGAGCCCGAGGACGCCGCCGGCGAGAGCGAGCAGGACGCTCTCGGTCAGGAGCTGGCGCAGCAGCCGCCGGCGCCCCGCGCCGAGGGCGGCGCGGACGGCGAGCTCGCGGCCGCGCGTCGCGGCGCGGGCGAGGAGGAGGTTGGCGAGGTTCGCGCAGGCGATGAGCAGCACGCCGGCGACCGCGGCCAGCAGCACGACGAGGGCGGGCCGCACGTCGCCGACCAGCGCCTCCTGGAGCGGCAGCAGGCGCGCGGCGCCCCAACCCTCGTTGGTGTCCGGATAGGCGATGGCGAGGCGGCCGAGGAGCGCGTCGGTCTGCGCGCCGGCGCTCGCCAGCGTCGCCCCCGGCCGCAGGCGCCCCGCGACCTGCATCCAGCGCAGGCCGCGGAGGTGCGGGATGTCGTCCTCGCCGATCAGCGAGATCGGCGCCCAGAGGTCGACCTCCCGGGCCGGGAACTGGAACGACGGCGGCATGACGCCGGCGACGGTGAAGCGCTCGCCCTCGAGGCGCAGGGCGCCGCCCACGATCCGCGGGTCGGCGGCGAAGGCGCGCCGCCAGAAGCGGTGCGAGAGCACCACGGCGCGGTCGCGTCCGGACACGTTCTCCTCCGGGAGCAGGGTGCGGCCGCGCGCCGCCTGGACCCCCAGGATGGGGAAGAAGTCGGCCGAGACCATCGCCGCCTCCAGCCGCCGCGGCTCCCCCTGGCCGGTGAGGGTCATGGTCGAGTGGCCGGGGACGAAGAACCAGGCGCCCAGGCGCTCCCACGCGCCGTCGTCGCGCAGCAGCTCGCGCCGGAGGTCGTCGAAGTCCTGCGGCGAGAAGGAGCCGTCCATCACCCCCTGCTCGGCGTGGGCGTGGAAGACGCGCACCAGCCGCTCGGGCTCCTGGTAGGGGAGCGGCCGCAGCAGCACGCCCTGGACGACGCTGAAGATCGCCGCGTTGGCGCCGATCCCGAGCCCCAGGGTGAGCAGCGCGACGAGGGTGAAGCCCAGGCTCTTGGCCAGGGTGCGGAGGCCGTAACGCAGGTCGTTGATCCAGCTCTCCATCCGATGGGCCTCCCTGTCTCTAACCGCCGGTCCGGGCGGTCTGCGGCCCCAGCCGCTCCGCCACGTGCTGCTCGACGACCGCCTTGCGCAGCAGCGCCGGGCTGATCATCCCCTGGGAGAGCACGAAGTCGTGGTAAGCCTGGCGGTCGAAGCGGTCGCCGAGCAGGCGCTCGGCGTCGGTGCGCAGCTCCATCAGGCGGGTGTAGCCGACGAAGTAGGACGGCGCCTGCCCCGGGCTGCGGAAGGTGTAGCGCTCGACCTCCTGGAGCGCCATGGCGTGCGAGAGGACGACCTGCCCCTCGAGCACCCGGAAGGCCTCCTCGCGGGTGATCGTGCCGGCGTGCAGGCCGGGGTCGAGGTAGGCGCGGGCGGCGCGCAGCAGGCGGTGCTGGAGGGCGACGAGCTGGCCGTCGAGCGGCAGCAGCGGCTTCATCTCGGCCTCGGCGTAGAGCGCCCAGCCCTCGACGTTGACGCTGTTGAAGGCGAAGAAGCCGCGCGCCAGCGAGACCCCCTTCTCCACCATGGTGCTGAACTGCAGCTCGTGCCCCGGCCGCCCCTCGTGCGCGGTGAGAGTCCAGGAGGCGGCGGTGAAGGTGAAGTCGTCGAAGCCCGCATCGCTTCCGGCCTCGCCGGGGATGCGCAGCGGCAGCACGAAGTCCGGGGTCTCGCCGGTGTTGCCGATGATCCGCGCCGGCGAGACGTTGGGCGCCGGCGTGGCGGCGCTCTCGGCGGCGGTCGCGAGCCGCACCCGCATCTGCCGCTCGGGCAGGGTCACGACGCGCGCCTCGCGGATCAGCTTCTCGAGGTCGCGCACCCGCTGCTGGTAGTGGGGGAGGATCGCCTCGCCGACGAGCTGGTCCTTCTTGAGCGCGCGCAGGACGTCGCGGTAGTCGGGCGACGGCAGCTTGCGCTCGCGCGCCAGGAGGGCCGCGATCGACTGCATCTCGTTCTGCACCTCGCGGAAGCTGGTCTTGGCGCGCGACACCAGCTCCGCGACCGGCATGTCGACGCCGCGCTGGCGCAGGCGGAAGCTGTAGACCTCCTCGGGCAGGCGGAAGTCCTGGCGCGCCTGCGGCAGCACCTCGGCCCGCAGCAGCGCCTCGTAGGCGGCGACCTGCTCGCGCAGGCGCGCCAGCGGCTCCTCCCAGCCCGCCAGCGCCTCGGCGCGGAAGAGCTCGGCGATGCCGTCGAGGAAGCGGGCGGAGTTGCCGAGCTGGCGCTCGAGGTCGCCCTGGAACGGGCGCAGGAGGGCGGGCTCGTCGAGCCGGTCGCGCAGCAGGGCGGCCGCCTGCTCGGTGAGCGGGGCGGTGCCCGGCGCGAGGCCGGCGTACTTGCGCAGGCGGACGAGCGCCGCGGCGTGGCGCTCCTTCGCGACGCGGTCGTCGAGCAGGACGCGGATGCCCTGGAAGAGGGTCTGCGGCAGGTCCATCACCGGCAGGAAGTGCTTGCGCTCGAGGGTCGTGTCCTCGCGCAGCTCGGCGACCTCGGCGAGGAGGATGTCGAGGTCCTGGAGGACGGCCGGGTCGCGCTCGGCGGCGCGCCGGCGCTCGAGCTCGGCGCCGGCGGCCGCGAGGGCGGCGAGGACCTGCTCGTCGCGGTCGAGCGGCAGGCTGAGCACCTGCTCGTCGAGCCCTTCGACGCCGAACGCGCCGGCGAGCTCCGGGGCGAAGCGGGCCTGGGCGTCGAGCAGGAGCTGGGCGTTGGCGTTACTGCGCTCGACCCAGCTCTGGGCGGCGGCGGGGAGCGCGGCGAAGGCAAAGATCGCGAGCGGCAGGGCGAGACGACGGAATCGATGCATGCGGCTCCTCAATCGGCGCGCAGCGCCACGGTGGGAGAAACGCGGGCGGCGCGCCGGGCGGGGACCCAGCTCGCCAGGACCGCCGCCGCGGCGAGCAGCAGCGGCACGGCGGCGAAGGTCGCGGGGTCGTCGGCCGGCACGGCGTAGAGGAGGCCGGCGAGGAGGCGTCCGGCCGCCCGCGCGCCGAGGAGGCCGAGCGCCGCGCCGAGGAGCGTCAGCGCGAGGCCGCGGCCGACGACCAGCCGGACCACCTGGCCGGCGCCGGCGCCGAGCGCCATCCGCACCCCGATCTCCTGCCGCCGCCGCGCCACCGCGTAGGCGAGCAGGCCGTAGACGCCGACCATCGCCAGCACCAGGGCGAGCGCCGCGAAGGCGGCGAGCAGCGAGCCGTTGAAGCGCGGCTGGGCGAGCGACCGCGCCAGCTCCGCCTCGAGCGTGCCGGCGGCGAAGACGGCGAGCTGGCGGTCGAGGTCGCGCACCGCGGCGCGCGCGGCGCCGGCGAGGGCCAGCGGGTCCCCCGCGGTGCGCAGGAGGACCGCCAGCGCGGGGCTCGGGAACTGCGCCAGCGGCGGGTAGAGCGCCGGCGCCGCCTCGGCGGCGAGACCCATGAAGCGCTCGTCCTCGACGACGCCGACGATGCGGCGCGGGGTGCCGAAGATCCGCACCTCGCGCCCCAGCGGGTCCTCGCCGGGGAAGTAGCGGCGCACGGCGGCTTCGTTGAGCACCGCGACCAGCGGGGTGCCGGGGCGGTCCGCCGCGAGGAAGCCGCGCCCCCGCCGCAGCGCTAGCCCCGCGGCGCGGAAGTAGTCGCGGCTGACGGCGCGGATCCGGATCTCCTCCTGCTCCCCCTCCGCCACCTCGGGGCGGCCGACGACGGTGAAGCGCGTGGTCCAGCCGGCGTCCAGCGGATGGCTGTTGGCGAGGCCGACGGCGCTGGCGCCGGGGAGGACGGCGAGGCGCTCCTCGAGCCCCGCGCTGAACGCCGCGATCTCGGGCCAGTCGGGGTAGGTGGCGAAGCTCTGCGGGTAGCGCGCGGCCGGCAGCTCGAGCTCGAACTTGAGGACGCTCTCCGGCGCGAAGCCGGGATCGACGCGCTGCAGGCGGACGAGGCTCTGCAGGAGGAGCCCCGCGGCGACGACGAGGACGGTCGAGACCGCGACCTCGGCGACCACCAGCACGTCGCGCAGCCAGCGCGCGCGGCCGCCGGTCGAGGCGGTCGCGGCGCCGCCGCTCTTGAGCGCCGCCTGGAGGTCACGGCCGAAGGACTGGAGCAGCGGCACGAGGCCGAAGACCAGGGCGGTGGCGAGCGCCGCGGCGGCGGTGAAGGCGAGGACGCGCGCGTCGAGGCGCACCTCGGCGAGGCGCGGCACGTCCTGCGGCGCGAGGGCGAGGAGCGGCCCGAGCGCCAGCCAGGCGAGCAGCAGGCCGCCGGCGCCGGCGAGCGCGGCGAGAAGCAGGGCCTCGGCGAGGAACTGGCGCGCGAGGCGCCACCTGCCGGCCCCCAGCGCGGCGCGGATCGCCACCTCGCGGCCGCGGTCGGCGGCGCGCGCCAGCAGCAGGTTGGCGACGTTGACGCAGGCGATGAGCAGGACCAGGCCGACCGCGCCCATCAGCACCAGGAGCGCCGGGCGGACGCGGCCGAAGAGGGCCTCGCGCAGCGGCTCGAGGACGATGCCGCGGCCGAGGTTGTCGTCCGGGTACTCCTGCTCGAGCCGGCGGGCGATGGCGGCCGTCTCGGCGCGGGCGGCGGCGAGGGAGGTGCCCGGGCGGAGCTTGCCGAGGACGCGGAGGTCGTGGACGCCGCGGATCGCCGTCGCCGCGTCGGGCGCCAGCGGGCGCCAGAGCTCGGTCTCGGCGCTGGGCACGGCGACGGCCGCCGGCACGACGCCGACGATCGTGTGCGGCGCGCCGTCGAGCACCAGCGCCCGGCCGAGGACGCCGGGCGCGGCGGCGAAGCGCTGCCGCCAGAGCTCCTCGCCGAGGACCACGACGCGCTCGCTCCCCGGCCGGTCCTCGGCGGCGGTAAACGTCCGCCCGAGGAGCGGCCGCACGCCGAGGAGCGGGAACAGCTCGTGGGTCACCGCGGCGCCGGCGATGCGCTCGGATTCGGCGCCGGGGCGGGCGAGGTCCACCGCGGCGCCGCGCAGGGCGGCGAGGTGGGTGAAGCTGCCGCTGCGCTCGCGCAGGTCGAGGTAGTCGGGCAGCGAGACGCCCTCGCGCTCGGTCTGCCGCAGCCGGTCGTTCTCGGCCACGGCGACGATGCGCTCGGCGTCCGTGTAGGGGAGCGGCCGGAGCAGCACGCCCTGGACGACGCTGAAGATCGCCGCGTTGGCGCCGATCCCGAGCGCCAGGGTGAGCAGCGCGACGAGGGTGAAGCCCGGGCTCTTGGCCAGCGTGCGGAGGGCGTTGCGCAGGTCGTCGATCCAGCCGGCCATGGGCCTCCTTCTCAGTCCGAGCGCAGCGCCACCGCCGGATCGACGCGGGCTGCGCGGCGGGCGGGGAGCCAGCTCGCGAGGAGAGCCACGGCGGCGAGCAGCAGCGGCACGGCGACGAAGGTCAGCGGGTCGCGGGCGGAGACCTCGAAGAGCAGCGAGGCGAGGAGGCGGGTGAGCGCCAGCGCCCCGGCGAAGCCGGCCAGGAGGCCGACGCCGGCGAGCAGCGCGCCCTGGCCGACGACCTCCCCCAGCACCTGCGCGCGGCGGGCGCCGAGCGCCATGCGCACGCCGATCTCGCGGGTGCGCTGCGCCACCGAGTAGGAGATGACGCCGTAGACGCCGATCGCCGCCAGCAGCAGGGCGAGGCCGGCGAAGGCGGCGAAGAGGCCGGTGCTCGAGCGCGCCGGCGCCAGCGCCTCTTCGACGCGCGCGGTCATCGTCTGGACGTCGAAGAGCGGCTGGTCGGGATCGATGGCGCGCACCCGCGCGCGGACCGCGTCGGCCAGCGCCAGCGGGTCGCCGCCGGCGCGCACCGCCAGCGCCATCATCGGCGCGGGGCGCTGGGCGTGCGGGTAGTAGAGCTGCTCGTTCGACTCCTGGGCCAGGCTCTCGTTGCGCAGGTGGGCGACGACGCCGACGATCTCGCGCCAGAGCGGCGTGCCGTCGGGCATCTGCTCGAAGGTCAGGTTGATGCGCGCGCCCAGCGGGTCGCGGTCGGCGAAGTAGCGGCGGACGACGTCCTCGTCCACCACGACGACCGGCTTGGCCTGGGCGGTGTCACTCTCGCCGATCAGCCGGCCGCGCACCAGCGGGATGCGCATCGCCGCGAAGTAGCCGGGGGTGACGGCGCGCGGCGCGCCGTGCGGCCCGGCGTCGCCGGGCGGCGCCACCCGCCCCTCGATCGCGTAGGAGGCCGAGTTGTAGTTGCCGGAGAGGGGGAGGCTCGAGACCGCGCCCGCCGCCGTCACGCCGGGGAGGGTGCCGACCTCCTCGAGCAGCCGCTGGTAGAAGCCGGCGACGCGGCTGTCCTCGGGGTAACGGCCCTCGGGGAGCTCGAGCTGCAGCGTCAAGAGGTTCTCGGCGTCGAAGCCGGTCTCGGCGTCCCCGAGCCGCGACAGGCTGCGCACGAGGAGGCCGGCGCCGACCAGCAGCACCAGGGCCAGCGCCATCTCCGCGACCACCAGGAGCGCCCGCGCGGGGTGGCGGCGGAAGCCGGGGCTCGAGCTGCGCGCGCCGGGCTTGAGCGAGTCGAGGGACTTCGGCCGCGACACCGCGAGGGCGGGCAGGATGCCGGTCAGCAGGCCGGTGGCCAGCGCGACGAGGAGCGTGAAGAGCAGCACCTGCGGGTCGAGCCCCACTCGCGTGGCGCCGGCCAGCAGGGGCGGCACGAGGTCGGTGAGGAGACCCGCCGTCGCCACCGCGACCGCCAGCCCGAGGAGGCCGCCGAGGACGCCGAGGAGCGCCGTCTCGGTCAGGAGCTGGCGCACCAGGCGCCGGCGGCCGGCGCCCAGCGCGGCGCGCACCGCGATCTCGCGGCCGCGCGCGGCGGAGCGGGCGAGGAGCAGGTTCGCGACGTTGGCGCAGGCGATGAGCAGCACGCAGCCGACCGCGGCGAGGAGGATGAGAAGGGTGGCCCGCGAGTCGCCGACCAGCGTCTCGCGCAGCGGCTCGACCAGCACGTGCCAGCCGGCGTCGCGCAGGAACTGGGCGTCGGGCTGAGCGGTGATGCGCGCCGAGATCCCAGCCATCTCCGCCTCGGCCTGCGCCAGCGGCACCCCTTCCTTGACGCGCCCGAGGACCGAGAGGAACTCGAAACCGAAGCTGTCGGGGGTCAGCAGCTCGGGGGCGAAGCGCAGCGGCACGAAGACGTCGGCGGCCTGGATGAACTTGAAGCGCGGCGGCATCACCCCGACGATCTCGTGCTCGACGCCGTCGAGCACGACGGTGCGCCCGAGCACCCGCTCGTCGCTCGCGTAGCGGCCCCGCCAGAGGGGGTCGGAGATGACCGCCACGCGGGCGTCGGCCTCGTCCTCGCCGCGCGCGAAGCCGCGCCCCAGCGCCGGCTGCACGCCGAGGACGTCGAAGAAGTTGGCGGAGGCCCTCGCCGCGAGCACCCGCTCCGGCTCGCCGCCGCCGGTCAGGTTCGACGGCGCCTGGTAGCCGGTGACGGCGGCCAGGCCGTCGAACGACTTCGCCTGCTGGCGGTAGAGCGAGAGGCCGTAGGCCGAGACCGAGGCCTTCGGCAGGTCCATCTTCGGGTAGCTGTGGAAGAGCGAGACCAGCCGCTCGGGCTGGCCGTAGGGGAGCGGCGCCAGCAGCACCGCGCGCACGACGCTGAAGATCGCCGTGTTGGCGCCGATGCCGAGCGCCAGGGTGAGCAGCGCCGCGAGGGTGAAGCCGGGGCTGCGGCGCAGCCCGCGCAGGGCGTGACGGAGGTCGAAGAGGAGCGTGTCCATCAGGTTCCCTCCGTCGCGCCCGCGAGCGCCTAATGGACTTCGAAGCCGCGCTCGGCCAGCTGGTGCTCGTCGGTCTGGCGCAGCGCGCCCTGCTCCTCCTCGACGACCCGGCCGTCGAAGAGGTGGATGCTGCGGCTCGCGTAGCGGGCGTAGCGCGGGTCGTGGGTGACCATGCAGATCGTCGCGCCCTCCTTGTGCAGCTCGTCGAGCAGCTCCATGACCGCCTCGCTGTTGCGCGAGTCGAGGTTGCCGGTGGGCTCGTCGGCGAGCAGGATCGAGGGCTTGCCGACCACGGCGCGGGCCACCGCCACGCGCTGCTGCTGGCCGCCCGAGAGCTGCGACGGGTAGTGCTTCATGCGGTGCTGCATGCCGACCCGCTCGAGCGCCGCCTGCACCCGCTCCTTGCGCTCGCGCGCCGGCATGCCGCGGTAGGTCAGCGGCAGCTCGACGTTCTCGAACACCGTCAGGTCGCCGATCAGGTTGAAGGCCTGGAAGATGAAGCCGATCTCGCGGTTGCGGATCTTGGCCCGGTCGGAGAACGAGAGGTCCGCCACCTGCCGGCCGTTGAGCACGTAGCTGCCGTCGCTCGGCGTGTCGAGCAGGCCGAGGATCGAGAGCAGCGTCGTCTTGCCGCACCCCGAGGGGCCGGCGATGGCCACGTACTCGCCGTTCTTGATCTCGAGGTGGATGCCCGAGAGAGCGTGGGTCTCGACCTCGTCGGTCAGGAAGACCTTGGTCACCCCTTCGAGCTGGATGAGCGAGCGGTCGGAAGCGTTCATGGTTTCTCCCTCAGTGGTGCGAAAGCGTTCAATCGAGGCGCAGGCGGTCGTGGCCGTCGGCGGCCGGGACGTCGGAGAGGATGACCTGGTCGCCGGGCTGCAGACCGGCGAGGACTTCGACGGTGGAGACGGAGGTGCGGCCGAGCCGGACCTGCACCCGCTCGGCCTCGCTGCCGCCGTCGACGAGCTTGAAGAGCTCGATCGTGGAGTGGGGCTGGCCGTGGGTCGGGCGGCCGACGAAGACGACGTCGGACAGGCGCTCGATCTCGATCGTGCCGTCGACCGAGAGCTGCGGGCGCGCCCCGGGCGGGAGCGCGCCGGTCAGCGCCACGTCGACGCGCACCGTGCCGTCCTGAGCGCCGGGGTCGATGCGGAAGACGCGTCCGGGCACGACGCCGTTGCGGGTGTCGATCGCCGCCACCTGCCCGAGCGTCACGTCCTTGGCCTGGGTCTCGGGGATGCGCAGCTCGGCCTTGAGCCGCTCGGGGCGCGCGACGCGGGCGAGCGTCGTGCCCGGCGACACCCGCTGGCCGACCTCGACCGGCATCTCCTGGAGGACGCCGCTGATCGCGGCGCGCACGGCGAGCGAGCCCACCTGCCGCTGGCGCAGGGCGTAGAGGTCGCGGAGCTGCTGGCCGCGCGCCCGCTGCGCCGCCAGCTGCGCGTTCGCGGAGCTGCGGCTCTTCTCGACGCGCTGCCGCTCGATGCCCGCCTGGCGGTCGAGCTGGTCGGCCCGCAGGCGCGAGAGCTTGAGGGTGAGCGGCGGGATCAGGCCGTCCTTGGCCAGCTCCTCGTTGGCCTCGACCTGGAGGCGGGCCTCGCTGGCCTGCGACTCGACGGCGGTGGCGGCGGCCTGCTGCGCCAGCACCTGGCTGTCGAGCTGGGCGCGCAGGTCCTCGACGTCGGCCTCGGCGGCGCGCAGGTCGGAGGCGGCCTCGAAGGCCTGCTGCTCGAGCTCGGGGTTGGACAGCTCGACGAGCACGGTCTGCGGCGTCACCTCGACGCCGGGGAGGGCGGGGATGCGCTCGACGCGTCCCTCGACGGGGGCGGAGATCCAACGCACCTCGACCGGCACGAGCGTGCCCGGACCGCGCACCTGGCGCAGCATCGGGCCGCGCTGGACCTGGTCGATCCACAGACCGGCGCGCTCGACGCTGGGCGCCGCCGGCTTGAGCTGGCTGGAAGCGAAGGTGATGGCGGCGAGCGCCGCGATGCCCCCTCCCGCCAGCGTGATGCGGCGGATGCGGAGCGAACGGGCGCGGTCGGTGCGAGGGATGTCCATCGTGACTCCGCGGAGCGTCCCCTTCTACGGAGCGGGGGCGGATTGGTTTCAGCGGGACGCTAGCAGACCGGGTGGGCGATCGGCGAGCGCCTGCCCGTCGCGGCGCGCCAGCTCCACGAGGGCGGCGAGGTCGGCGATCGGCCCGGCGCTCTCGATCGTTCCGCGCGCTCCGACGACGGCGGCGAATGGGGTGGCGCGGATGCCGAGCGCCGCAGCCAACCGCCGGCCTTCCTCGAGCAGCGCGGCCCCGGCGGGGAGCAGGTGGGGAGCCGGCCGTCCGACGATCCAGGCCACCGTGAGCGGACCCTGCCAGCCGGCGCCGCGAAGCTCGTCGAGAAGCTTCGCGGAGGTGCGGCAGGTGGAGGAGAGGAAGAGCACCGTCCCGGGGGCCGCGGCGAGGGGCTGGCCGATCAGGGTCGCGGGCGGCGCGGCGGCCGCGCCCCGCGACGTCCCCGCGCCGCGGCTCCGCCCGACGGAGAAGCCCGCCATGGCCCAGCTCACCAACAAGATCCCTTGCCCGAACCGCACATCTCACCCCAGTCATCAATAGAATACTGACAGCTTATGGCAGGTCCGCCGGGAGCGCAAGCCCCCCGGCGGCGCGGGCTCAGCGCGCCGCGGAGGTGGTGCCGAGCACGACGCGCGTCAGCCAGCGCTCGACGTACTCGCGGTGGAGCGGCGTGTCGGGGAAGCGCTCGCCGGGGGCGTAGGGGTAGCCGCTCATGGCGTTGAACGGCAGGGGCTCGACCTGCGCCGCCTCGGCGGTGTTGCGGTCGGCGTCCTTGTCCCAGCCGAGGCTTTCGAGGAAGACCGTGCGCCGCCAGCCGGCGGCGGGCGGCGCCAGGGCGGCGGCGTCGAAGGCGAGGGCGATCTCGTCGCCGGGCGCCATGACGACCGAGCGGTCGTCGGCGGCGTCGAGCAGCTCGCGCACGTCGCCGTAGCGGGTGTAGCGGCCGGGGAAGGGGAGCCAGGGCGAGGTCGCCGCGGCCTCCTCGTAGACGAAGGCGTGCGGCGCGTTCGGGGCGTTGCGCACCAGGCGCGAGAAGCCGCGGAAGCGGAGCTCGGCGGCGGCGGGAGGGAGGCGGGCGACGACGCGCGGCGCGGAGTCGGCAGGGGTGGTCGTCCAGGCGACGCGGTCCCAGGCCAGCCAGAGCGAGGTGACGAGGCGGAGGCGGCGGGCGCCGGGCGGGAGGGGCGGCGTGTCGAGGACCATCGTCTTCGTCTTGCCGGCGGGGAAGCCGGTCTCGGCCAGCAGCTCGCGCCAGCCGTCCGCGGTCTCGACCTCGAGGCGCGGGAAGAGCTGCGCCGGCGCGCGGCGCTGGGCGAGCGCGAGGTTCAGGCTCGCGTCGGCGGGGAAGACCCAGCCGTCGAGGTGGATGCGGACCGGCGCGCCCGGCGCGGCGCCGAGGTCGATGGTGAAGGTCCAGGGAGCCGCCGCGACCCCCTGGTAGGCGCTCTCGGCGAAGCCGGAGGCGTAGACCTCGTCGCGGCGGGCGACGCGCGCGGTGACGTCGCGCCCGGCACCGTCCCAGGCCGCGGCGACCGGGCGGAGCGCGCGGCTCGCCAGCACCGCGTCGGGGAGCCGCCGGCCGGGGAGGACGCGCAGGTTGCTCGCCACCTCGACGTCGCCGGGGTGGTCGACGACCCAGAGCCGGACGCGGTCGAAGAAGGCCGCCTCCCAGAGCTCCTCGGTGACGGCGAGACGGTAGGCGCCGCGCTCGGGACGCGCGCCGTCGACCCGGACCAGCTCGTCGGGATCGGCGGCGGCCCAGACGCCGGGAGCGACCGGCAGGCCGATGGGCGCGCCCCAGAGGAGATCGGTGACGAAGGCCATGCGCGCGCCGTCCCAGGCGTAGAGGAAGGGGCAGCTCCCCTTGAGGAGCTGCTCCTCGACGATGCGCTGGTCGAGCTGCGGCTGGAGCCGGTTCTGCGGCACGCCGTTGGGCCAGACGACGCGCAGGAGGTCCGCCTTGGCCTGGCTGCCGAGGCCCAGGTGCACCACCGGACCGGCGGCCTCGCGGAACTGGTAGGCGGTGCCGGCGCGCACCTCGACGACCGAGCCGACGCCCTGGACGTTGTTCTTGCTGTTCCCCTTGGTCAGGCCGCGCAGGCGGACGGTGAGCCAGTGGTTCCTGTTGCCCCCCTGGTTGTCGAGGCGGTGGAGGCCCGCGGGGCCGGCGGCGAGGAGGTCGAGGTCGCCGTCGCCATCGAGGTCGGCCGCCGCGAGGGCCGTCGCGGCGCCGGGCGCGCCGGCGAGCGGCAGGGCGCGGAAGCCGGCGCCGTCCCGGACCAGCGCGACGATGCCCCCGTCGCCCGCCGCGGCGATGTCGAGGCGCCCGTCGTTGTCGAGGTCCGCCGCGAGGACGGCGCGGAAGGCGGGGGCGGCCGGGAGGCCGTCGGCCCCCCGGGGAGCGAAGCGCCCCCCCTCGTTGCGCAGCAGGCGGAGGCCGCCGGCGGCCGGTGCGACGACCAGGTCGGGGAGGCCGTCGTCGTCGAGGTCGGCGCTCGCGGCCGCCAAGACGGCGCCGGTGCCGCCGAGCCCCGCCGCCTCGGTGCGGTCGGCGAAGCGCCCCTGGCGCAGGTTGTCGAGCCAGGAGAGGCCGCCGGCGTGCGCGGCGAGCAGGTCGAGGTCGCCGTCGCGGTCGAGGTCGGTGGCGAGGAGCTGCGCAACGTCCTTCCACGCCAGGGGAGGAAAGGTCTTGTCGCCGACCGAGGCGAGCGTGGCCTGGGGGCCTTCGAGGGCGTTACGGAGGAGCTGCATCGGGGAGCTCGCGCCGGCGAGGGCGAGGTCGAGGTCCCCTTCGATGTCGTAGTCGATCGCCGCCGCGGCGGTGGCTCCTTTGGCCGCCGAGAGCATCTCCGGCGCGGCGCGGAAAGACCCGTCCCCCTTGCCCAGCCAGAGCACGGTCCGGTCGGTTCCGAAAGCTAGAAGGTCCAGGTTCCCGTCGTTGTCGAGATCGACCGCGAGGAGGCCGTCGAGGCCCTTGGCATCCAGCCCCTCGCCCGCCGGCTTGGGCGCCCAGCCGCCGGCGGCGAGCCGCACCTCGAGCGTTGGCGCCTCGCCGCTGCGGAGGCGCGCGAGGTCCGGCTTCTCGTCGTTGTCGAAGTCGGCGACCGCCAACGCCTGCCCCGGCGTCGCGGCCGCGTCCAGCGCCGTCGCCCGGAGCTCGACCGGCACCGGCGCGCCGAAGGCCGTCGTCGGCGGCTCGTTGGCGAGGCGCTCGACCGGCACCCCCTGGATGCCGGCGGTCAGCTCGCGCAGCCCCTGCTGGTACATGGCGCTGACCTTGAGGACGTTCTCGAGGCGCAGCGCCGGCACGCGCGCCGCGTCCGGGGCGCCGGACTCGAGGGCGCCGAGGAGCTGCTCGAGCGGCCCCTCGGCCTGCGGCGCCTGCCAGATCAGCTCTTTGATGCGCAAGTAGGAGCCGGTGGCGGCGGCGCGATCGCCGCGGCGCACGGCGCGGCCGCCGAGCTGCGCCAGGACGACGACGTTCTCCGGGCGCAGGCGGGCCAGGCGCTCGAGCGCCGCCGCGGCCACACGCTCGGCGGCCTCCCCCTCCTGCGCCGTCGCCTGGCGGTAGGCGGCGTAGAGGACCTCGAGGTTCTCGGGGGCCGCCGACATCGCCTTCTCGGCGGCGGCGAGCGCCTCCTCCGCGCGACCGGCCCAGTGCAGCGCCTCGGTCTGGATCGCCAGCAGGTCGCCGCGCCCGGGGGCCTTCTCGAGCGCGCGGGCGATCGCGGCCAGGGCCGCGTCGGTCTGCTGCTGCCGGAGCTGCGCGACGGCGAGGTTGGCGTGCGGCAGCGGATCGTCGGGCACCAGCTTCGCCAGCTCGGCGAAGCTCTTCGCCGCCTCCGCCGGCTGCTCGTTCTCGAGCTGCGCCAGCCCCAGCGTGCGCAGCTCCAGGGCCCGCGGCGGCGGCGCGCCGGAGGGCGCCGCGCCGTTCGCCAGCAGCGCCCCGGCCGCGGCGAGCGCCGCGGCGGCGAGCAGGGCGAGCGGCGGCGAGGACTTGCGCGACATGGACCGTGAATTCTAGCCTGCGTCCATGGACGTCCCCGCGGAGCACCGGGCGCACGCGCCGGCCGCGCTGGGGTTCGCGGCGCTGACGGTGAGCGACAGCCGCACGGCGGCGACCGACGGCGGCGGCCGGGCGATCCGCGACGCCGCCGAGGGGGCGGGGCACCGGGTGGTGGAGGCGCGCATCGTGCGCGACGAGGTCGAGGCCATCCGCGGCGCGGCGCGCGCCCTGCTGTCGCTGCCGGAGGTGGACGTGCTGGTGCTGACCGGAGGCACCGGGCTGGCGCCGCGCGACGTGACCCTCGACGCCGTGGCGCCCCTCATCGAGCGTCCCGTCGAGGGGTTCGGCGAGCTGTTCCGGATGCTCTCCTACCGCCAGGTGGGAGCGGCGGCGATGCTCTCGCGCGCCGCCGCGGGCGTGGTCGCCGGCAAGGCCGTCTTCGCCCTGCCCGGCTCGCCGCAAGCCGTCACCCTCGCCATGGAGGAGCTGATCCTCCCCGAGGCGGGGCACCTCGTCGCGCAGGCGCGGAGGGGGTGAGCGCGGGCGCGCCCACCCCCGGGTCGAAGCCGGGCTAGACCCGCCGTCGTCCCGCGATCGCCCGCCAGATGAAGAGCAGGACCAGCGCGCCGACGATCGCGATCAGCAGGCTCCGCCAGTCGAAGCCGGTGATGCCGCCGAAGCCGAGCGCCGTGGCGATGAAGCCGCCGAGCAGCGCCCCGACGATCCCGACCACGACGGTGATGATGCACCCGCCGGGGTCGCGTCCCGGCATGATCAGCTTCGCGATCAGCCCGGCGATCAGGCCGAACACGATCCAGGAGATGAGTCCCATCGCTTCCACGTGAGTCCCTCCTTTCGTCGCCCTGTCCGACGGCTCGCCAAAATGCTAGAGGCGTGCCAGTGAATACAATGGCCGGCCGATGACCGCCGCGCGCCCCCGCCTCGTCCTCATCGACGGCTACTACACCATATACCGCGCGTTCTTCGCGCGGACCAACCTCTCGACCTCGCGCGGCCAGCCCACCAACGCCGTCTACATCTTCGTCCAGACGCTGCGCAAGATCCTGCGCGAGCAGCAGCCGGAGCTGATCGCGGTGGCGCTCGACGCCGGCGAGCCGAGCGCCCGCAGCGAGCTGTTCGGCGAGTACAAGGCGAACCGCGCGCCGATGCCGGGAGATCTCGTGGCGCAGCTCCCCTGGATCCGCCAGATCATCGCGGCGTACCGCATCCCGGTGCTCGAGGAGCCGCGCTACGAGGCCGACGACGTCCTCGGCACGTTCGCCTGCAGGGCGGCGGATGCGGGGTACGACGTGGTCCTGGTCTCGTCGGACAAGGACCTGATGCAGCTCGTCCGGCCCGGAGTCGCCTTCCTCCACGTGCTCAAGGAGAAGCTCTACGGTCCGCAGGAGGTGGAGGCCGACTACGGCGTGACGCCCGAGCGGGTGCCCGACCTCCTGGCGCTCCTCGGCGACACGGTGGACAACATCCCCGGCGTCCCGGGCGTCGGCCGGGTCGGCGCCAAGAAGCTGATCCAGCAGTTCGGCTCGATCGAAGAGCTGCTGGCGCGCGTCGACGAGGCGCCGCCCAAGTACCGCGAGGCCCTGCGCGCGAACGCCGGCCAGCTCGCGCTGTCGAAGAAGCTCACGACGCTGCACTGCGACCTGCCGATCCCCTTCGAGCCCGAGAAGCTGCGCGCCGCGCCCCCGGACCCGGTGGCGCTGCGCCGCCTGTTCACCGAGCTCGAGTTCTTCTCGCTGGCCGACGAGCTGGAGCCGACGCGGGCGGCGGACGGCGCGGAGCTGACCCCGGCGGCCGAGCTCGAGACGGTGGCGGCCTGGCGCGCCGCCGCCGCGGCGCTCTCCGGCGAGGTCCACGTCGCGGTGCTCGGCGGCGAGCGGCCGATCGGGCTCGCCGCCGGCGGCGTCGAAGGGGAGGCCTTCTACGTCGATTTCCGGCGCGGCGGCGGGCTGCGCGAGGCCGCGGTCGAGACGCTGGCGGGTTGGGCGGCGGACCACGAGACGACGCTCGCCGGCCACGACCTCAAGGAGGTCCTCCGCCTCTGCGCCGACGGCCGCTTCTGCCGCGCGCCGCTGTTCGACGCGATGCTCGCCTCCTACCTCCTCAAGCCCTCGGTCCACGGCCACACGCTGGAGGAGCTGGCGCTCGAGCGGCTGAACCGCAAACCGCTCTCGCCCAAGGACGTGGGCTGGGACAAGGGGCAGGAGCCGCCGCTCGGGGACTCGCGCCTCGCGGCCTTCGCCGGCGAGCGGATCGACCTCTCGCGCCGCCTGGTGCCGGCGATGCGCGAGGAGCTGGCGGCCGGCGGCCCGCTGGGCGCGATCTACCGCGAGATCGAGGCGCCGCTCCTGCCGGTGCTCCTCGGCATGGAGGAGCGCGGCATCCTGCTCGACACCGACCTGCTGGCCGAGATGTCGCGCGAGCTCGGCCACGAGCTCCAGACGCTCGAGGCGGAGGCCTACCGGCTGGCCGGCGAGCCCTTCAACCTCAACTCGCCGCAGCAGCTCGGGGTGATCCTCTTCGAGAAGCTGGGGTACCCGGTCCTCAAGCGCACGCAGAAGACGCGGAGCTACTCGACCGGCGCCGAGACGCTCGAGGAGCTGGCGGCGCGCGGCTACCCGCTGCCGGAGGTGCTGCTGCGCTTCCGCGAGATCGCCAAGCTCAAGGGGACCTACATCGACGCCTTCCCGGCCCTCGTCGACGGCGACCGCCGGCTCCACACCCGCTACTACCAGGCGGTGGCGGCGACCGGGCGCCTCTCCTCGGCCAACCCCAACCTGCAGAACATCCCGATCCGCACCGAGCTCGGCCATCGCATCCGCAAGGCCTTCGTCGCCGGGCCGGGTCACCTGCTGCTGGTCGCCGACTACAGCCAGATCGAGCTGCGCATCCTCGCCCACATCGCGCAGGAGGAGGCGCTGATCGACGCCTTCGCCGCGGGGGTTGACATCCACCGCGCCACCGCCGCCACGGTCTTCGGCGGCGCGCCGGAGCTGGTGACGCCGGAGCAGCGGCGCGCCGCCAAGACGATCAACTTCGGCATCCTCTACGGCATGAGCGCCTTCGGGCTGGCGCAGAACCTCGGCATCCCGCAGAAGGAGGCGGACCGCTTCATCAAGGAGTACCTGGCGCAGTACCCGGGGGTGCGGCGCTACCTCGACGAGACCCTGGCCTACGCCGAGCGCGAGGGGCGGGTGGAGACTCTCTACGGGCGGGTGCGTTACCTGCCGGAGATCCAGAGCGCCAACCGCGCGCTGCGCGAGAGCGGCCGGCGGATGGCGATCAACGCCCGCGTGCAAGGCACGGCGGCGGACCTCCTCAAGAAGGCGATGGTCGCCGTCGACTGCCGCCTGCGCGACGCCTGGCCCGAGGCCCGGCTGCTGCTGACGGTCCACGACGAGCTGGTCTTCGAGGTCCCGGAGACGGAGGTCGAGGCCGTCGCCGCGGCGGTCCGCGAGGAGATGGAGAGCGTCGCCAGCTTGAGCGTGCCCCTCGTCGTGGACGCGGGTTGGGGACGCAGCTGGTACGAGGCGAAGAGCTAGGCTGAGGTAGTTCGGTATTTCCCCGACAGTCTGGTGGTGATCGTCCTTGTCGTGGAGGCCCGGAGGGCCGGAGCGGCAAGGGCGGCCGCCGGGTCCCTGGAGTAGATTGGAGTTTGCCGAAACCAACTACCCAGGAGGAACCG
>DASUNQ010000253.1:0-2069 GCA_036277075.1 Thermoanaerobaculia bacterium
CGTCCCACTCCGCCTCGCGCGCGGGGGTGAGCGGCTCGACGGCGGGGGCCGCCGGCGCCGGCCGCGGCACGGCGCGGAGCGGCCGGCCGGCGAGCGGCGTCGGGGCGAGCGGCAGCGGCTCGACGGTCACAGTCCCAGCACCTCGCGGATGGTGGTGAAGCGGAACTCGTCGAAGAGGGCCGCGAGCCGCCGCTCCGTCAGGTGGAGGTTGCGGTAGTGGCGGAGCCGCGTCGCCCAGCGGACGTCCGCGCGCGGCTGCTCGGGATCCACCTCCCAGGGATGGACGTAGACGATCGCCGGCCGCTTCTCGACCTCGTTGACCCGCCGCATCCCCCAGCGCACGAAGGCGAAGGGCAGGTGGCGGAGGTAGCCGCCGCCGACGAACGGCAGGTTGAAGCCGGCCAGCCGGACGGTCGACATCGGGAACTCGTGCAGCGTCGTGCCGTCGAGGCCGCGCACCGCCAGCGGGAAGCGCGGGAAGTCGGGGATGCCGTAGCGGTCGTGGCGGATGGGGAAGATGCTCGAGTCGTAGCGGAACCCCTCCTCGGCGAGCACGTCGACCGCCCAGAGGGTCTCGCGCACGATCGAGTAGCTGGGCGCCCGGTAGCCGATGACCTCGGTCCCGGACACGTCCTCGATCGTCCGCTTGGCGCGCCGCACGTCCTGGCGGAACTCCTCCGGCGTCAGCGTCGTCACCCGCCGGTGGTCCTGGCCGTGCGCCCCCAGCTCGTGGCCGGCGGCCTGGACGTCGCGCACCAGGGCGGGCCAGCGCTCGGCCACCCAGCCGAGCACGAAGAAGGTGCCGCGCACCTGGTGGGCGGCGCAGAGCTCGAGAAGGCGCCGGGTGTTGCGCTCGACCCGCGCCGGCATCGACTCCCAGTCGGTGCGCGGGATGGCGTCCTCGAAGGCGGTCACCTGGAACCAGTCTTCGACGTCGACGGAGAAGGCGTTGGTCAACACGTCGGCAGCTCCCGCCGGGCGATCTCCCGCTGTGCCGCCGACTCGACGCGCTGCGGCCGCGCGGCCTGCCGGGCCGCCGCCGCCAGCTCCTCCACCCGCCGCGCGTTCTCCTCCCAGAAGAGGCCGCGCTCCTCGACCGCCCGCCGGGCCGCCGCCCCGAGCCGGGCGCGTAGCGCCGGGTCGCGCGCCAGGACGAGGACCGCCCGCCCCAGCTCCGCCGCCGCCGGCGCCGGACCGTCGCCGGCGAGGAGCGCGCTCTCGCCGTCGGCGAGGAGCTCGCGCACGTTGTCGGAGGCCGGCGCGACGATGGCGCGCCCCGCCGCCATGTACTCCAGGAGCTTCATCGGGCAGGCGTAGGGGGTGACCGCCGGCTGCACCGCGACGTCGCAAGCGGCGAGGGTCGCCTCGACCTCCTCGCGCGGCACGGTGCCGGCGAAGAGCACCCGGTCCCCGAGCGGCGCCGCCGCCCGCCGCAGCGCCGGCAGAGCCGGGCCCTCGCCGGCCAGGAGGAGGCGGACGCGGGCCTCGCGCCAGGCGGGATCGGCCGCCGCCTCGAGCAGCCGCTCGAGCCCGTGCCAGGGGCGGAACCAGCCGATGAACCCGACGAGCACCTCGTCCGTGCCGATCCCCAGCCGGGCGCGCGCCGCCGCCGCCCGCGCGGCGAGGTCCGGCGCGGCGCCGAAGCCGCGGCGCACGCCGTTCGGCATCACCTGCACCTTCCCCGGCGGCACCCCCTCGGCCTCGAGCACCCCGGCGAGGACGCGGGTGACGGCGAGGGTGACGGAGGCGCGCGCGCAGACCCAGCGCTCGACGGAGCGCGTCAGCCGCGCGAAGCGCAGGCCGCCGTGCTCGGCCTTCTCCAGCGCCAGCGGCGCGTTGACCTCCAGCACCAGCGGCACGCCGTGGCGGCGGGCGGCGAGGACGCCGGCGAAGGTGTTGGCGGCATAGCGCTCGTAGACGAAGGCCGGGCGCCGGCGTCGGATCGCCGCCGAGAGACGGCGGTAGGCGACCAGGTTGTACGCCAGCTCCATCGCCTCGCGCGCGGCGAGCGGCAGGCGGGCGGCGAGGCGCGACGCGAGCGCCCCGAGGCCGCGGCCCGCGCCCCCCTC
>DASUNQ010000254.1:0-2163 GCA_036277075.1 Thermoanaerobaculia bacterium
CGCGCTCGGCAGCTCGGCCTCGTAGTCCTTCACCAGACCGGCGGCGAGATCGCGGGCAATGGCGCGCGAGGGGGCCTGATAGGCGGCGGTGGCGCGGGCCTTGAACTCGGGCCAGCAGTCTTCCGGCACCTTGGCGGCGAGATTGCGCATCCGGTGCGCGAGGCAGCGTTGGCGGGCCGAGCGCGGGAAGCAGGTCTCGATCGCCTTGATGACGCCGGGCGCGCCGTCGGAGACGACGAGCAGCGGATCGCCGAGTCCGCGGGCGCGCATGTCCTGGAAGAAGGCGGTGACCGTCTCCGCGTCCTCCTTGGAGCCGGCCATCAGGTGCAGGGTAACCCTCCGCCGAGGGCCACGGTTACGCCGCTTTTGACGCGATGGCGACTGGAGCCCAGTTCCAGGGGAGGAGCTCGGGGAGCCGGGACAACGGCATGTCGGCGATGCGGGCGAGGACATGGGTGAGCCAGGCTTGCGGGTCGACGCCATTGAGCTTGGCTGTGTTGATCAGCGTGTACATGAAGGCGGTCCTGTCGCCGCCGCGCTCGGAGCCGGCGAAGAGCCATGCCTTGCGGCCGAGGGCCGCTCCGCGCAGCGCGCGCTCGGCTGCGTTGTTCGTCAGGCAGATGCGCCCATCCTCGAGGAACCGGGTGAAGCTCGGCCAGCGGCTGAGCATGTAGTTCATCGCCTTGGCGACGGGGGCGTGGCGGGAGAGGCGCTCGCGCTCGGCGCGCATCCAGCGCTCGAGCTCGGCGACGAGCGGCGCCGCGTCCGCCTGCCGGACGGCGAGACGGTGAGCGGCATCGGCGCCGTTGATGGCGCGCTCGAGGTCGAAGAGGGCGTCGATGCGCCGCACCGCCTCGAGCGCGAGCGGCGAGATCGGCGGGGCGTCCTTGCCGCGGCGGGCGTTCGCGGCGATGTCGGCGAGCTCGAAGAACTTGCGTCGGGCATGCGCCCAGCACAGCGCCTCGGTGATCGGCTCGGGATTGCGGTCTGCGGCGTAGAGCTCCCCGAAGCCACCGTAGGCGTCGGCCTGCAGGATGCCGTGCCACCGCGCCAGGTGCGCCTGCGGATGCTCACCCCGCCGGTCGCGGGAGAAGCGGAACAGCGCGGCGGGCGGGGCGTCGCCGGCGAAGGGGCGGTCGTCGCGGACATAGACCCAGAGCCGGGCCGTCGCGGTCTTGCCGCGCGCCAGGAGCGGCACGGTGGTGTCGTCGCCGTGCAGCCGCTCGGCGGCCATGACATGAGCAGCGATCAGCGCATGCAGCGGCGCCAGCGCCGCGGCGGCGGCGCCGACCTGGTCGGCGAGCGTCGAGAGGCTGAGCTCGACGCCCTCGCGGGCGTAGCGTTCGGCCTGGCGGTTCAGCGGCTGGTGCTGGCCGAACTTCTCGAACAGGATCATCGCCAGCAGGCTCGGGCCGGCCCAGCCGCGCGGGATGGCATGGAACGGCGCCGGCGGCTGGGTGATGCGCTCGCAGTCGCGACAGGCGAACTTCTCCCGAACCGTCCGGATCACCTTCCACTGCCGCGGGATCACCTCCAGCGTCTCGGTGACGTCCTCGCCGAGCTTCGCGATCCGGCCCGAGCCGCAGCAGCCGCAGACCCCAGGGGCTTCGATCACCACCCGCTCGCGCGGCAGATGCTCGGGAAGGACCTGCGCGCCGGGCGCCGGCGCTCGAAGGCCCGCACAGGCGTCTTCGCCTGTGCCGCGGCGCGCTCGGCGGCGAGTTCGTCCTCGGTAGCGGCGGCCTCGAGCTCCTCGAGCTGCAGCTCGAGCTGGTCGAGCAGCCGCGCCTTGCGCTCGGAGCGCGCGCCGTAGAGGGCACGCCTGAGCTTCTCGATCTCGAGCTTCTGCGCGGCTATCAACGCCTCGGCGTTCGCCAGCACCGCCCGCTCCCGTGCGGCCTCCGCCGCCTCCGCTGCGGCGCGCGCCTCAGCCGCCGCAAGGGCGGCGCGGAGGTTTTGGATCTCGCTCGGCTCGTCGGTCACGAGCAGATTTTATCGCGCTTCAGCAATATGTTGGAGCAAAATTCCCGGCCGGGTCACCCGGCGGCGGAAGGCCGCCAGGTGTGCCGCGGGTTGCGCCAGTCGATCCCCTCGAGCAGGTAGCCGAGTTGCGCCGCCGACACCGCCACCGCCCCGTCGGCCGGCGTCGGCCAGATGAAGCGG
>DASUNQ010000255.1:0-3360 GCA_036277075.1 Thermoanaerobaculia bacterium
CACGCTGAGAAGAGCCTCGAGCGCTTGGCGCGATCGGATCGCTCTCTGTTCCTCCGCGTTGACGGCGCTCTCGGCGACCTCGCGGCGAATGCGACAGCGGGCAAGGCCCTGCACGGTCCGCTCGCCGGTCGGCGCTCCTACAGAGTGGGTCCGCTCCGCATCATCTACCGCTTCAACCCCGCCAACCAAGAGGTCTTTGTCCTCGACATCGCCTCCAGGGGAGACGCTTACCGCGATCGAGAGTAGCGGCGCTGTCTCTACTCCTCCTTCGCGTAGACCAGGAGGTTCGGAGAGCCGCCGCCGGGCTCGCGGACCCTGTCGCGGGTCGCGTTGGCGATTACGCACTGCTTGACCGCGGCGGCATCGCTCGCCGGGTGGCGCTCGCGGCAGAGGGCGGCGACGCCGGCGGCGTGGGGGGAGGCCATGGACGTGCCGGAGAAGGTCGTCGAGCCGCCCCGGTTGCGGGCCGAGGTGATGTTCTCGCCGGGGGCGAAGATCGAGACGCAGCGCCCCCGGTTCGAGAACGAGGCGCGGCGGTCCTGCGAGTTCGTGGCGCCGGCGCCGATCGCCTGCGCCACGCGCGCCGGCGAGAAGCCGCAGGCGTCGGCGTCGTCGTTGCCCGCCGCCACCGCGTAGGCCACGCCCGCCGCGAGCGAGCGGCAGAGCGCCTCGTCGAGGGCCGGCGCCGGCTCGCCGCCGAGCGACATGTTGGCCACCGCCGGCCAGCCGTTCTCCCGCGCGTGGGCGGTCACCCAGTCGATGCCGGCGATCACCTCCGAGTCGCTGCCGCTGCCGTTGTCGCCGATCACCTTGACGGCGTGCAGCACGACCTCCTTGGCGGCCCCGAACTCCCGGCCGCCGACGGTGCCCGCGACGTGGGTGCCGTGCCCGTGCCCGTCGGTCGGCGTCCCGCCGGTCACCGCGTTGAACCCTTCGCCGAGCCGCCCCTCGAACTCGCGGTGGTTGACGTCGATGCCGGTGTCGAGGACGTAGGCGTGGACCCCCGAGCCCGTCGCTCCCGGCTCGTAGCGTTGGTCGAGCGGCAGCGCCCGCTGGTCGATGCGGTCGAGGCCCCAGGTGGCCCGCTCCGCCGCCGGCAGCGGCTCGACGCGCTTGACCCCGTCCTGCTGCACGAAGGCGACGCGCGGGTCGCGGGCGACCGCCCGCGCGGTGGCGGCGTCCATCGACCCGGCGAAGCCCTGGACCGCGCCGAAGGCGCGCACCTCGCGGGCGCCGAGCTCGGCCGCGAGCGCGGCGACGTCCTGGCCCGGCGCGAGGCCGGCTTCCCGCCGGAAGACGACGATGTAGCGCTCCGCGGCCGGCTCCTTGACCCGCACGACGCCGGAGAGCTGCGGCGGGTTGGCGCAGTCGTAAGGACGCAGGTCGGTGGAGCCGCAGGCGACGGCGAGGAGCGCGGCAGGAAGCAGGAGCGTTCTTGCGGGACGTTTGGTCATGAGGGTTATCTTAGCGGTTCCTGCTGAAACAACCCTCGGGGCTGGGACGTAGCACTGGCGGGGACCCTTTCGGCCGAGGAGGATGACGTGAAGAGCGCATGCTGGCTGTTGGTGCTGGCGGCCGTCGGGCTGGCCGGCGCGGGGTGCTCGGAGAGGGACGCCGAGGCCCGCGAGGCGGAGGGGACGGGCGCCCGCGAGGAGGCGGAGAAGGGCGAGGACGGCAAGGACGCCAAGCCCGAGGACGAGGCGGTGCCGGTCGAGGTGGCGCCGCTCGCGCGCGGGCCGATCGAGGCGGTGCTCCGCTACTCGACCCACCTGGAGGCCGAGGAGGAGGTGCAGGTCCTCGCCCAGGCCTCCCGCCAGGTGCGGCAGCTCTTCGTCGAGGAGGGGAGCCGCGTCGGCCGCGGGCAGGTCCTCCTCCGCCTCCAGGACGAGGAGCAGCGCACCGCCCTGGCCAAGGTGCAGAGCCAGCTCGCGAAGGCCCAGCGCGAGCACGAGCGGCAGAAGAAGCTCTTCAACCTCCAGCTCATCCCCGAGCAGGCCTTCACCCAGACCGCCTACGAGCTCGAGCAGCTCCAGCTCGCGCGCGAGGAGGCGCGGCGCCAGCTCGGCTACACCGAGGTGCGGGCGCCGATCGCCGGCACCGTCACCCGCCGCCTGGTCGGCGTCGGCGACTTCGTCAACCTCAACCAGGCGCTCTTCGAGCTGGTCGACTTCGACTCGATCGTCGCGCGCGTGCACGTCCCGGAGAAGGAGCTGGGGCGGCTGGCCGCGCAGCAGACGGTGCGCATCGTGGCGCCGGCCCTGGGCGGCCGCGAGCTCGCGGGCCGGGTCGAGCGCCTGGCCCCCGTCGTCGATCCGCAGAGCGGCACCGTCAAGGTGACCGTCGACGTGCCGGCGCAGGAGGGGCTGCGGCCGGGGATGTACGTCGACGTGGCGCTCGTCACCGCCGTCCACCCCGACGCCCTCCTGGTGCCCAAGCGGGCGCTGGTCCACGACCACGACCAGCTCTTCGTCTACCGCCTGCGGCCCGACGGCCGGCACGTCGAGCGCGTGCGGCTGGTGCCGCGGCTCGAGGACCGCGCCCACGTCGAGCCGGCCGGCGGCCTCGCCGCCGGCGACCGGCTGGTGGTCGCGGGTCAGGCCGGGCTCAAGAACGGCGCCAGGGTGCGGCTGGCGGGGCGCGGCGCGTGAGCGGCGAGCGCGGCCCCGACCACCGCGAGCCGCCGAACGAGCCCTCGATCCTCCCCGACCAGCCGGTCGAGGAGCCCGAGGACAACCCGATCGACGACGACGAGCCGCCGCGGCGCGACCCCGAGCCGCGCGAGCCGCCGCGCGGCGATCCCCCCTCCGACCCGCCGCAGCAGGTCCGCGCCGGCCTCGCCGGCTTCGTCACCGGCCGCCCGGTCGCGGTGCTGATGCTCTTCCTCGCCGCCGTCGTCTTCGGCTGGTTCTCCTACCGCCGGCTGCCGGTGACCCTGATGCCGGAGCTGACCTACCCGACGCTCACCGTGCGCACCGAGTACCCCGGCGCCGCGCCCGAGGAGGTGGAGAACGACATCAGCCGCCCGCTCGAGGACGCGCTCGGCATCGTCAGCGGCCTGCGGCGGATCAGCAGCGTCTCGCGCGCCGGTGTCTCCGACGTGGTGCTCGAGCTCGCCTGGGACACCGACCTCTCGGCCGCGACGCAGGACACCCTCGAGAAGCTCGACCTCGTCTTCCTGCCCGAGGACGCCGAGCGGCCGCTCATCCTCCACTACGACCCCTCCCTGGACCCGGTGCTCGAGCTCTCGCTCTCCGGCCGCGGCGACCGCTTCCGCGGCGAGGAGGGCCTGCGGCGGCTGCGGCGCCTCGCCGAGCTGCAGGTCAAGCGCGCCCTCGAGCCGATCAAGGGAGTGGCGGCGGT
>DASUNQ010000256.1:0-2318 GCA_036277075.1 Thermoanaerobaculia bacterium
CGAGCCGCCGCCGGCGTGCCGCGAGGCGGTGCTCCGCCTGCACGCGGCGGCCTACGTCGAGCGCTTCGGCCGCGCCGTCGAGCGCGGCGACGGCCTGCTCGATTCCGCCGACAACCCGCTCTCGGCCGGCACCTGGCGGGCGGCGTGGGGGGCGGTGGCGGCGACCCTGGCCGCCGCCGACTGGGTGGCGGCGGCGCCGGGCCGCCGCGCCTTCGCCGCCGTCCGCCCTCCCGGCCATCACGCCGAGCGCGCCACGGCGATGGGGTTCTGCTTCTTCAACAACGTGGCGGTGGCGGCCGAGCACCTGCGGGTGCGCCACGGCGCGGCGCGCGTCGCGGTCTTCGACTTCGACGTCCACCACGGCAACGGCACCCAGCACCTCTTCGAGCCGCGCGCCGACGTCTTCTACGCCAGCACCCACCAGTACCCGTTCTACCCCGGCACCGGCGCCGCCTCCGAGCGCGGGACCGGCGCCGGCGAGGGGTTCACGCTCAACGTGCCGCTGCCGGCCGGCTCGGGCGACCTCGACCTCCAGGAGGCCGTCCGCGAGCGCGTCCTCCCCGCCCTCCGCCGCTTCGCGCCGGAGGTGCTCCTCCTCTCGGCCGGCTTCGACGCCTGGCGCGGCGATCCGCTCGGGGGGCTCGCCGTCACCGAGCGCGGCTTCGCCGACTGGGGGCTCTGGCTGGGGGAGCTGGCCGACGAGGTCGCCGAGGGCCGGGTCCTGGCGGTGCTCGAGGGCGGCTACGACCTCGCGCACCTGCCGCTCCTCGTCGAGGCGCACCTCCGCGGCCTCGCCGGCGAGGCGCCGGCGGACCTCCCGGCTTGAAGGGTGCTTAAATTGACTTCCTGCTATTCGCGCTCCTAGCATCGCTGCCACGGGTTCGAGTAGAGCTTCACAAATCGACGCCCTTCGATACGCGGGGGGCCGCCGGCCCCGGTGCGGGCGAGGCGGAGCGGAGGCAAGGCGATGCAGCGCAAGATCTTCTGGACGACGGTCGCGGCCCTCCTGCTCGCGGCGCTCCCCGCCGCCGCGGCCGCGCCCTTCGGCTCCTTCGGCGGCAAGGTCGGGGGCGGCAACGGCGCCTCCGGCATTCTCCTCCTGCACGGCTGGGCGCTCGACGACGGCGGCGTCGATTCGGTGGACATCTTCGTCGACGGCGTGATCGCCGGCCGCGCGCTCTACGGCCGCAGCCGGCCGGGCGTGGCCGTCCAGCACCCCGGCTTCCCGGACTCGCTCGCCGCCGGCTTCGCCTTCCCGCTCGACACCTCGCACTACCTCAACGGCCTCCACGTCGTGCGCGCCCGGGTCAAGAGCGAGACCGGCGAGCTGGTCTTCCTCAACTCCCGCACCTTCCAGTTCCACAACCTCTCGCACGTGCTGGCGCCGTTCGGCGAGATCGAGTTCCCGAGCGACAACGCCGAGCTGCGCGGCGTCTGCGACCTGGCCGAGCCGTTCCGCCGCTGGGCCGTGGTCTCCGGCTACGCGCTCGACGCCGGCGTGCAGGCGGACGACCACGGGGTCGGCTACGTCGAGCTGCTGATCGACGGCGCCGAGTACGCCAACAGCAAGACCGACTGCTTCTTCGACTCCGCCCAGGGCGGGGCGTCGAACTGCTACGGGCTGCGCCGGCTGGACATCGTCGGCCAGCACCCGACGCTCAAGGACTCCCCGAACAGCGGCTACCGGTTCGTGCTCGACATCGGCTTCCTGATCGCCATCGGCTTCACGCCGGGGCACCACACGCTCACCGTGCGGGCGAGCGACTTCAACGGCCAAGTGGCGAACATCGCCAGCATCCCGGTGACCTTCACCTGCGACGAGTTCCTCGGCAACGAGGACGCGATCGGATTCGTCGGCTTTCCGCTCGACGGGCTGCAGTACAGCGGCATCATGCAGGCGCAGGGCTGGGCGCTGGACATCGAGGGAGTGGCCTCGGTCGCCATCTTCGTCGACGGCCAGTCGGTGGGCAACGCCGCCTTCGCGCTGCCGCGCCCGCAGGTGTCGTTCTTCCACCCGGGCTATCCGAACAGCGCCGCCGCGGGGTGGCAGCTCGGGATCGACACCCGCGACTTCGCCAACGGCGAGCACTTCCTGCAGGCCGTGGTCACCGACGGCGAGGGCGCGACGACGCTGATCGGCGAGCGGCGCTTCGTGGTCGTCAATCCCGGAAACTAGAAGCCGACCCCGCACGCTCGCACCGCGCCGTTTTGTACGATGCCCCCATGGCGGGGGGGGCGCTCGAGCGGCTGGTCTTCTTCGGCACCCCCGAGCTCGCGCTCCCGACCCTCGACGCGCTGGTCGCCGCCGGCCGCGCTCC
>DASUNQ010000257.1:0-3070 GCA_036277075.1 Thermoanaerobaculia bacterium
TTGCGCGCCTCCGGCAGCGCGTGCAGGGCGTCGCAGAGACGCGTCGCGAGCGGGTCGGGCGCGGCGACGGCCGCCGGCAGGGGCGCCGGTACGCGCGCGTCGTCGTCGGGGTCGAGCGCCTGCGCCGCCAGCGCCGGCGGCAGCGCGGCCGCGGCCGCGGCGAGCAGCAGGAGGGTGCGGAGCAGGGGTCTCGGCGAAAGCATCGGAGGTCCTCGCGAAGCGGCCGCGAGCGGCCCCGGCGCCGGAGCGCCGGGATCGCGCGCGGAGCGGGAGGTTACGGGGCCGGCGCGCCGTGCCCCTCGAACAGGCCCTGGTGCGGCAGCGCGAGCCAGGGGAACTCGGTGAGGTAGTTCTTGTCGTTCGAGTTGACGCCGTCGCCGAGGGGGATGGCGCCGCCCGACAGGATCACGGTCAGCAGCACGTCGCTGACGTCGGCCTGCTCCTTGTTCGGCGCCGGGCCGCCCGGGATCGGCCGCCCGTTGGGGAAGGCGGAGTCGATCGCCATGTCGACGCGCAGCACGTCGCCGGTGTGGCCGGGCGCGATCTGCACGCTGTGGGCGCCGGCGAAGGGGATGTTCTTGAGATTGATCGTGTCGAGGATGTCGACGCGGCCGCTCTTCAGGCTGTCGATCACGCCCTGCGGCACGCCGAGGGCGTCGTAGATGCCGAGGAACTCGACGTCGCGGACGAGGATGGGGTTGAGGAAGTAGCCGGCGAAGTTCTCGACGTCGGTGAGGGGCGTCGTGCGCAGGTACTTCAGCTGGTCCTGGGCGCCGATCAGGCCGGCGTTGACCAGCGGCAGCGCTTGGCGGCTCATCTGCACCCAGGGGCCGACCGCGACGTCGTTGCCGTCGGGCGAGAGCGTGCGGCTCTGCCGGCGGCTGGTCGAGAACCAGAGGGCGAGCGTGGTGTCGTCCCCCGGCGTGCCGTTGTGCGCCGGCGGCTGGCCGGTGCCGGTGAGCTTGCTGGTCGGGATCTCGAGGGCGATGACGTTCAAGTTGAAGCCGGCGAAGACGTCCTCGGCGGGGCCGACGCGGCCGAAGAGGCCGGCCAGGTTGATGACGTCGAAGATCGCTTTCTCGTCGAGGTAGAAGCCGTCGTCGCGGGTGCCCGCCCAGGCGCGCCCTTCGGAGCCGCCGGGGCCGAGCGGCCGGATGAAGGCGGCGGCGAAGCCGTCGTCGTAGAGGCCGACGTTGTGGCTGTCGGGGTCGGCGGGGTCGAAGGGGCCGAGGCCGTAGGCGATGCGGTCGGTGTGCGGCCCGACGTTGGGCGGCGCCACCGGCAGGTTCTGGCCGATCAGCACCCGCGGCTTGCCCTTCTCCTTCTTGAAGACGTTGTAGGCCTGGGTGTTGCCGGTGAGCTGGATCAGCAGCTCCTTGCCGCCGCCCGGCGGCAGGGACAGGTCGGTCTCGTCCACCGGGATCGGCCCCGACGAGCGGAAGATGATCTGGTACGTCACCTCGTCGTCGAGCAGCGTGTTGCCGCGCGAGATGTGGAACTCGTAGAGCACGTCCTCGCACAGCGCCGTCTGCATGTTGCCCTGCCCCGGCTCGTGCAGGCCGTTGAGGCCCATGATCAGGTAGAGCTTGTCGTGCGTCCCGGGGGTGACCCAGGCGTAGAAGTCCGTGGTGTCGATGCACGGATCGTTGCGCGTGGCGATCGCCTCGCGGTGGCTGGAGGCCGCGGCCGGCAGCGCGGCCAGCGCGCCCGCCAGCAGCCAGGTGGTCAGGGAACGGCGTCGGGACATTCGCGTCTCCTCCATCGGTTGTAGCGATCTATACGGCGCGCCGGCCGCGGTCGGATGGAAGAGCGGCGTTTCTGATCGCAGTGAAAAAACTGATCGATCCGGGGCCAAAGAGGGAACTACGCAGGAACCGGCGATCCGGATGAAGCGGCGGCCGGCGACGGGCGCGCCAGGCGGCCGCTCAGCGGACGGCGGGGAGGGCGGCGAGCGGCAGGGCCGCGGCGCGCAGGCGCGAGGGCTCGCCGTCCTCGACCCAGGTGAGGACGAGCCGGTCGCCCTGGAGGGCCAGGCGCGGGAAACCGCTCGAGCGCGCGGCGCCGGTGGCGGCGACGGAGAAGGGCGCGCCGGCGCCGTCGGGCGACAGGCGGCGGAGGCGGACCCGCGCCTGCCGCTCTCCCCCGGCCTCTCCGGCCTCGCCGCTCTCGAGCGCGAGCCAGCTCACCACCGCCTCGCCGCCCGGAGTCATCGCCAGGTCCACCCGCCCGAGGGGCTGGGCAGCGTCGATCTCGATGGGGGCGCCGAAGCGGGCGCCGCCGTCGGCGGAGAGAGCGGCGCGGACGCGCGGGCCGGGCGCGGCTGCGGTGAACCAGGCCACGGCGACACGCGACCCCGAAGCCGCCACCGCCGGGCCGTTCACCGGGCAGCCGGGGATCCGCCAGCCGTCGGCGGCGACGGCGGCGGGGGCGCTCCAGCCGGCGCGGGTGCGGCGGACGATGGCGACGTCCCGCACCTCGCCTGCGCTGCGGTCGCGGTAGACGACGACCGGCCCCTCGGCGGCCATCGCGGCGTCGGTCTGGCAGCAGCTGCAGACGAGCGGGTCGAGGAGCTCGCTCGCCGCCGCCGCGGCGGCGCCCACCGCAGCGGTGCGCAGGCTCATCGGACCCTCCTCCGCCTCGCCGTCGTCGCCGCCGTGTCCGCCGGCGGTCTGCCGGCCGTCGAGCCAGAAGGCGCGCACGCCCTCCCCTTCGGCGACGTAGGAGACGAAGCCGTGCTCGGTCGGGCTGGAGTCGTCGTGCAGCAACCCGACGCGCCGCCAGGTGGCGCCGCCGTCCGCGGAGCGGGCGAGCTGCACGCCGTAAGCGTAGGTGCCGGGCCCGAGCATCCCGAGCCAGTGGGCGACGAGGCCGCGCCGGCCGCGCACCGCCGCCGGGAAGTCGGCCCAGTTGGCGAAGAAGCCGGTGCCGGCCGCGACGGTGACCGGCGCCGACCAGCGGTCGCCGCGGAGGCGCGCGAAGCGCAGGGCATGCGCCCGCTCGCCGGCCGGCGCGGCGCGCGGCTCGAGCCAGGTGAGGAGGAGGTCGGGGCCGTCGAGCGCCAGGTTGGGGG
>DASUNQ010000258.1:0-21918 GCA_036277075.1 Thermoanaerobaculia bacterium
CGAGGCGCTGGCGGCGCGGGCGGTCGCCGGCTGGGGCGGACGGCTGGCGGTCCTGCGCCCGGCGGCGGTGATCGCGGGGGACGGCGGCGAGCCGCCGGCCCGCCGGCTCCTCCGGCGGCTCGTTCCCTCCCCGGCCGGCTGGGCGCCGCCCCTCCAGTTCCTCGCCGCCGAGGACCTGGGGACGGCGGTGCGCGCCGTGCTCGAACGGGGCGGCGAAGGGGTCTATCATGTGGCCCCTCGCGGGGTGGTGCCGGCGCGCGAGGCGGCCCGGCTCGCCGGCGCGCGGCGGCTGCCGCTGCCCGCAGCGCTGCTCCGACTGCTCGGCGTCGCCTCCGCTGCCGAGCTGGCCTACCTCCGGCATCCCTGGACGGTGTCGGACCGCCGCCTGCGCGCGCTGGGCTGGGCGCCGCGGCTCTCGAGCGCGGAGGCGCTGTCGGCCGCAACGAAACGGCGGGCCCGCGCGCCCAAGGCCCTGGAGTACGACGACCACGGCATGGACACCGCCTACATCGACGCCTACGGCCGCACGCTCTTCCGCTTCCTCTCCCGCGCCTACTGGCGGATCGAGTCGCGCGGGCTGGAGCAGGTGCCGCGCGCCGGCGCGGCCGTGCTCGCCGGCGTCCACCGCGGCTTCATGCCCTGGGACGGGGTGATGACGCTGCACCTGGTGCGCCAGGCGACCGGCCGCGTCATCCGCTTCCTGATCCACCCCTGCCTCGTCAAGCAGCCCTTCCTGGCCACTCACATGAGGAAGCTCGGGGGCGTCGTCGCCGCGCGGGAGAACGCCGACGCGCGGCTCGCCCGGGGCGAGCTGCTCGGCGTCTACCCGGAAGGGATCCGCGGCGCCTTCACGCCCTATCGCCGGGCCTACCGGCTGGGCCGGTTCGGACGCGACGAGTACGTGCGCATGGCGCTCCGGCACGGCGCCCCGATCGTCCCCTTCGTCACCGTCGGCAGCGCCGAGATCTACCCGATCCTGGGGCGCGTCGACGGCGCCTGGGTGCGCCGGGCGCTCGAGTGGCCCTACTTCCCGATCTGCCCGAACTTCCCCTTGCCGGGCCCGCCGCTCCCCTCGAAGTGGCATACCCGGTTCCTGGCCCCGCTCGAGGTCGGCCGGCGCTACCCGCCGGAGGCCGCCGAGGACCTCGAGGTGGTCCATGAAATCAGCCGCGAGGTGCGCGGCCGTTTGGAGGAGGCGATGCACGAGATGCTGCGACGCCGGCGACACGTTTTCTGGGGATCGGTCTTCGACGACGCCGGCGCCGTGCCGGGGCTCGCCGCCGCGGCCGAGGACAGGAGGGCGTCGTGAGCGGCCCGCACCGGTTGCCGCCGCCGGCGCCCGCCGCCGCCGCCGAAGGCGAGGACTACGACGTCCTCGTCCTCGGCGCCGGCCTCGCCGGCCTGACGCTGGCGCGCCAGCTCCTCCTCGCGCGGCCCGAGCTGCGGATCCTGATGCTCGACCGCCGCGCCGTGGTGCCGCCGCTCGAGCAGAAGGTGGGGGAGGCGACGGTGCAGGTCTCCGGCTACTACTACTCGCGCGTGCTGGGGCTCGAGGAGCACCTCCTCCGCCACCACTACCTGAAGTACAACCTGCGCTTCTACTGGCAGCCGCCGGGGGGCACCGACCGCTGGGAGGGGCACAGCCAGTCCTACATCCGGACGCTGTCGAACATCGCCACCTACCAGCTCGACCGCAACGTCTTCGAGGCCGAGGTGCTGCGGGTCAACCGCGAGCACCCGAGCTTCCGGCTGATGCTCGAGGCGACGAACATCGAGGTGGATCTCGGCAAGGAGGAGGGCGACCGGAAGCCGCACGCCTTCCGCGCCAGGACGCCGGAGGGGCCGGTCGCGGGACGCGCCCGCTGGGTGGCCGACACCACGGGACGCGGGCGGCTCCTCGCCCGCCGCATGGGGCTCACCCGCAAGAGTCCCATCCGCCACGCTTCCTCGTTCCTCTGGGTCGAGGGGCTGCTCGACCCGGAGAAGCTGACCGACCTCGATGCCGGCGGGATCCGCAAGCGCCCGGACCGCCGCCACCTCGGGCACCTTCCGACCTTTCTCGCCACCAACCACTTCTGCGGCGAGGGGTACTGGTTCTGGGAGATCCCGCTCCACGGCAAGACCAGCCTGGGGCTGGTCTTCGACGTCGAGCGGGTGCCCTGGAAGGAGGTGCAGACGGCGCAGGGGCTGATCGACTGGGTCTGCCGCAACCTGCCGATGTTCGCCCGCGACCTGCCGGGGCGGAAGGTGCTCCACCACTCCGGGCTCGCCGACTTCGCCCACGACTGCGGCCAGACCTTCTCGGCCGCCGGCTGGTCGATGACCGGCGAGGCCTGCCGCTTCACCGACCCGCTCTACAGCCCGGGCGGCGACCTGATCTCGATCTACAACACGCTCGCCGCCGACGCCATCCTCACCGAGGACCCGGAGGAGCTGGCGCGGAAGGTGCGCCTCTACGAGAGCCTGGCGCGCGCGGTCTACGAGGCCTACGTGCCGAGCTACTCGGTGTCGCAGGACCTGCTCGGCGACCAGGAGGCGTACACCCTGCGCTACATCTGGGAGCTGACCGTCTACTTCGCCTACTTCGTCTTCCCCTTCATCAACGACCTCTTCACCGACCAGACCTTCCTCCCCGGCTACCTCCGCCGCTTCGCCCGCCTCGGGCCGATGAACCACGGCATCCACACCTTCCTGATGGGCTTCTACAACTGGAAGAAGGAGCGCGGCATGCTGCCGCCGCAGGGCCCGGTGTACTTCGACTTCACCGAGGCCTGGCAGCTCCGCGCCGCCGCCGACTGCTTCTACGAGCAGGGCGCCGGCAGCGGCGAGGCGCGGCGGGTGCTCGACGAGCAGAGCCGCAACCTGGAGGAGCTGGCGCGCTGGATCGCCGCCCACGTCGCCGCCGTCGTCCTCGACGAGCCGCGCGTCGTCGGGAGCGCCGAGTTCGTGCGCGGCCTCGATCCCTGGAAGCTGGTCTTCGACCCGGCGGAGATGGCGGCGCGCTGGGAAGCCTGCAAGGACCTGCCGGCCGGCGAGTCCCCCTGGCGCATCGAGCCCGCCTGCATGGCGCGCTTCCGGCGGCCCGCCGGCGAGGTCGTGGACCTGGAGACGGAGGAGGCGGTGGAGGCCGCGGCGGGAGGGCGATGAGCGAGCCGGCGCGGGCGGCGCCTCCCGCGGACTTCGCCCCGCACCTCGAGCGCGCCTTCGACTTCCTGCCGGAGGAGCGGAGCGAGGCGGTCGCGGTCGAGGGGGAGCTGCCGCCCTGGCTGCGCGGCACGCTCTACGTCAACGGCCCCGGACGCTTCGCGCGCGGCGGCCTGCGCTACCGCCATTGGCTGGACGGCGATGGGCTGGTGGAGGCACTGCGCTTCGGTTGTCCGGAACGGCGCGGCGGCCGCCGCGCCGAGGAGGGCGTCCGCTTCACCTGCCGCTTCGTGCGCAGCGGCAAGTGGACGGCCGAGGAGGAGGCCGGGCGGCCGCTGTTCCGCGCCTTCGGCACCGCCTTCCCCGGCGACCGGCTGCTGCGCGGCATCGCCCTCGAGTCGCCGGTCAACGTCAGCGTGCTGCCGTTCGCGGGCGCGCTCCTCGCCTTCGGCGAGCAGGGGCTGCCCTGGGATCTGGACCCCGAGACCCTCGAGACCCGCGGTCCCTACACCTTCGGCGGCGCGCTCGGGCCGATCACCCCTTTCTCGGCGCACCCCAAGCTCGACCCGGCGACCGGCGAGCTGTGGAGCTTCGGCGTCTCCTTCGCCAGCGACCGGCCGGCGCTCAACGTCTACCGCTTCACCGCCGAGGGCCGGGCGGTGGCGCGCAAGCGGCTGCCGCTGCCCTACCCCTGCTCGCTCCACGACTTCGCGCTGGCGCCGCGGCACGCCGTCTTCTACCTCTCGCCGTACCTGCTCGACATGGCGGCGCTGGCGGGGGGTGCCGCTCTCCTCGACGCGCTGTCATGGAAGCCCGAGCTCGGGAGCCGGCTGCTGGTCGTGGCGCGCGACACGCTGGAGCCGGTCTGCGAGCTGCCGCTCGGCGGGCGCTACTGCCTGCACACGGCGAACGCCTTCGAGGACGCGGCCGGACGGCTGGTCGTCGACCTCCTGGAGCTGGAGCGTCCGGTCTACGACCAGTACGAGCCGGTGCCCGACCTCTTCCAGGAGGTGGCGGCAGGGTGGCCGGTGCGGCTGGTGGTGGACCCGGCCGCCGGCGCGCTCGTCGAGCGGCGGCAGCTCCCCTACGGCAGGGCGCCGGACTTCCCGGCGATCGACGTGCGGCTCTCCGAGTGCCCCTGCGACGACCTCTGGCTCCTCGGCATCGGCGCCACCGGGGCGCCGGGCCGCAAGTTCTTCGACCAGCTCGTCCGCCTCGACTGGCGCCGGCCGGAGGCCCAGGACGTCTGGCAGGCGCCGCCGGGGCAGTACCTCGCGAGCGAGCCGGTCGTGGTGCTGGCGCCGGACGGTGGCGGGGGGGTCGCGATCTGCCACCTCTTCGACGCCGCGCCTCGGTCGAGCGCCTGGCTCGTCTTCGACGCCTTCGACCTCGCGGCCGGGCCGCGCGCCGTCCTGCCGCTCGCCGCGCCGGTGACTCCCGGCTTCCACGCCCTCTTCGCGGCGGACGGGTCCGCCCCTTGAGCGACAAGGGCGAGCTCCGCTACGCCGCCGCGGCCTGCCAGGTCGACTTCGGCAACCCCGCCGACCGCAGCGGCATCGCGGCGCACACCGACCGCATGCTGGCGATGGTGACGCAAGCCGTCGAAGGGTACTCGCCCTTCCTGCCGGTCAAGCTCGTCGTCTTCCCGGAGTTCGCGCACGCGGCCCCGGTCTATCCCACGGCGCGGGAGCTCCTGGAGAAGCTCGCCGTGCCGGTCCCCAACGAGCACACCGAGCGCTACCGCGACAAGGCGCGCGAGTACGGCGTCTGGATCCAGACCGGGACCTTCCTGGAGCGCGACGACCGCTGGCCGGGCGTGGTCTTCAACACCACCTGCCTCGTCGGGCCCGAGGGCGTGCTGACGAAGTACCGCAAGGTCAATCCCTGGATCCCCTGGGAGGTGCACGCCAGCCCGCACGACCTGCCGGGCTACGACGAGGAGATGTTCCCGGTGGCGCGCACGCCGATCGGCAACCTCGGCGCGGCGATCTGCTACGACTGGCTCTTCCCCGAGGCGCTGCGCCAGCTCGCGGCCAACGGCGCCGAGGTGCTGATCCGCGTCTCGGCCTACATGGACCCCTGGGGGGCGACGGCGCCGATGGACTGGTGGACGGTCGTCAACCGCTGCCGCGCCCTCGAGAACGTGGCCTACGTCGTGGCCGCCAACCAGGCGGCGTCGCTCGCGCACTACCCCCCCTTCTCCTGGCCGGGCGGGAGCATGGTCGTCGACTTCGAAGGGCGCGTCCTGGCGCAGGCCGACCCCGGGCCGGGGGAGAAGATCGTCGTCGCACCGGTGGACGTCGCCGCCCTGCGCCACGAGCGGGCGACCCGCAAGGGCCACCAGACCCTCGGCCACCTGCGCACCGAGTGCTACCCGATGTACCGGCGGAGCTTCTATCCGCCGGAGCGCGCCTGCTGCCCCGAGGCGCTGGCGATCGAGCCGCTCGGCGAGGCGATCGAGGGGGTCAAGGAGAAGCTGGGGTACCGGTGAGGCGCTGGGCGGCTCCTGCCTTTCTTCTCCTGGCGGCCGGGGCGGCCGCCGAGAACCTCCCGGAGCTGGCGGCGCTGGAGCGGGTTGTCGCGGCGGCGCCGGACAGCCGCCGCGGCGCCAGCGACTACCGAATGGCGATCGTGCGTGCCGGCGTGTACGACCGCGCCCTCGACTTCTTCGCGCGCCTGGTCGAGAAGCACCCCGGTTCCGCCAACCTGTGGCTCAACTACGGCTACGCCTACGTCGACAAGATCCCGGCGGCGGGCGCGATCGGCCGCGTCATCCTCGCCAACCAGTCGATCGAGAAGTTCACCCGCTCGATCGAGCTGGAGCGCACCTGGCTCGCCCTCTACACGCGCGGCAACGCCTACCTCTACTGGCCGCCGGTCTTCGGCAAGGCGCCGCAGGCGGTGGCGGATCTCGAGGCGGCGCTGGCGCTCGTCGAGCGCGAGCCCGACCGGCGGCCGGCGCACGCCCGGGTCTACGTGGCGATGGGGGACGCCTACTGGCGGACCGAGCGGCACGACCGGGCGCGCGCGGTCTGGCGCGAGGGAGCGCGCCGCTTCCCCGGCGAGCCGCGGCTCGCGGCGCGCCTGGCGCGCGACGGCGACGAGCTGACGGCCTACCTCTACGACCAGCTCGATCCCGCCGAGCGGGTGGACACCGATCTGACCCCGCTGTGGGCCGAGCCCTAGCCGCGGCGCTCCTCGCGGGCGCCCTCGCCGCCGCGGCCCCGGCGCCGCCGCCGATCCGCTTCGAGGAGATCGGTGAAGCCGCCGGTGCCCGGCTCGTCCACCATCTGCGGCAGTTCGCCGGCCCGCACGCCGACGTGCTCGAGATCTTCACCGCCGGCGGCGCGGCGGTGGCGGCAGGCGATTACGACGGCGACGGCGACGAGGACCTCTTCGTCACCGACTCCGACGCCGGCCGCCCCAACCGCCTGCTACGCAACGAGCTGGTCCCGAGCGGCGCGCTGCGCTTCGTCGAGGTCGCGGCGGAGGCCGGGGTGGCGGGAGGCAACGATCCGCGGTCGATCGTCGCCGACGCCCTCTGGCTCGATGCCGACGGCGACGGCCGGCGCGACCTGCTCGTCGCCCGCTTCGGCACGCCGATCCTCTACCGCAACCTCGGCGGCGGCCGCTTCCGGGACGTCACCGCCGGCTCCGGGCTGGAGACGGAATTCGCCAACACGATCGCCGCGATCGCCTTCGACGCCGACCGGGACGGGCGGCTCGACCTCCTCTTCGGCCACTACTTCCAGCCCGTCGACCTGATCGCGCTGCCGACCCCGCACGTGCTCCCCGACGACCTCGACGCGGCGGCCAACGGCGGCGGCGTCTCGCTCTGGCGCAACGTCACCGAGCCGGGCTCCGGTCGTCCGCGCTTCGTCGAGAGCAGCGCGGCGGCCGGGCTGGCGGCGAACCGCGGCTGGATCCTCGACGCCGGCCACGCCGACCTCGACGGCGACGGCGACCAGGACCTCTACCTGGCCGGCGACTACGGCACCGATCGG
Organism: Thermoanaerobaculia bacterium; assembly: GCA_036277075.1. Lineage (GTDB taxonomy): Bacteria > Acidobacteriota > Thermoanaerobaculia > Multivoradales > UBA5704 > DASUNQ01. The sequence continues at coordinate 7,149 of DASUNQ010000258.1, forward strand.
CTGTACTGGAACCGGGGCGACGGCACGTTCGAGGACGCGACCAGGGAGACCATCGGCTTCGACACCAAGAAGGGGATGAACGTCGACATCGGCGACTACGACCGGGACGGGCGGTTGGACGTCTACGTCACCAACATCACCGACGACTACATGCGCGAGTGCAACATGCTCTGGCGCAACGAGGGACCCGGTGCCGACGGGCGGGTGCGCTTCACCGACGTCGCCAAGGAGACCGGCACCTGCAACAGCCTGTGGGGGTGGGCGGCCAAGTTCGGCGACTTCGACAACGACGGCTGGGAGGATCTCTTCGCGGCCGACGGTCTGCGCTCCGCCGGGCCCGAGCAGTACGTGCCGCTGGTGCTCGAGCTGATCCTGCGCCCGGGCGTGGACCTCAGCGACGTCCGCGTCTGGCCGGCGATCGGCGGGCGGAGCTGGAGCGGATACCAGAAGAAGAAGCTGTTTCGCAACCTGGGCGGCGGCACGTTCAAGGAGGTGGCGGGGGAGGCCGGCGTGGACAACGACCTCGACGGCCGCGGCGTCGCGGTGGCCGACCTCGACGGCGACGGCCTCCTCGACCTCTACCAGACCAGCGCCGGGCAGCCGGCGCTGCTCTACCGCAACGTCTCGCCGCGGCGGGGGCGGTGGCTGGGCCTGCGGCTGGTCGGGGCCGGCGCCAACCGCGACGCGATCGGCGCGCGGGTGACGGTGCGGGCGGGGACCGTGACCTGGGTGCGCGAGGTCAACGGCGGCAACGGCTACGCCAGCCAGAGCACGGCGCGGGTGCACGTCGGACTGGGCGAGATCGAGCGTGTCGACGCGGTCGAGGTGCGCTGGCCGCGCGGGCGCGTCGAGCGCTTCGCGGCGCCGCTCGGCCGCTACACGACGGTCGTCGAGGGCGAAGGCAAGGGGGTCGAATGAGGCCCTGGCGCGCGGCGCTCGTGCCGCTCGCCGCGGCGCTGCTCCTCGTCTCGGCGGCGGCCGACGGCAACGGCCCCGCGGCGGCGCTGTCGCGCGAGGAGCTCCTCTGGCACCACCGCAACCTCGGCAAGGCCTTCTACGAGAACCCCACCACCCACGACGCGGCGGTCGCCGAGCTGAAGAGGGCGCTCGACCTCGCCCCCGCCTCGCTGCGCGAGCGGCTGAACCACGGCCTGGCGCTCCTGCGCGCCGGCCGGGTGGAGGAGGGGATCGCCGAGCTCGAGCGGGTGCAGCGGCAGGACCCCGCGCTGCCTCACACCTGGTTCAACCTCGGGATCGCTTGGAAGCAGGAGTCGCAGTACGAGAAGGCGCTGGCGCAGTTCCAGAAGATGGTCGAGCTGGCGCCGGACGAGCCGGTCTCGCACTACAACCTCGGCTATCTCTACCGGGTCACCGGCGCGGGCGAAAAGGCCCTCCCGCACTTCGAGCGGGCCGCGGCGCTCGACCCCGACTTCGCGGCGCCGCGCTTCCAGCTCTGGAACGCCTACCGGCAGGCGGGACGGGAGGAGGAGGCGGCGCGGGTCAAGGCGGAGTTCGACGCGCTCAAGGAGCGCCAGAAGGGTGCGGCCGTGCCGGAGGACGTGGACTGGAGCTGGTACGCCGAGCTGTGGGATCCGGCGGAGGAGCGGCCGGCGGGCACGCCGCCGCCGGTGACGCTCGCCTGGGAGGCGACGGAGCTGGCGGCGGGGTGGCGGACGGGGAGCGCCGGCCTCGCGGTGCTCGACGCCGACGGCGATCGGCGGCCCGACCTGCTGGCGTGGAGCGGGGCGGGGGTGAAGCTGTTTTCGGGTGGGAAGGAGGCGCGGGAGAGCGGGCTGGACGGGGTGCGCGGCGTGAAGGCGATCGCGCCGGGCGACTTCGACAACGACGGGCGGGCCGACCTCTCCGTGCTCGCGGCGAGCGGCGCCTCCTTGTGGCGGAACTCCGGCGGCCGCTTCGCGCGCGTCGAAGCGGCGGTCGCCGGGAGTCCCTACCTGAAACCCATCTGGCTGGACTTCGACCACGACTACGATCTCGATCTGCTGCTGCTGGGCAAGGACTCCCGTCTCCTGCGCAACCAGGGCGCCGCCGGGTGGAGCGACGAGACGACGCGCTTCCCGTTTCTGCGCGGCGAAATGCTGGACGCCGCCGCGCTCGATCTCGTCGCCGATGGGCAGGGGGTCGACCTCGCCGTCTCTTTCGCCGATCGACCGGGGATTCTCTACCGCGACCGGTTGGGGGGCAGGTACGAGGCGCAGGAGCTGCCGGCGCTCCCCGCCGGCGCGCAGGCACTCATGGCGGCGGACCTGAACCGCGACGGCTGGACCGACCTCGTCTCCACCGCCGGCGTCCTGCTGAACGCGCGCAGCTTCGCCGGAGAGCTGCGGCCCCCCCCGAAGCCATCTCCTACCCAGCCTCTCGTTCTGGCCGACCTCGCCAACCGCGGCGTCGCCGATCTCGTGTCGGCGGACGGCGTCCGCTCCGAGGCCGGCGGTGGCCGCTTCGGCGCGCCGCAGGCGCCTCCCGGCTTCCCCGCCGCGGCCGCTGCCGCCGCCGACTTCGACGGCGACGGCCGCATCGACCTCGCGGCGCTCGGCGCCGACGGAACGCTCCGCCTCTTGGCCAACCGCACCGAGACCGCCAACCGCTGGCTTGCCGTCGCGCTCGAAGGGGTCAAGAACCTGAAGCTCGCGCCCGGCGCCGAGGTCGAGGTCAAGGCCGGCGCGAGCTACCAGAAGAAGCACTACGCCGGCGTCCCGCTCCACTTCGGGCTGGGGCCGCGCCGGCAGGTGGACACTGTTCGCATCACCTGGCCGAACGGCCTGATCCAGAACGAGCCGCGCCAACCGGCGGGGAAGCTCCTGGCGTTCAAGGAGGCGCCGCGCCTCTCCGGCTCCTGCCCGATGATCTTCACCTGGAACGGCGAGCGCTTCGAGTTCGTCACCGACGTCCTCGGGGTGGCGCCGCTCGGGGCGAGCGCCGGCGACGGCGAGTACTTCCCGGTGGATCACGACGAGGTGATCCAGATCCCCGGCGAGGCGCTGGCGCCCGTGGACGGTGGGTACGAGGTGCGGATCACCGAGGAGCTGCGCGAGGTCGCCTACCTCGACCAGGTGCGGCTCCTGGCGCTGGACCATCCCGCGGACGTCGCGGTCTTCACCAACGACAAGTTCAAGGCGCCGCCGTTCCCCGCGTTCCGCCTCTTCGGCGTGCGGCGGCCGCTGCGCCCCGTGGCGGCGCGCGACCACCTCGGGCGCAACGTGCTGCCGCGCCTCCTGGCGCGCGACCGCGTCTATCCCGACGGCTTCCGGCGCGACCACGCCGGCATCGCCGAGCTCCACCACCTGGATCTCGACTTCGGGCGCGCGGCGCGGGACGGAGCTCTGCTGGTCCTCTCCGGCTGGGTGGACTGGGCCGACGGCAGCACCTTCCTCGGCGCCGCGCAGGCCTCCCCCGGCGGCCTGGTGATGCCCTATCTCCAGGTCAAGGACGAGCGCGGCGAGTGGCGGACGGCGCTCGAGGACATGGGGATCCCGGCCGGCAAGCCCAAGACGATCGTCGTGGACCTCGGCGGCAAGTGGCTGTCGGCGGCGCGCGAGGTGCGGATCGTGACCAGCCTCTGCGTCTACTGGGACGAGGTCTTCCTGGCCGCGGAGACGGGAGAGCCGCCGGCGGCGCTCGCCGAGGTGCCCGCCGCGAGCGCCGCGCTCCGCTTCCGCGGCTTCTCGCGGCCGGTCGTCCACCCCGAGCGCAAACAGCCGGAGTCCTTCGACTACCAGAGCTGGATGCCGGTCTCGATGTGGAACCCGACGCCGGGTCTCTACACCCGCTACGGCGACGTCCTCGAGCTGCTGCGCGAGGTGGACGACCGCATGGTCGTCATGGGGTCCGGGGACGAGCTGCGCCTGCGCTTCGACGGCCGGGCCCTGCCGCCGCTCCCCGCCGGCTGGCGGCGCGACTTCCTCCTCGCGGTCGACGGCTGGGCCAAGGACGGCGACGCCAACACGGCGTTCTCCCAGACGGTCGAGCCGCTCCCCTTCCACGGCATGAGCCGGTATCCCTACCCGGAGAGCGAGCGCTTCCCCGACGGCCCCGAGCACCGCGCCTACCGCGAGCGCTACAACACCCGCCCCGCCCTCCGCCTCCTGCGGCCGCTGCCGGACTGACCACTGTCCTCGGATGGTGATGCGCAGAACTAACCGCGCCGAGTTGCTAGATCGTTACTTCCGGCGACAGGTGCGATGAAGACGGCCGAATTGCCGAGTTCGTCTTCGCCCTTGTAGATTCGTGTCTTGAGCTCCTTCCAGCAGTCAGAGACGATAGTCCTTCGATCTAGGAGGTCGCCGAAGCGAGTCATTCGCTTGAATTCATTGCTGTAGTCCATCAACGCAAGCGGCCATAGGAGCGCAATGTGCGACCGCTCATCGAAAGAGCTCCCGCTCGAGACGATTCCACATAGCTTACCTTGATAGAAGACAGGCCCACCGCTGAAGCCCGGATCTACCTGACCTTCCACCTCGAAGCACGGGAAGTTCAGCATGCCCCGATCACGGCGGTCTGAGTAGACCTTTGTAACATGCAGCTCCTGACTCGTAAACCAGGTGCCAATGTCAACGCTCTTGCCAGCGGGCGTGACGCTCTGGCGCGGGTAACCAATCGCCCAAACGGTCGCCCCGATAGGCGGCGCACAGAGGCTCCATTCAAAGAAGGTTTCCAGCTTGCTCTGAAGGGTTCTGGCACCCTCGTCTTCAGCGGAGACTTGAAGCAAGGAAATGTCAGTGTGAGGCGATGTCCACGAGCGGTTGACGCGCCAAAGCGCGTGTGCGCTCATCGCGGGCCTCAGGGGGTCAAGAGCCTGGAAGAGGTGCGCGGCATGCTGGCTTTGATGTAGGTGGCGAGGTGGGCCGTAACCCGCCAAGCGATAGAGATCGTCGGTAACGTGCCGCGCCGTGAGTGCGAGGAAGGGCGCCACCCTGATCCCGCTACCGCCCTCTCGTGTCTGATAGTCGCCGTCGCCGATGGTGGCGAAGACGCCGGCAGTTAGAAGCGCCGCTCGCTTGCACAGGCGTTCGTCATCTGGGGGCAGGTTATCGAAGCCGCTCACCTTCCTGCATTGTACTTCGAGATTCACGTGGACCTAGCGGTTCTGCGGGAGAGGCCGTTGGCGGATTCGAGGCGGATCGATCACGGTGAATTGCTCTGCCAATTGAAGACGTGGGTCGTTGAGAAGCTCGAGGATCTTCGCCGCTGGTTCCTCGGGCGACGTAGGGACGAATCGAAGGAAGACAAGGCCAACCGGCACCTCGCTGCCCGTGCGGTAAATCAGCAAACCGAAGTGGCGATCGAAGGTGAGCACCACGCGCCGCTCGCGAGCGGCCTGAGCGAGCACGGCGATATCTCCCGCCCCAGGCGAGTCCTCGCTCACGCTCGAGACGTCGAGGCCCTGCGCCCGCAAGAGCCGAACGCTCAGGAGCGGGAAGTTCTCGTCGGCGAGGAACTCCATTCAGGCGCCGAGGCGGACGGAGTAAAAACTCTCGTCTTGCAGCGACTCGGCAGCGAAAGCGAAGACCGCGCGCAGCGCCTCGGGGGAAAGGGCGGGATAGTTCTCGAGGACCTGCTCGAGTGTCCAGCCGGCGGCGAAGAGCCCGAGTAGGAACTCGACAGCCAGCCGAGTTCCTTTGACGACCGGCTTGCCGCCGACGATTTCGGGGTCCGAGTCGATGTAGGCATGCCAATCCATACTAGGAATCGTAGCAGCTGCCGCCGGCACTCTGAACGTGTCAGCCGATGTCAGAACCTCTCGCTCGTCGAGACCAGCCACTGCACCCCCTCGATGGTGTCGTCGCCGTCGAGCGGGAAGGCGACGTCGAGGTGGACCATCGAGCCGCCGGCGGAACGGCTGGAGCCGATGCGCAGGCCGACGCCGACGTCGCGCAGCACCTCGGGGTCGGCCTGCGAGTCCGTGAACCAGGCGCTGCCGGCGTCGAAGAAGAGGGCGGCGCCGAGGTGGAAGAGATTGAAGAACTCGCGCCGGCTGAAGAAGCGCTGCTCGACGGTCGCCAGCGCCCGGCGGTCGCCGCGCAGGAAGCGGAGCGGGTAGCCGCGCAGGCCGCTGTCGCCGCCCAGCAGGAGCTGCCGATCGAGGTCGAGGTCGCGTGCGAAGTCAGCCTCCAATCCGACGTAGAAGACCTGGTCGCCCCAGTGCCGCAGGTAGTAGCGGGCGCGGCCCGAGAGCAGGAGGTTCTCCGCCTCGTCCTTGAAGCGGCCGCCGCCGCGCACCGTGGTGAGGAGGAGCTGGCGCCGCCCGGGGCGCCAGCCGGCGTCGGCCGAGGCGGCGAGCATCAGCCGCTCGCGGTCGGCGCCGAGGTCGGGGGCCGACCAGCCGAGGCGCACGCCGAGCTGGGTCCCGAGGTTGAGGTCCTCGGTGCGGCGGATCTGGTCGAGGTTGCGCTCGGCGATGAAGCCGTCCTCGACGTACTCGTAGCCGATCCAGGGCCAGCGCAGGTCGCGGTTGGGGGGCACCAGCGAGGTGGAGTCGCCCCCCGGCTGGAAATCGAAGCGGTCCCGCTCGACGTCCATGCCGACGAGGAAGCGGTGGACCCGCCCGGCGGCCCGCCCGCGCGAGAAGCCGGCGTAGACCTGCCCGAAGTTGTGGCGATGGTCGAAGCGCTCGAAGATGGCGCCGCGGTCGTAGAGAGGGTCGATGCGCTCGTAGGCCCAGAGCTTGAAGCCCACCGACCAGCGGGTGTCGAGCGAGAACCAGGGGCGCTCGAGCTCGAAGCGCTGGGCGCCGCCGTCGCTGTAGTCCGCCACCGAGAGGTGGAGGCTGCCGCGCTTGCCGAAGAGGTTGGTGTCGCGGTAGCGGAAGAGGGTCGAGTCGCGGTCGACGTCGCTGGTGCGCCAGAGGGTGACGTCCTTGCCGGTGCCCAGGAAGTTGGTGTCCTGGAGGCTGAAATTGGTGCTGTTCTCGCCGCCGGCGCGGTGCAGCGAGACGCCGCCGCTCAGCGTCCAGACGTCGCGGGTCACCACCTCGAGGTCCACCCGATCGCCGGTCTGCCGCACGGCGTTGATCTCGGCGTCGTAGAGGTAGCGGTTGGCGCGCAGCAGGCGCTCGGACTCCTCGATCGTCGCCTCTTCATAAGGGTCGCCGGGCGCGAAGAGGAGCTGCCGGCGGATGACATGCGGCCGGGTCGTGCGGTGGAGCCGGTCGGCGAGACGGAAGGCGAATTTGTCCTCGCCTTGGCGGTCGGGGTCGAAGATGCCCTGAGTGACGATTCGCACCTCGCCGATGACGGTGGGGGCGCCGGTTTCGCCCGCGGACGGCGACGGTCGATGGAACGCCATGAGCTGCGGCAGGTAGGGAGGCAGCCAGGCGCGAGCGGACGACGGGGCGAGGGCCAGCGCCGCCAGAGCAAGGCAGATGCGGCGCGCTGCACGATGAGGCGGAGAGGTCACCGGGGATCCTGCGGGCGCTCGGGAAATCGTCCGAATGATACTACCTCTGGGAAGGCCACCGGCGTTGCAGGGCGAGAGTCGCGTCCCAGTGGGCCCGCAGCTCGGCCATCGAGTCGCCGCCGAGCTTCTCGAGCAGGGCGTCGGCGAGGACCAGCGCCACCATCGCCTCGGCGATGACCCCGGCCGCGGGCAGCGCGGTGACGTCGCTGCGCTCGTACTGCGAGGCGTGGGGCTCGAGGGTGTCGAGGTCGACGCTCGGGAGGCCCTTGCGCAGGGTCGAGATCGGCTTCTTGTAGGCGGTCACCACGACGTCCTCGCCGTTGGTCACGCCGCCCTCCAGCCCGCCGGCGCGGTTGCTCGGGCGCCGCCAGCCGCGCTCGTCGCGCTCGATCGCGTCGTGCGCCTCGCTGCCGAAGCCGCGGACGGCCGCCAGCGCGGCGCCGATCTCCACCGCCTTGACCGCCGGCACCGACATCACCGCCTGCGCCAGCCGCCCGTCGAGCTTCTCGCTCCACTGCACGTGCGAGCCGAGCCCGGGCGGCACGCCGTGGGCGATCACCGTCACCGCGCCGCCGAGGGTCTCCCCCTCCTCCTTCGCCCGCTCCACCAGTCGCACCATCTCCGGCTCGAGGTCGCGGTCGACGGCGCGCAGCGGCGAGCCGTCGTCGACGGCGAGCAGCTCCTCCCAGGTGGGGGCCGGGCGGTCGGCGCCCAGCGGGCCGAGCGAGCGGACGCCGCTGCGCAGCGCGACGCCGAACTCGGCGAGGAGCATCTTGGCGAAGGCGCCCGCCGCCACCCGCGCCGCGGACTCGCGGGCCGAGGCCCGTTCCAGCACGTCGCGGAGGTCGCGCCGCAGGTACTTGAGACCGCCGGCGAGATCGGCGTGGCCGGGCCGGGGCGCCTTGAGCCGCCGCAGCTCGGCGGCGCGCGGCTCGACCTCCAGCGGGTCCATGGCGCCGCGCCAGTGGGCGAAGTCCCGATTCTCGATCCAGAGGACGAGCGGCGAGCCGAGGGTCTCGCCGCCGCGCAGGCCGCCGCGGACCTCGGCGCGGTCGTGCTCGATCTCCATCCGCCGGCCGCGCCCGAAGCCGTGCTGGCGGCGCGCCATCTCGCGCTCGAGCAGCGGCAGGTCGGCGCGCAGGCCGGCGGGCAGGCCGGTCAGGACGGCGGTGAGCCCGGGCCCGTGGCTCTCCCCGCCCGTGGTCAGGCCGAGGCGGCGCAGCATCGCGGCCACGATATGCGAGGTCAGCGCGTGAAATCGAGGAAGCCGCGTTCGGGGTCGGCGGCGGCGAGGCGCACCTCGACGGCGTCGCCGATGTCCAGCCCCTCGCCGCCGCCGACGAGCTTGCCCTCGACCGGCGGCGCGACGATGCGCACCCAGGTGCCGTGGCCGGTGACGCCCGCGACGACGGCGTCGAAGCTCTCCCCGACGTGCGCAGCGAGGTAGAGCGCCGCGGCGGCCTTGGCCACCTGCCGCTCGACCCGCCGCCCCTGGTCCTCGCGCTCGGTGCAGCGGCGGGCGAGCGCGAGCAGCTCCTCGTCGGCATAGGGGCAGCAGCGGCCGGCGAGCGCCGCTTGGAGGAGCCGCTGCGTCACCAGGTCGGGGAACCGGCGGTTCGGCGCCGTCGAGTGGGTGTAGGCGGCGACGGCGAGGCCGAAGTGCCCGGGCGCATCGCGCCCCGGCAGGTCGACGGTGTACTCGCCGCCGCCCAGGAGCTTGCGCACGGCGAGACAGACCTCGACATAGCCGTCGCGGTCGGCCGCGCGGCGGCGGGCGAGGAAGTCGGAGAGAGCGCGCGCGTCCGGCTCGCCCGGGAGGCGGTCGCCGGCGGCGCGCGCGAGCTCGACGATGCGGTCCCAGCGCGCCGGCGCGCGGACGACGCGGCGGAGCGACGGCAGCCCGCGCGCCTCCAGGTAGGCGGCGGTGGCGCTGTTGGCGGCGATCATCAGGTCCTGGATCAGCTTCTGTGCCCGGTTGGTGCGATCGACGGCGAGCCCCACGACCGTGCCCCCGGCGAAGACCGGCCGCGCTTCGGAGCTGTCGAAGTCGAGCGCGCCGCGCTCGTGCCGGCGGCGGCGGAGCCGGTGGGCCACCTCGTCCTGAAGGCGGACCTGCTCGCCGAGGCCGGGGACGGCGGCCAGCGCGGCCGGCGGCTCCGCTTCGCCCTCGAGCCAGGCGGCGACGTCGGGATAGGCGAGCTTCGCCCGCGAGAGGACGCGGGCGCGGGTGAATTCGACGCCGTCGATGCCTCCCTCGCCGTCCACAGTCATCGCCACGACGACGGCCAGCCGCTCCTCGCCGGCCACGAGCGAGGTCAGCTCGGTCGAGAGCCGCGGCGGGAGCATGTGGAAGGTCTTGCCCGCGGTGTAGACGGAAGTCGTGTTGCGCGCCGCGTGGGCGTCGATCGCCCCGCCGGCCGCGACGCGCGAGACCACGTCCGCGACCGCGACGGAGAGCCGCACCGCGCCGCCTGCCTGCCCGCCTTCCGGCCCGGCGAGCGGCTCGGCGGCGGTGAGCTGGTCGAGGTCGCGGGTGTCCGCGTTGTCGATCGAGAACCAGGGAAGGTGCGTGAGGTCGGCGACAGACGCCTCGCCTTCGCGGGGCGCCGGCGGCTCCTCCGGCAGGCGGGCGGCCTCGGCCTGCACGTCCCCGGGAAACTCCGTCGCCATCCCCCGCTCCTCCATCGCCCGCCGGGCGAGCGAGCGGAGGAGCTGGCGGTGGGAGGGCATGCTCCCAAGTCTCTCACCGACGGACCTCCGCCGCGAATTTGCCATCTTTCACGGTATCTGATCCGCTTTTGAAGGCGTTCAGGCTCCCCTGACCGCTCGAGGAACGGGTAAAAGCCGCGAGTCACTCTCCCCTTGAAGGTTCTTCGTGGGAGAGAGCCGCTAGTTGATCGGTTGGCACCGCCGAGAGTGCGGCTCCGGAGCGGCGATGGAACTACTTTGCCGCGAAGTCGGTATACAACGCCGCCAAATAAGTTCTAACTGCCGCGAGAGCTACCCGCTCCACATAGGCCGTGAACGCTTTCTCGCCGCTCGGAAGCTTCCTCCGGCGGGCGGGAGCTTCCCCTACCGCGAGTACGCGCTCCTCAGCCGCTAAAAAACATTCCGGCGCCGCTAAAGATTGTACCTGTGCCGCGAATTCGGCGCCCCCCCTTGCAGGGGGTCCCCTCACCTACCTCGAACCGAGGCTCTACCCGCTCGGATCCCGCCTGCTACCTACGCGAACTCGTCTCTTCTTACGCGACTTGCCACCTTCCGCCGCTTCGCACCCCGCCAGCCTGCGCAACACTCCGCGCTGGTGCTCGAGCACCCGCTTGGCCGCTTGGACCTGCCTCTTCAGGATCTGGCTCTTCAGCTCGGCCATCGCGGTTCTCTCGCGGCGATAATAGCGGCGCCCGGTACCAGACCCGAGGGAAAACGGATGATCAGGACCTACGGCCTGACGCACGTCGCGCTGGCGGTGCGGGACGTGGAGCGCGCGTTCCGCTTCTACCAGGAGGTCTTCGGGGTCGTGCAGGTCTACCGCAGGGACGGCTTCCTCCAGGCGCAGACACCGGGGAGCCGGGACGTGCTGGTCTTCAAGGTGGACCCCGAGCGCGCCGGCCGATCCGGCGGCGTCGCGCACCTCGGCTTCCGGCTCCTCGACCCCGCCGACATCGACGCCGCCGCCGAGGCCGTGCGCCGCGCCGGCGGCGTGATCGTCGGAGCAGGGTGAGTTCTGCCCCGGCGAGCCCTACCTCTTCTGCACCGACCAAGACGGTTACGAGGTGGAGATCTGGTAACGAGCTGCCGACGCCGGTCGATCCGCCCGACCGGCCGAAGACGTCCAAAGGAGCTCAAGGACCTCCTCGGCTCGGTCGAGCTGGACGTCGACGTCGCCAAGTCGAGGCGCCGCCCCAAGCTATGAAGGCACTATCTGCGGTAACGGTGGCCTCCGGCCGCTCAAGCGTCAAGCGTTACGCGGCTGCCGCGGAGGCCTTGGCGGCTGACCGAATTGTCCGAACTAGGCCGCCTCGGCGGCTTCGCGCCGCGCCTGGGCGCGGGCGGTGCGGCGGGCGGCGCGGCGGAGCTGCCACTCGGCGAGGGTGGTGTAGACGACCGGCACCAGCAGGAGGGTGATGAGGGTCGAGACCGTCATGCCGCCGATCACGACCCGCGCCATCGAAGCCTGCACTTCGGCTCCTTCGCCGATCCCCAGCGCCAGCGGCAGCAGACCGAGCACCGTGGCGGCCGTGGTCATCAGGATCGGCCGCAGCCGGCGGCGCCCCCCTTCGCCGACCGCCTCGTGCAGCTCCATGCCGTCGCGCCGGCGCAGCAGGTTCACGTAATCGATGAGCACGATGGCGTTGTTGGTGACGATGCCGATCAGCAGGATCATGCCGATGTAGCTCTGGATGTTGAAGGTGGTCCGCGTCAGCCACATGGTGAAGAAGACCCCGATCGCCGCCATCGGCACCGAGAACATGACCACGAAGGGGTCGAGCAGGTTCTCGAACTCCGCCGCCATGACCATGTAGACGAGCAGGATCGACAGCGCCAGCGCCAGCAGGAGCTGCCGCGACGCCTTCTGCTGCTCCTCGTACTCGCCGCCGAGGATCACCGCGTGGCCGTCCGGCACCGGCACGTCGCGCAGCGCCGCGCGCGCCGCCTCCGCCGCCGAGCCGAGGTCCTCGCCGGCCACCAGCGTCGAGGTCACCGGGATCACCCGCTCCTGGTCCTTGCGGTCGATGATCACCGGCCCCCGCGCCACCGTCACCTCGACGACGCTGGAGAGCGGCACCGACTCGCCGGCGGCGGAGACCAGCGACACCTGATCGATGTCGGCGAGGCGCACCCGGTCCGGCTCCGCCAGGCGCACGACGATGTCCACCTCCCGGCCGGCCTCGCGCAGCACCGTGGCGCGGCTGCCGGCGAGGTTGGTCTCGATCACCTCGGCGACCTGCTGCATCGAGAGGCCGAGCTGCGCCAGCTTGTCGCGGTTGATCCGCATCACCCGCTCGGGCCGCCCCGCGTCGCGCGCGATGCGCACGTCGGTGAGGATCGGCACCGTCTGGAGCGCCGTGCGCGCCCGCTCCGCCAGCTCGTAGCCGGCCTCCAGGTCCTCGCCGCGCACCTCGACCGTGAGCCCCTCCTCGCCGCCGCCGAAGGCCATGTTGAGGATGAAGAGGCCGGAGCCCTCGCGCGCCCGCACCTTCACCCCGGGCAACCCCGAGAGGCGCTCGCGCAGGGCGTCGGCGATCTCGGTCGAGGAGCGCTGGCGCTCGCTCTTCGGCGCCAGCGTCACCCGCACGTCGCCGCTGTGTTGGCCGCTCGCCCGCCAGCCGCCGCCGCCGATCGAGGTCAGCATCTTGCGCGCCTCCGGCACCTCGGCGGCGACGACGCGCTCGATCTCGCGGAAGGCCTTGTCCATCACCTCGAGCTTCGTGCCCACCGACATCTCGGCGTTGATCCGCACCTCCCCCTCGTCGGTCTGCGGCATCAGCTCCGAGCCGATGAAGGGCACGACGAGGAGGCTGGCGACGAAGAGGCCGGCGGCGCCGCCCACGACCTGCGCGCGGTGCGCGAGCGCCCAGGCGACGGCGCGGCGGTAGCGCTCCTCGAGCGCGGCGAGGAAGGCCTCGCTGCGGGCGTAGAAGCGGCGGAGGAGCGGGGCGTGCGGCGTCGGGTGGGCGTCGCCGCGGGCGAGCAGGCGCGCGGCGAGCACCGGGATGAGCGTCAGGCCGACGACCAGCGAGGCCGCCTGCGAGAAGGCGACGACGATGGCGAGCTGGCGATACATGACGCCGGCCATGCCGCGCATGAAGACGATGGGCAGGAAGACGACCATCGTGGTGATCGTCGTGGCGATCAGCGGCGCCGCCACCTCCTGCGTCCCCTCGACCGCGGCGCGCAGGATCGGCAGCCCCTCCTCGCGCTTGCGGAAGATGTTCTCGAGCACCACGACGGCGTTGTCGAGCAGCATGCCGACGCCGAGCGCCAGGCCGCCGAAGGTCATGATGTTCAAGGTGTAGCCGTTGAAGTAGACCAGCGCCAGGGTGGCGAGCACCGAGATCGGCGTCACTACGGCGATGACCAGCGTCGAGCGGAAGGAGCGCAGGAAGAAGAAGAGGACGAGGGTGGCGAGGACGCCGCCGATCAGCGCGTTCGAGCCGACGTTCGACATCGCCTGGCGGATGTACTCGCTGGTGTCGATGATCGGCTCGACCCGCACCTCGGAGAAGTCGAGGTTGATGCGCTCGGACTCGGCGAGCACCCCTTCGGCGACCTCGACGGTGTTGGCCCCCGCCTGCTTGTTGATCGCCAGGCGGATGCCGGGCTGGCCGTTGATGCGGGTGAGGGTCGTGACCTCCTCGACCCCGGCCTTGACCTCCGCCACGTCGCGCAGGTAGATCGGCGTCCCCTCGCGCACGGCGACCACCGTCGAGCCGATCTCCTCGGGCGTGCGGTACTCGCCGACGGTGCGCAGGTAGAGGTCGAGGTTGCCCTCCTCGACCTTGCCGGCCGGGCGGTTGAGGTTCTCCTCGCGCAGCAGGCGCGTGACGCGGTCGGCCGAGAGCCCCAGCGCCAGCATGCGGTCGCGGTCGAGGTTGACCTGCACCTGCCGGCGCAGCCCGCCGCGGATGTCGACCGAAGCGACGCCCGGCACCCGCTCGAGGCGGCGCTGGATGCGCTCCTCGGTGAACTGGCGCAGCTCGGGCGGCTCCAGAGTCTGGGAAGCGACGCCGAGGAAGACGATGGGGAAGGCCGCGAGGTCGAACTTGAAGACCGACGGCGTGTCGGCCTCCTCGGGCAGGGTGCCGCGGATGCGGTCGACGCGGCTGCGCACCTCTTCGGCCGCGGCGTCGAGGTCGGTCCCCCAGGTGAAGGAGACGCGCACCGAAGAGTCCCCCTCCGCGGAGGTCGAGGTGATCGTCTCGACGCCGGCGATGGCGGCGACGGCGTTCTCGATCGGCCGCGTCACCAGGTCCTCGACCTCCTGCGGCCCGACGTTGGGATAGGCGGTGCGCACGGTGAGCGTGGGGTAGCTCACCTCCGGCATGAGATCGACCGGCAGCTGGAGGGCGGCGACGGCGCCGAGGAGGACGACGATCAGCGTCCCCATGATCGTGGTGACGGGGCGGTGCACGGCGCCGGAGATCACGCTCATCGCGCGGCCCTCCGCGGCGCCTCGGCGACCGCCTGCGCGAGCATCACCGGCGAGCCGTCGCGCAGCTCCTGCTGCCCCAGAGTGATCACCGGCTGGCCCGAGCGCAAGGCGCCCTGGACGGCGGCGAAGCTGCGCTGCCGGCCGCCGCCGGTGCCGAGCACCTCCACCTCGATGCGCTTCGCGGTCCAGGCGGGGCCGGCGCCG
>DASUNQ010000259.1:0-5191 GCA_036277075.1 Thermoanaerobaculia bacterium
GGCGCGAGCTGGGCCGGGCCGGCGGCTCGCTGCGGCGCGCCGGGGAGTCGGCGATCGGCGCCCGCGCCCGGCACCTGGGGGCGCTGGCACGGGGGCCGGCGCGGGCGCTGCAGCGCGAGCGCCTGGGCCTCAACCAGAAGATCCGCGAGATCCGTGCCGCGTCGGAGCGCGGTGTCGCGGAACGCGCCGCCTTCCAGCGCCGGATCGCGACGCTCGTGCTCGGGCGGGCGCGGCGGCGGGGGATCGAGCGGACCGACGCGGCGGTCGCGCTCGAGCGCCAGCGCGGGGAGGCGCTCGAGCGCTCGGCGAGCCGCGGCCTGCGCCGCCGCCGCGAGGCGCTCGCCAAGGCCACCGTGGCCCTGCGCGCGCACGATCCCGAACGGACCCTGGAACGCGGCTACGCGCTCGCCGAGACGACCGAGGGCGAGCCGGTCACCACGGCCGCTGCGGCCCGCGCCGCCGCCGAGATTAGCCTTCGCTTCGCCGACGGTCGGGTGAAGGCGAAGACGGAGGAGGACGATGACTGAGAAGCCGGAGAGCTACGAGGCAGCGGTCGAGCGGCTGGAGGAGATCATCGACCGCCTCGACTCCGGCCAGGCGGGCCTGCGCGAGACGCTCGAGCTCTGCCGCGAGGGCCGCGAGCTGGTCGGGTTCTGCGCCGCGGAGCTGGACGCGGTCGGCGAGGGGCTGAAAGAGCTGCGGTTGGACGACCTCGCTGCCAAGCTCGACTCCTCTGCTGAGTCAGGTCCCTGAGGGGCCGGAGCAGAGTCGCCCCAGCGCCGGGCAGCCGCGGCAGAGCGACCAGGAGCGTTCGTCAGGGGCCGCGACCGGGAACTCGCCGCTGCCGATCCGGGTGATCGTCTCTTCCAGCTCGGCCCGGGCGGCGATCAGCTCGGCCGGGCCGAGGACTGTGGTGGCCGGGTCGTCGGGGCGCTCGAGGAAGACGTAGGCGACCTCGACCTCCTCCGCCCCCAGCGCCTCGGAGACGGCCAGCGCATAGATCGCCCGCTGGGTCTCGTAGCGATGCGCTTTCGCCTCGGGGTCGGAGCCGTCGAGGGGGTCGGTCTTGTAGTCGACGACGAGGGGAGGGGCGCCGTCGCTCTCCAGCAGCAGGTCGATCGAGCCGCGCAGCACCGAGCCGCCGACGCCGAGCAGGAGGGGCACCTCGGCGCGAACCCGGTTCGCCTCGCCCGCGACCCGCTCGCGCAGGAGCGCCGAGCCGAGCCAGCCGCGGACCGGGTCGAGCATCGCCGTCGCCAGCTCGGGGGAATCCGGGTCGAGACCCTCCGCCGCCGCCTCGGCGCGGACCAGCTCCGGCGGCGGCTCGCGCCAGTCGTGGCCCTGGCTCCACTCGAGCAGGGCGTGGACGACCCGGCCGCGCAGCCTGCGTTCCTCCCGGGCCCCCGGTGATGTCGCAGTTCCTTCCGCTATGCGGGAGGAACTGCGACACCCGGTTTGGTCTTGGCCGCTGGTCACGCTCCCGAGGCCGAAGATGTGTTCGAGCTGGAAGCGGTAGCCGCATTCCTCGTAGGCGGAGAGGGCGGTGTAGGAGAGCTGGCGGCTGGGGACCGCCGGCGGGCGGCGGGCGAGCAGCGGCGCCGGCCCCGCTCCCAGCCCCCTCTCCACGCCGGGGGCGGGGTGCCTGGCGACCAGCGCGGCCGCACCCTCGGGGGACGGCAGGTTGGCCCGGACCGCGATCTCGGTCGCGGTGAAGGCCTGCTCGAGACCGGGCCGCGCCGGCGGCGGCGGGATCGGGACCGAGGAATCGGCGTCCCGGCCGATCTCGAAGCCCTCGACGACGCGCTCCAGGACCGAGGTCGAAGGCCGCTGCTCGGCCGCCTTCTCCCTGACCACGCCGCTGAGGATCAGCCGGTCGCGGGCGCGGGTGGCGGCGACGTGGAAGAGCCGCAGGCCCTCCTCGGCCTCCCGTTCCTGGGTCTCTTCCCGCAGCGCCTCGTGGGCATAGAGGTTGACCGCCCGCGCCCCGAGCCGGCGCAGCTGCATCCCCACCCGCCGGTCCTCGCCGTGACCGAGGGTGAGGAGCGGCGGCCAGGAGCCGGCCAGCAGGCTGCGGTCGAGGTGGGGCACCGCGACCACGCCGAACTCGAGCCCCTTCGCGCGGTGCACGCTCATGATCCGGACCCCGTCGTGGTCCTCGGCGGCGGTCGCCGCGGCGGCCTCGTCCGCGGCCTGCTCCCTGAAGGCGAGGAAGTCGAGCAGGCCGCGCAGGTCGCGGCCCTCGCCCGCCTCGAACTCGGCGGCGAGCTGCATCAGCTTGCGGACGTTGGCGAACCGGGCCTCGCCGGCCGGCTTCAGCAGGACCGCGAGGTCGTACCCGGTCGCCGTCACCGCGCGGTCGATCAGCTCGGCGAGCGAGAGCCTGGTGGCGCGGGAGCGCAGCTCGCCGATCGTGGCGACGAAGCCGCTCAGCAGCTCGCGGTCGCCCGCCTCGATCTCCTCCAGCAGCTCGGGCGACTCGAGCTCGGCCTCGCCGCGCCCGCCGATCAGGCGCACAGCCGGCCAGAGGTGGCGGCGTTCGCCGCTCGCCGCCCGCAGCAGCCAGAGCGTGTCCGGCGAGACCCCGCAGGCGGGCGAGGCAAGCGCGCCGAGCAGGGCCTGGTCGTCGAGCGGGTTGGCGATCGTCGCCAGCAGCGCGCAGACGTCGGAGACCTGCTGCTGGGACCAGTAGCCGCGCCCGCCGACCACGTACGGGCGCAGGCCAGCGCGGGAGAGGGCGTCCTCGTAGGCGTCGAGGTGGGTGAACGCGCGCAGCAGGACGACGACCTCGCCGCGAGGGACCCCTTCGTCGACCAGCTCGCGCAGCCGCGCGGCGAGGAAGCGCGCCTCGGCCAGGTACTGGGGAGCGGTGCCGGCGTCGACCGGGGGCTCGAGCTCGAGCTCCTCCCAGCCCGCCTTCGCGGTCAGCAGCAGCTCGACCGGCGGCCCGGCGGGGCCCTGGGCCGGCTCGCCCGGCGCGGCGCCGACGCTGAGCGGCCGGTAGGAGTCGCCGAGCAGGCTCGCGCCGAGGGCGTTGACGGCGGCGATCACCTCCGGGCGCGACCTGAAGTTCCCGCTCAGCTCGATCGTCTCGCCGCCGGGTTCGGCGGCGACGGCCTCGCGCTCCTCGCGGAAGACGTCGAGGTCGGCGTGCCTGAACCCGTAGATCGACTGCAGCAGGTCGCCGACGACGACGAGGTCGGTGCCGGGGCCGCGGAGGGACTCGACCAGCCGCAGCTGCAGCCGGTTGGTGTCCTGGAACTCGTCGATCATCACCTCGCTGAACCGCTCCCGGTAGGCGCTGCCGATCGCGTCGCGCTCGAGCAGCTCGGCCGCGAGCAGCTGCATGTCCTCGAAGTCGATCCCGCGCCGGCGCTCCTTCGCCGCTTCGAACCCGGCGGAGAAGAGGCGCAGCAGCTCGGCGATGTGGGCGTAGGCCTCGCCGCCCTCGCCCGCCTCGGCGACCCTGGCGATCGCCGCGTCGATCGCGGCGCGGTACCCGTTCATCGCCTGGGCGTTGCTGCCGCTGCGCAGGGAGGAGATCTCGTCCAGCTCGATCGCCTCGCCGCGCTCGCCGAGCACCGCAACCGCCCGCTCCAGGAACGGCCGCCATTTGCTCGTCTCGCCCAGCTCCGCCAGCGCCTCGGCCGCCGCCTCGGCGGCCCCGCCGATCGCCGCGGCGACGTCGGGGGCCGGGGGGTCGGGGAGGCGTGGGGAGCGGACGCCGCGGCTGCGCAGCTCGGCGTGGACGCCGACCACCGCCCCGCGCAGGGAGTCGATCCCGTACCCGGCGACGGTCTCCTCGCGGGCGGCGTCCTCGGCGCCGAGGAACTCCTCCAGGGCGTCGTCGAAGGCCTCCCGCGCCGCCCGCTGGGTCTCAGCGGGGTCGAGGACGGCGAAGCGGGGGTCGACCCCGGCCGCCACCGGGTGGGCGGCGAGGACGCGGTGGCAGAAGCCGTGGATCGTCGTTATCCAGGCCGCGCCGAGGCCGGGGAGGAGCTCGGCCGCCCGCTCGGACCCCGCCGCCGCGCGGGCGGTCAGCTCGGCCCGGACCCGGTGGCGCAGCTCGGCCGCCGCCTTCTCGGTGAAGGTGATCGCGAGGATCGCGTCGAGGGCGACCCCCCGCTCGCAGACGAGCCGGCAGTAGCGCTCGACCATCACCCCGGTCTTGCCGGTGCCGGCGCCCGCTTCGACCAGCACCCGGTGGGCGCGGGCGCCGATCGCGGCGTCCTGCTCCGGGGTGGGGCGGCGCTCGCTCACTGCTCCTCCGGTTCGCGCTCGACGTCGGCCACCGGGGTGCGGTCGCGCCGGCAGATCGGCGCCAGCGCGCAGTAGGTCGGGCAGACGTCGTGGTCCCGGTAGCCCGGCGGCGGGCCGGGGTCGCGGCCGATCTCGCCGCCGCGCATCCGGGCGACGATCCGGTCGGCGCGCTCGCGCGCCTCGGCGATCGCGAGCTCGAAGCGGTCCCCCGGCAGGACGTCGGTCCCGACCAGGCCGTAGGAGTCGAGGTCGGCGCGGTCCTGGTCGAGGACCAGGCCCCGGGGGCGGCGTTCGCGGGTCCCGCGCAGGGGGTGGTAGAGGGCGCCGGCGGGGGCCAGGTCCCAGAGGTCCTGCGCCGCCAGAAGGTAGAGCGGCAGCTGCAGCTTCCCCTGCTCCTCGAACTTCGCCCCCGGGGTGACCTTGCCCGCGACCTTGTAGTCGTGGACCAGCGCCCGCCCGTCGGCGGTCCGGTCGATCCGGTCGATCGCGCCGTGCAGGGACCACCCGTCGAGCTCCAGTGCCGGCTTCTCGGAGGCCTCGTCCTCGCCGAACCGGGCCTCGAACAGCCGCGGCTCGAACGGCCCCTCGCGGCCCGCCTCCTCGGCGAGGAAGCGCCCCAGCAGCCGTTCGGCCCCGCGGCGGACGGCGCGCTCGGCCGGGCTCCCGCCGAGCTCCCGCTCGGCCGCGATCGCCGCGACCAGCTCGGTCGCGCGCCCGGTCCAGGCCCCCACGGTCGCCGGGGTCGGCCGCGCGGCATCGCCGGGGGGCTGGCGGTAGAGGCGGTCGAGGACGGCGTGCACGATGCCGCCCTGCAGCAGCGCCTCGGGGGCCGGCTCCAGCGGCTGCGGTCGCAGCTCGTGCTCGGCGAACCAGATGTAGGAGCAGGTGTCGAACCGCTCCAGCGTGGTGCCGCCGTAGGCCCGCACCGCGCCCA
>DASUNQ010000260.1:0-6190 GCA_036277075.1 Thermoanaerobaculia bacterium
CGCCGCCGCGGACGCGGCGGCCGAGGACCAGCAGGCGCGGAGCTGGTCGGCGGAGCTCCTCGCCTGGCCGTTCGGGCGCTGGCTGCTGGTGGCGGTCGGGATCGGCATTCTCGTCGCCGGCCTGGTGCAGCTCTACCGCGCCTGGGCGCAGACCTTCAAGCGCTACCTCCGCCTCGCCGAGATGAGCCCGGCCGAGCAGACCTGGGCGGTGCGCGCCGGCCGCTTCGGCATCGCGGCGCGCGGCTTCGTCTTCTGTCTGGTCGGAGTCTTCGTGGTGCAGGCGGCCCTGCGTTACGACCCGACGCGGGCGCACGGCTTCGGCGGCGCGCTGCAGGAGCTGGAGCGGCGGCCGTACGGCACGGCGCTGCTGGCGGTCGTGGCGCTCGGGCTCGTCGCCTTCGGCATCTACTCGCTGATCGAGGCGCGGTATCGTCGCATCGCCGCGTAGCCGCGGACCGCGACCGCAATGCCCGACCTCCGCATCGTGCCCGCCACCGCGGCGGACCTGCCGCTCGTCCACCGCTTCATCCGCGAGCTGGCGGAGTACGAGCGCCTCCTTCCCGAGGTCACGGTGACCGAGGAGAAGCTGCGCGCCACGCTGTTCGGCCCCCGCCCCGCCGCCGAGGTGGTCCTCGCCTACGACGGCGAGGAGCCGGTCGGCTTCGCCCTCTTCTTCCCCAACTACTCGACCTTCCTGGCGCAGCCGGGGATCTACCTCGAGGACCTCTACGTGCGGCCGGAGGCGCGCGGCCGCGGCGTGGGGCGGGCCCTGCTGGTCCACCTCGCCCGCCTCGCCGTCGAGCGCGGCTGCGGCCGGCTGGAGTGGGCGGTCCTCGACTGGAACGAGCCGGCGATCCGCTTCTACCGCGGGCTGGGCGCCCGGTCGATGGACGACTGGATCACCTTCCGCCTGACCGGCGAGCCGCTGGCGCGGCTGGCGGGCCAACCGGCGAAGTGAGGCGCGGGGTCACGGCCGCGCCGGCTCGCCCTCCTCCGCCGGCCAGGGCCAGCCGCCGCGCGGGGCGCCGGAGGCGGCGTAGAGGTCGCGCATCCCCGAGAGGAAGACGCCGGCGGCCATGGCGGTGAGCGCCCAACGCAGGAGCGCCGGGACG
This sequence comes from Thermoanaerobaculia bacterium, assembly GCA_036277075.1. Taxonomy (GTDB): domain Bacteria; phylum Acidobacteriota; class Thermoanaerobaculia; order Multivoradales; family UBA5704; genus DASUNQ01. Next base: position 1,113 of record DASUNQ010000260.1, read on the forward strand.
TCCGCCGGCGCGAACGCCAGCGCGGTGGGGAGCCGCCACCAGGCGCGGAGCGTCGGCAGCAGGTAGGCGAGCATGCCGCCGTAGAGGATGCCCATGATGGCGTGAGTCACGCGCTCGCCGGGGTAGACGTCGCCGAGCGGCTTGCGCACGAACGACTCGATGACGAAGTCCCAGAGGGTGAGCGCGATCTCGGCCACCAACACGCCGGCGAGCGCCGCGACCCACAACCCCTGCCAGGCGATCCACGGCAGCGTCCCGAAGAGCACCGCGTAGAAGACGTCGCGCGCCGCGTGCAGCCGCAGCTCGGCGGCCATCGCCCGGCCGCGCGCCGGCAGCCGCGCCCGCCATTCGTGGTAGTAGACGGTGTCGAACGCCCCGATCACCCCTTGCAGCGCCAGCATCCAGAGCGCGGTCGTCACGGCGGTCCCTCGGTAAAGACTACCGTCCCCTCGTAGCCGAAGATCGGCCCCAGCAGCGGGGCACGGACGGTCACTTCCACGCGGACGGCGCCGTTCCCCGCGGGCGACTCGGTCGCGGTCACTCGGGGCGCGAGGAAGGCAGGTAGGGGAAAACGCAGCGCACCGAGCCGGAGCGCGGTGTCGACGTGCCGGAAATGGAGCGCTCCCGCGCGGGGCTCGAGCCGAAAGCGCAGCTCGACCGGAGGCGCGCGCTCGACGAGGAGCCCGTCCCGACCCGCCGACTCTTCGCTCACCAGCGGCCGTGCGCCGAAGCTCCGCTCCCACCGCTCCTTGCCCCGTTCTTCCGTGACCACCAGTCGGGTATCGACCTTTTCCCCCGCCGGCGGCAGCCGCACGAGCCAGCAGAGCGCCCGCGCCGCCAGGCCCGGGGCGCACCACACGCGAAAGCTCCCCGCGGCCGAGCCGGCGGTGTGCGCCCGCCGCACCGCCTCGTCCAGCGTCTCCCACGCCGGTCCCAAGAGGCGCGGGTAGAGGGCGCGCGCCGCCATCCCTTACCTGCTCTTCTCTTCCCCCAAGCGCGCCAGCTCGGCCTCGGCGGCAATAAACCCGAACGCCGCCCGCGGCCCGCCGGCCACGACCTCCCGCCAGACGCGCGCGGCCTCGCCGCGCCGGCCGTTGACCAGGTGCCAGACGCCGACGCCGTAGCCGACGGTGGCGGCGTCCAGCTCCCCGCCGCTCCGCGCCTCGGCGAGCAGCGCGTCGGCGGCGAGCTCCCCTTTGAACAGCAGCAGCAGGCGATGGTAGGCGTGGTTCTCGACGACCGGCAGGTCGGCGCGGATTGGCGCCAGCAGCTCGCGCGCGTCCTCCTCGAGCCGCAGCCGGCGCGAGGTGTTCCAGAGCCAGTAGGTCGTCGCCACCCGCATGTCGGCGTTCGTCGCGAGGCCGAGACCCGTGCGGTACGCCGACTGCGCGCCCGCGAAGTCCCCCTGCAGGTAGCGCGCGAGGCCGAGGTGGTACCAGATGTTGTCGTGGAGCGTGCTCGTCGGCACGTTCTGCGGGTTGGGCAGGCCGTCCGGCTCGATCTCGTCGGGGCGCACCTCGGCGAGGAGCGCGGCGCGCGCCAGGTCGGCCTCGGCGTCGGCGAAGCGGCGCAGCGTGATGTAGCGGTGGCCGCGGTGGCGGAGGAAGCGCGGGTCGCGGGGGTGGCGCTCGGCGCCGCGGGTGAAGAGCTCGACGGCCTGCTCGTGGCGCCCCATGTAGGCCGCGCGCCGCGCGTAGCCGATGAAGGAGTCGGGGTCGGCGAGGAGGGCCTCCTCGTGCGCCTTCCAGCCGGTCCAGCCCGGCCCGCGCACCACCCGGCCGGGCGTGGCGCCGGTGGGCTCGCCGCCGCGCAGGACGGCGACGCCGTTGACCCAGACGTCGCGCACGCCGGTCGAGTAGCGGTGGGGCTCCGCGAAGGTGGCGTGGTCCTGCACCTTCGCGGGGTCGAAGACCACGAGGTCGGCGTGGAAGCCCGGGGCGAGGATGCCGCGGTCGCGCAGCTTCAAGTTCGTCGCCGGCAGCGAGGTCAGGCGGCGGATCGCCTCCTGGAGCGGCAGGAGCTTTTCGTCGCGCACGTAGCGGCCGAGCAGGCGCGCGAAGTTGCCGTAGGCCCGCGGATGGTTCATCGACTTGAGGAACACCCCCTCGCTCGTCGGCGCCGCCTCGTCCGAGCCGAAGCTGAGCCAGGGGAGGGTGGCGATCTGCCGGCGGATGTTGTCCTCGGACATCAGGAAGTAGACCGTCCCGACGCGGCTCTCGTCCTCGACGATGAGGTCCATCGCGGTCTCCTGCGGCGACTTGCCGCGGAGCCCCGCCACCTCCGCCAGGGTCTTGCCGGTCAGCGGCTTGAGCTTCTCGTTGCGGAAGGAGACCAGGAGCATCTGCTCCGGGCCCGCGGCGACGTAGAAGTTCTCCCAGGCATCGGTCGGCGTCGCCATCTCGCGCGCCACCCGCTCGCGCGTCGCGGGGTCCTTCAAGCGCCCGATCCAGGCCTGCAGCCCCCCCTCCTGCACCCAGGGGGGCATCGCGGCGTCGAGCCCGGTCGCGCCGGCGGTGTAGGTGTACATGTCGGCGGTGATGGCGAGACCGGCGGCGCGCGCCGCCTCGACCTTCTTCACCACATCGTCGAGCTTGCCCCAGTTCGGCCGGCCGGCGGCCTTCAGGTGGTAGATCTCGGCGGGGAGCCGGGCGCGCCGGGCGATGTCGATCAGCTCGTCGACCGCCTCGAGCAGGCGGTTGGCCTCGCTCCGCAGGTGCGAGATGTACATGCCGCCGTGGCGGCCGGCGACCTCCGCCAGCGCCACCAGCTCGTCGGTCGAGGCATAGAAGGCGGGCGCGTAGATCAGCGAGCTGCCGACGCCCAGGGCGCCCTCCTCCATCGCCCGGCGCACCAGCTCGCGCATCCGCCCGAGCTCCTCGGCGGTCGGCGGCCGGTCCGCGTAGGCCAGCTCGTGCACGCGCACGGTCGTGGCGCCGACGAAGGAGGCGACGTTCGGCGCGACGCCGCGCCGCTCGAGGTGCTCGAGGTACTCGCCCAGAGTGGTCCACGCGATCTCGTACTTGAGGTCCCCCTGCTGCTCGCGCCCCTCCTTCTTCATCGCCTCGTTGAGCGGCCCCATCGAGCCGCCCTCGCCCATGACCTCGAGCGTCACCCCCTGGCGGATGTCGCTTTGAGCACGGCCGTCGACGAGCAGCGACTCGGTCGCCCAGGAGAGCATGTTGATGAAGCCCGGCGCGACCGCCATGCCGCGAGCGTCCACCTCCACCCTGCCCTTGGCGCCCGCCGGCAGCGGGCCGACCGCGGCGATGCGGTTCCCGCGCACCGCCACGTCGCCGGGATAGGGCTCGCCGCCGAGGCCGTTGTAGAGCGTGCCGCCGCGCAGGATGAGGTCGTAGGGCGGAACGGCGGCGGGTTCGGGGCCGTTGGCGGCGGCGGCCGGGACGAGCGTCGCGAAGAGCACGAGACAGCGCAGCGATCGGTGCATGCGGGCTCCCGGGGAAACGGTGCGCGCGAATTGTATGCGCGCGGCGCGCTGATACGATCGCGGGCCTCATGGCCGAGTTCCGGCAGTACGTCGGCGTTCGCTACTCGGGGCGCAAGGACCCGGGCGACCGCTTGCGCGAGATCCGCGTCTTCGCCGCGCGCGGGGACCACACGCCCTACCAGGAGTTCAACCAGGACGACGAGCGCGGCCGCTGGAGCCGGCGCGAGCTGGCCGAGTGGCTGCTCGGCAAGGTGCGCGACGAGGGGTCGCTCGCGGTCGGCCTCGACCACGCCTTCTCGTTTCCCCAGAGCTACATGGACCGCCACGACCTGGAGAGCTGGACGGACTTCCTGGAGGACTTCGAGGGGCACTGGCCCACGCACCAGACCGCGGTGCGCGACCTCCTTCCCGGCAACCCGCGCTCCGGCGACCCCGACGAGCACCGCCTGACCGGCCGCTGGAGCGCCTTCCCCACCGGCGTTTTCCGCTTCGACAGCCTCGACAGCCGGGCCAAGGCGACGCACGCCGGCCTCCCCTGGCTCGACTACCTCCGGCGCGCCGGCGATCGCGTCCACTTCTGGCCCTTCGACGGCTGGGAGGTCCCGGCCGGGCGGTCGCTCGTCGCCGAGGTCCGCCCGGCGCGCCTCCGCCACCGCTACCCGAAGGAGGGGCTCAAGAGCGACGCGCACGACGCCTACGCCATCTGCGCCTGGCTCCAGGAGCGCGACCGGCTGGGGCTCCTCCGCCCCTACTTCACCCCCCCGCTCTCCGACGCCGAGAAGGCGCGGGCGCAGCTCGAGGGGTGGATCCTGGGCGTCGCCTAGCTGGGTGGGGAACAGTTCCCAACGGCCAGGAACAACGCCCGGACGGTCCGGGAACAGTTCCCAACGGCTTGGAACTCTGCCCGGACGCTCCGGGAACAGTTCCTAACGGCTAGGAACTCTGCCCGGACGCTCCGGGAACAGTTCCTAACGGCTAGGAACAGTGCCCGGACGCTTCGGGCAGAGTTCCCAATGGCTTGGAACTCTTCCCGGACGCTCCGGGAGCAGTTCCGATCCGTCCGGGCACAGTTCCCGACGGCCGGGAACTCTTCCCGGTCCGTCCGGGCACAGTTCCCGAGGGCTAGGAACTCTTCCCGGTCCGTCCGGGCACTGTTCCCGAGGGCTGGGAACTCTTCCCGGTCCGTCCGGGCACAGTTCCCGAGGGCTGGGAACTCTTCCCGGTCCGTCCGGGCGGACTTCCCGGCGCCGCGAGCTGTCTCCCTGCATGCCCGAATGTTCCCCGGTTTAGCCTGCGAATGGCACGGCCAGCGATCCCCCCGCCCGGATTCAATTGCGCCCGACGAGAAGCTCGACTCCATCCAGGCCCTCTGGGAGCGTGTCGACGACTCGCGGGGGGCGATTGAACTCGACGTTGTTCTCCCGCTCCCACTTTAGGTTTCAATCCGCGCCCCCCCTTGCGGGGGGCGATAAGGCCCGCCGCTTGGCCTCCGACGTCATGGCCCGGTTTCAATCCGCGCCCCCCGCGCGGGGGGCGATCTCGCCTGGATGGATCGCTTCGACCACGACTTCCCGTTTCAATCCGCGCCCCCCGCGCGGGGGGCGATGGCGAGCGCGATCAGCCGACCCTCAGA
>DASUNQ010000261.1:0-6699 GCA_036277075.1 Thermoanaerobaculia bacterium
ACCTCGCGTTCCGCGTCACCCCGCCCGACGCCTATGTGCTGGTCAACGGCACGCTGATCGGCCAAGCGCGAGAGTGGAGCGGTCAGAAGGGCAAGCCGACCTACCAGCTCCCCGGCCCCGGCGAGCACGTGATCAAGCTGCGCAAGGCGGGGATGCACGACTACCTGATCGGCGTCACCGCCGGCGGCGGCGGCACGACCGCGGTGGTGGCGCGCCTGGCGGCGATCCCCACCGAGCAGGTCGAGACCACCGACCTCCAGTCCTACCGCGTGCGCGAGGCGGTCGGCTTCCGCGTGCAGCCCGCGTCGGCGGTGGTGAGCGTCGACGGCCAGCCGATGGGCGCCGCGGCGCGCTTCGCCGGCCGCCGCGGCCAACCGGACAGCTGGCTCGCGCTCCGGCCCGGCCTCCACCGCGTCACCCTGAGCGCGCCCGGGTACCGCAGCCGCGACTTGGCGGTCGACGTCACCGGCGGGGCGGAGGAGGAGCGGCAGCGGATCGAGGTGACCCTGGCGCGGGAGGGGGGATGAGGCGGGGGACGGCGGAGGTCGACGTCCTCCGCGGCCTGCCCGGCCGCATCGGCGTCGAGCGGCTCGGCAACGGCTTGACCGTCTGCCTGCTCGAGAACCGCCAGGCGCCGCTGGTCACGACCGCCCTCTGGTATCGCGCCGGCACCCGCGACGAGGCGCGGGGGCAGGGGGGCACCGCGCACTTCCTCGAGCACATGATGTTCAAGGGGAGCCCGCACTACGGGCCGGGGGAGATCGACCGCCGCACGCAGGCCCTGGGGGGCGCCAACAACGCCTTCACCAGCCACGACGCGACCGCCTACTACTTCAACTTCGCCGCCGACCGCTGGGGCGAGGCGCTGGCGATCGAGGCCGACCGCATGGCCGGCCTGCTGCTCGACGCCGAGGAGGTGGCGAGCGAGCGGCAGGTGATCCTCGAAGAGATCGCGATGTACGACAGCGAGCCCTGGGACGCGCTCGAGATGGCGGTCCAGCGGCGGCTCTTCGGCGGCCACGTCTATGGCTGGCCGGTGCTGGGCACCGCGGCGGAGCTCGAGGCCATCGGGGCGGCCGAGCTCGCCGCCTTCCACGGCCGCTACTACCGGCCCGATAACGCGGTGCTGGTCGTCGGCGGCGACCTCGGACCGGATGCGCTCGCGGCCGTCGAGCGGGCGCTCGGCGGGCAGCCGGCGGCGGGGCGCGGGCGGACGCCGGTGGCCGAGCCCACCTATCCGACCGAGCTGGTGCGGCTCGAGCGCCGGAAGGGGGAGGTGCCGCGGCTCCTCCTCGCGCTCCCGGCGCCGCCCGGCGGCCACCCCGACCACGCGCCGCTCCACCTCCTCGCCACCCTCCTCGGCTCCGGGCGCACCAGCCGGCTGCACCGCGCCCTCGTCGACGAGGGGCAGCTCTGCGTCTGGGCGTCGGCGGACGTCTCGGAGAGCCAGGGCCCCGGGCAGCTCACCCTGGCCGCCGAGGTGGTGCCGGGGGCGACCCCGGCGCAGGTCGAGGCGGAGCTCCTCCGCCAGCTCGCGCTCCTCGCCGCGGAGCCCCCCGCCGAGGGGGAGGTCGCGCGCGCCAAGCAGCTGGCGCTCGCCGACTGGGTCTTCGGCCACGAGCGGGTCCACCAGCAGGCCCTGGCGGCCGGCTTCGCCCTCGCCCTCTTCGACCTCGACCACCTCGAGCGCGAGCTCGAGCGGCTGGCGGCGGTCGGCGCTGAGCGGCTGCTCGAGACGGCCGACCGCTACCTCCGCCCGGAGCGCGGCGGCGTGCTCGGCTGGTCGCTGCCGAGGTCGGCGTGAGCGACGGCCTGGCGGTCGACGGCGGCGTCGCCGAGGCCGAGCGGCCGGCCGCCGCGCTTCTCGCCTCCGAGCGGCTGGGTGTACGGGTGCGGCGGGTCGAGGGAGCGCCGGTCGTGGCGCTGCGGGTCTGGCTGCGCTCGGGCGCGCGCGTCGAGTCGATCCCCGGGCAGGCGCTCGTCGCCGGCCGCATGCTCGCCGAGGGGACCCGCCGGCGGAGCTGGAAGCGGATCGCCGACGAGGCCGAGGCGCGCGGCATGATCCTGGCGAGCTTCGGCGGCTTCGAGGTCCACGGCCTGGCGATCGATGCGCTGGCGCAGGACCTCGAGCTGGCCCTCGGCTGGGCGGCGGAGCTGCTGCTCGAGTCGGTCTTCCCGGAGGACCGCACGGCCTGGCTGGCGCGGCAGGCCGCCGCCGAGCTCGGGAGCCTGGCCGACCAGCCCGAGATCAAGACCGCCTGGGGGTTCCTCGAGCAGCTCTACGCCCCGCACCCGCGCAGCCGGCCGGTGCAGGGGGACCCGGCGAGCCTCCTCGCCCTCACCCCCGACGACCTCGCCGGCTTCCACCGCCGCGCGCTCGGCTCGCGGGTCCTGGTGACCGCGGCTGGACGCCTCGACGAGGACGCCGTCGAGCGGCGCGTGCGGGAGCTCTTCGCCGCGCTGCCGCCGCCGGCGCCTCCCTGGCCGGAGCCGGCGGCGCCGGCCGGCACCGAGCCGCGGCGGCGGCTGGTGGCGGTCGAGGCGGAGGAGCAGGCGCACCTCTACCTCGGGCACCTCACCGTGCCGCGGCGGCACCCGGATCACGCCGCGCTCGAGCTCCTCGCGGTGATCCTCGGCTCCGGCACCGGGCTCACCGGCCGCATCCCGACGCGCATCCGCGAGCGCGAGGGGCTGGCCTACAGCGCCCACGCGCAGACGCTGGCCGGCGCCGGGCTCGACGCCGGGCGCCTGGTGGCCTACGTCGCCACCGCGCCGGCCAACGCCGACCGCGCCGAGCAGGGGGTCGTCGAGGAGCTCCGCCGGCTCGTCGAAGGCGGCATCAAGGAGGCGGAGCTCGACGATGCGCGCGCCTACCTCCTGGGCCGCGAGCCCTTCCGCCGCGAGACGGCGCGGCAGTGGGCGGACCTCCTGGCCGAAGCCGAGCACTACGAGCTGCCGCTCGAGGACGCGCGGTGGCGGGCGGCGCGGCTGGCGGAGCTCGACCGCACGGCGGTCGAGGAGGCCGCCCGCCGCCACGTGCGCCCCGACGATCTCGCCGTCACCATCGGTCTTCCTGAAGGAGATTCCTGATGCCCCGGCAGGTTTGCCGCGCCGCCCTCGTCGTCGTCGTCCTCATCTTCCTCCTCGCCGGCGGCGCCGGCGCGGCGGAGCCGCACACGGTCGCCGACCTCATGTGGATGGCGGGCCGGTGGTCCGGCACGGTGGACGGCATGGCGAGCGAGGAGACCTGGAACCCGCCGCTCGGCGGCTCGATCATCGGCACCTTCCGGGTGCTGCGCGGCGGCACGCCGGTCTTCTACGAGCTGATGGCGATCGAGCAGGAGGCGAGCGGGCCGGTGCTGTTCCTGCGGCACTTCGGGAGCGGCCTGGTGGACACCCGGCCGGACGTCATCCGCCTCCCCCTCACCGATCTCACCCTGGGCGAGGACAGCCAGGAGGCGGTCTTCGCGGGCCCCGACGCCGAGGGCACCACCCGCCTCGCCTACCGCCGCAAGAAGGACGAGCTGACGGTGGTGCTCGACAAGACCAAGGCGGGCAAGAGCGACAGCCGCACGTTCCAATTCCAGTTGCAGCGCCCGTAGGGCCACCGGGCGTCACCGCCGCGCGACGAGGAGGACGTTCGCGTACGGGGTGCCCTGGGCCAGGGGCGCCGGCGGGGCGGCCTCCAGGCCCTGCGCGGCGACGAGGTCGCGCCACGCGGCGGCGCTGCGGTAGCGGAAGCGCTGGCGCAGGTGGCCGCGGGCTAGCGCGCAAAGGCGCTCGGCGGCGCGGGTGGCGAGGAAGCGCGCGCCGCCCGCGGCGTCGGCCTCGCGCACGAAGAGGACGCCGCCGGGCTCGAGACAGGCCGCGGCGCGCGCCAGGAGCCGTTCCTGCTCGGCGGCCGGCAGGTAGTGGAGGACGTCGAGGAGGAGGACGGCGCTGGCGGCGGGGAGCGGGGCGGTCGCGAGGTCGGCGTGCGCGATCGTGGCCACGCCCGCGAGCGCCTTGGCGGCCGCCGCCGCCGTGCGCCGCCGCCCCTCGATCCCGTGCAGCGCGATCTCGGCGGCCGGCGCCGTCCATCCAGCCGGCAGCTCGCCTCGCCGCGCCGCCTCGCGCGCGGCGGCGAGGAGCGCGAGGGCGATGCCGCGGCCGCAGCCCAGGTCGAGGAACCGGCCGCGCTCGGGCAGCGGCCCGCGCGCGAGGAGCCCCAGGTAGAGCGGATCGTGGCGGAGCTTCCCGCGCACGATCTCCCAGTGCGCGACGCCGGCGGCGAGGTACGGGCGCGCCGCGGCCTCGATCAGCGCCTCGACCGCCGGCGGCCGGCGCCGCGCCCTCAGGGTCCACCAGGTCGCCGCGCCGAGCGCCGCGCCGGCCGCGGCACCCACCGCCAGGCTCCCCAGCGCCAGGTCGATCCCGACGCCGGCCGCGCCGCGCTCGGCCAGGCGCGCCGGCGCCAGGCCGGCGAGATCGCCGCCGCGCAGCAGGCGCCCGGCGGCGAGCTCGACCGCGACCACCAACGGGGCGCTGAGCGGGTTGTTGAGCTGGGCCGCGAGGTAGGCCTTGATCCGGTTGAGGCCGAAGAGGCGCCCCGCCGCGACGCAGAGCGCGAGGTGCAGGCCGTAGAGCGGCAGGCAGCCGATGAAGGCCCCGAGCCCCACCGCCCACGCCTGCCGGCCGGGGGAGCCGCCTTCGGTGCGCAGGCGGTAGACCAGCTCCGCGAAGGTCCGTCCCGGCGAGGTCATTCCGCGCGCGGCGCGGGATCGGGCAGCGGCACGGCGCGCAGGCCGCGCGCCGCGAGCGCGTCGAGGAGGCGCGGCAGGACCTCGAGGACGGTGCGCCGCGGCCCGCCGTCGTGAAGCAGGAGGACGTCTCCGGCCGCGAGCCCGCGCAGCAGGCGCGCGGCGACCCGCCGGGGATCGCGCGAGACGGCGTCGAAGCCGCGCCGCGTCCAGGTGGCGAGGGCGAGTCCCGCGCGGTGCAGGGCGAGGTCGGTCCACGGGGCGCGGAAGCCGGCGGGCGGGCGGAAGAGGCGCGGCGCGCGGCCGCAGGCGCCGGCGATCGCGTCCTGAGCGCCGGCCAGCTCCGCCGCCATCGCCCGCGGGCCGTGGAAGGCGAAATCGGCCGGATGGGTGAGGGTGTGGTTCTCGATCCGGTGGCCGGCCGCGGCGGCGGCGGCGGCGATCTCCGGGTGCGCCGCGACCCGCCGGCCGACGCAGAAGAAGCTGGCGAGGGCGCCGCGCTCGGCCAGCCGTGCGAGGACCCGCGGCGTCACCTCGGGGTCGGGGCCGTCGTCGAAGGTCAGCGCCACCTCGCCGCGGCGCGCCGCGGCCTCGGGCAGTCGCGTCAGGTTGGGGCCGAGGAGGCGGCTGCGCGGGCGCAGGCAGGCCTGGGCCACGGCCACGTGGTCGGCGAGGGCGGCGCCGAGGAGCCACCTCCACTGGTGCGGCGCCGCCGCGAGCGCCACCGCGGCGGCGCCGTGGAGGGCGAGCGACGCGACCACCAGCGCGGGGGGCCTCCAGGTCGCCATCAGCCCTTCCCGGCCAGGGCCCTCGTCTCCAGCTCCGGCCCGAGCAGCGCCGCGCGGTCGAGCTTGCCGCGGCCGGTGCGCGGCAGCTCGGGGACGAGGACCAGGCTGCGCGGCACCTTGTGGGGCGCCAGGTGCGCGCGGCACCAGGCGAGCACGTCCTCGGCGGCGAGATCTCCGCGGCAGGCGACGACGGCGCGCAGCACCGGCTCGGCGCCGGGGAGCGGCAGGGCGAGGACGACCACCTCCGCGACGCCGGGCAGATCGGCCAGCACCCCCTCGACCTCGCGCGGGTCGACCTTCCGGCCCTTGATGTTGATCAGGCCGTCGACGCGGCCGAGGAGCCGCAGCTCGCCGCCGTCCCAGGCGGCGAGGTCGCCGGTGGTGAAGCGGCCGCCGGCGAGCCGCGCGTGCGGCTCGGGGAGATAGCCCGCGGCGACCGACGGCGACTCGACGTGCACCACGCCGCGCGCCAGGCTCACCCGCACGCCTTCGACCGGCGTCCCCACCGTGCCGCGCTCCCCGGCGTCCCCCGCGCGGTCGTAGCAGATGCCGCCGCACTCGCTGGCGCCGTAGAAGACGTGGACCGGCAGGCCGAAGGTCTCGCGGAAGCGGCGGGCGGTGGCCGGCGGGAGCGGCGCGCCGGCGGAGAGGACCAGGCGCAGGGAGGGCGGCCAGGGGGGCGGCTGCGAGACCCCGAGGAGCGCGTTGAGGTAGGCCGGCACCGTCGGGAAGACGGTGGCGCCGGCGCGCGCCGCCGCGGCGAAGGGGCCGAAGGGATCGCCGGGGTCGGCGAGCACCAGCGGCGTGCCGCGCACCAGCGCCGGCAGGGCGAGGCTCGACAGGCCGTAGGAGTGCGAGAGGGGGATCGCGGCGAGCAGCCGGTCGCCGCGTCGGATGCCCATCGTCGCGGCGAGCGCCGCGTCGTCGGCCAGCAGCGCCTCGGCCGGGGTGGCGATGCCGCGCGGCGCGCCGGTCGAGCCGGAGGTGAGCTTGACGACGGCGATCCCCGGCAGCTCGGCGGGGTCGCGCGCCGCCTCCCCCTCCGCTCCCGGGCCGACCGCCACCCGCTCCCAGTCGGCGCCGCGGCGCGGCCAGCCGGTGCGGCAGGAGAGGACGGCCCGCGCGCCCAGCGCCCGCGCCGCGCGCAGCCGCTCGGGAACGGGGGTCCGGGG
>DASUNQ010000262.1:0-10699 GCA_036277075.1 Thermoanaerobaculia bacterium
GTCGCGGCCGGCGAGCGGGAGCTCGCGACGCGGCGGGAACGCGCGCAGCGCCTCCTCGCGCAGAGCGGCGCGTCGGCGGCGGCGCCGGGGATCGCCTTCCGCGCCGCGCCGCTCGCCGGGGAGCTGGCCTTCGTCTTCACCGGCGGCGGCGCCGCCTACGCCGGCATGGGACGGGAGCTGCTCCTCGCCCTGCCGGAGCTCCTCGACCGCCTCGGCCGGCGCATGCGCGACCTGGCGACGCCGGCCGGGTGGGTCTACGGTCGCGGCGCCGACCGCGCCGGCGGCTTCCGTCTTCTCGACCAGCTCTGGGGGTGCTCGTTCCTCTGTCAGGTGCACGCCGAGCTGACTCGCCACCTCCTCGGCCTCGTTCCCGCGGCCACCCTCGGCTACTCCTCGGGCGAGTCGAACGCGCTCGTCGCGATGGGGGTCTGGGACGACCTCGACGCCATGTACCGCGACACCGCCGAGTGCGGCGTCTTCACCCGCCACCTCGCCGGCGAGTTCGCGGCGGTGCGCGCCGCCTGGGAGCGGCGCGGCGTAGCCGGCGGTCGCTGGGAGAACTGGCTGCTCGCGGCGCCGGTCGCGGCGGTGCGCGAGGCGCTCGCGGGCGAGACGCTCGCCCACCTCACGATTGTCAACACCGCCGAGGAGGTGGTGATCGGCGGCGAGTCGGCCTCCTGCCGCCGGGTGATCGCGCGCCTCGCCGCGCCGGCGAGCCCGCTGGGCTACGACATGGCGGTGCACTGCCCGGAGGTCGAGGAGATCGCCGGCTACTGGCTCGACCTCCACCGGCGGCCGACGCGCGAGGTGGACGGCGTCCGCTTCTACACCAACGCCACCGGCCGCCACTACCGGCCGACGCGCGAGACCGCGGCGCAGGCGATCCTCGGCCAGGCGGTGACCACGCTCGACTTCCCGCGCCTCGTGGAGCAGGCGTTCGACGACGGCGTGCGGGTGTTCGTCGAGCACGGGCCGCGAGGCCTGTGCAGCGGCTGGATCCGCAAGGTCCTCGCCCGCCGCGGCGTCGCCGCCGACGCCTTCCTCGCCGTGCCGCTCGACCGCTCGGGGGGCTCGGGTCTGCGGCAGGCGGCGGAGGTCGCGGCGCAGCTCCTCGCGGCCGGCGTGCCGCTGCGCGCCGGCCCCTTCGCGCCGCCGCCGCAGGCGACCCGCCCGGCGGCCCGGATGCTCACCTTCCGCGCGCACTGGCCCGCCGTGGCGCCGCCGCTCGCGGCGGCTCCGGCGGGTGAGCGTGACGAGGAGCTGGGCGGGGAGATGCCGGCGCCGGTCGCCGCCGCCGCGGGGCCGCAGAAAATGGAGGCGGCGCCCTGGCTGCCGCCGGTCGTCGAGGAAGAGCAGGTCGGGGAAGAGCCTGCCGCGGCGCCGTGGCCGGCAGCCGTCTGGAGTCCCGCGGCGCCGATCTCGTCAGCGGCCCCCGTCCTCGCCCCCGTAATCGCCCAAATGGCCGCCCTCCAGGCCCGTGTCGCCGCCGTCCAGCGAGAGTATCTGGCGGCGCAGAGCGAGGTGCACCAGCGCTTCCTCGCGGTGCGCCAGGGCGCCCTGCACCAGCTCCTCGCCGCCAGCCAGGGCGCGACGGCGCTCGCCCTTGCCGCTGAGCCGGTGCCAACCCCTGCTTTCGTCGCCGAGACGCTGCCGGTCTCCCTCTCCCCCCGACCTGAGCTTTTCGCTGTTCCGGCGGCCGCGCCTCCGCCAATCTCCGCTCCACCCGCGGCAGACAGCCTCCCCGGCCCCAAGCTCTCCCGTGCCGAGCTCGAGATCCTGGCCGGCGGCTGCGTCTCGGCGGTCCTCGGCCCCCTGTTCGCGGCGCAGGACGCCTACCGCCGCCAGGTGCGCCTGCCCGAGCCGCCGCTTCTGCTCGTCGACCGCGTCGCCGGCATCGCCGGCGAGCCCGGCTCGATGGGGCTGGGCACGATCTGGACCGAGACCGACGTCCGCGCCGACTCCTGGTACCTCCACGACGGCTACATGCCGGCCGGCATCCTGATCGAGTCGGGGCAGGCCGACCTGCTGCTGATCTCGTGGCTGGGGGTCGACGCGCTCAACCGGGGCGAGCGGATCTACCGCCTCCTCGGCTGCGAGCTGACCTACCTCGGTCCGCTGCCGCGCCCCGGCGACACGCTCCGCTACGACATCCACGTCGACGGCCACGCCGCGCAGGGGGACGTCCGGCTCTTCTTCTTCCACTACGACTGCCGCATCGACGGCGAGGTGCGCCTAAGCGTCCGTCACGGCCAGGCCGGTTTCTTCACCGACCAGGAGCTGGCCGAGTCGGCCGGCGTGCTGTGGGAGGCCGACGCCGAGCCCCCGGCCGGCGGCCGCCTCGATCCGCCGCACCGGCTCTCGTCGCGCACCCGCTTCGGCCCGGCGGAGGTGGCGGCCCTCGCCGCCGGCCGACTGCGCGACGCCCTGGGCGCCGGCTTCGAGGCGGCGCAGGCGCACGTACGCACGCCGCGCATCCAGGCCGGCCCGATGCTCTTCCTCGAGCAAGTGACGGAGCTCGACCCCGAGGGCGGGCCGTGGCGCCGCGGCTACCTCGCGGCCGAGGCCGAGATCCACCCGCAGAGCTGGTTCTTCGCCGGCCACTTCAAGGATGACCCCTGCATGCCGGGCACGCTGATGTTCGAGGGGTGTCTGCAGGCGATGGCCTTCTACCTGGCGGCGCTCGGCTTCACCCTCGAGCGCGACGGCTGGCGCTTCGAGCCGGTCCCCGGCGAGCCGTACACCATGCGCTGCCGCGGCCAGGTCGTGCCCGGCTCGCGACGGCTGCTCTACGAAGTGTTCGTGCGCGAGGTGATCGCGGGGCCGCTGCCCACCCTCTATGCCGACCTCCTCTGCACCGTCGACGGCCTCAAGGCCTTCCACGCCCAACGCGTCGGGCTGCGGCTGGTGCCCGACTGGCCGCTCACCTCGCGTCCCGAGCTGGTCGCGGCGGCGCGCGCGGCCGGCGAGGCGCCGGGAGCGCGCCCCGCCGCCGTGGTGGACGGGTTCACTTTCGACTACCTCTCGCTCCTCGCCTGCGCCTCGGGGCGGCCGTCCGACGCCTTCGGCCCGATGTACCGGGTCTTCGACGGAGCGCGGCGGGTGGCGCGGCTGCCCGGGCCGCCCTACCACTTCATGTCGCGCATCGCGGCCATCGACGGCGCGATGGGGCGCTTCGAGGCCGGGGCGGTGATCGAGGCGGAGTACGACGTCCCCGCCGCCGCCTGGTACTTCGCCGAGAACGGGGCGCCGACCATGCCCTTCGCCGTCCTCCTCGAGGCCGGCCTCCAGCCCTGCGGCTGGCTCGCCTCCTTCGTCGGCAGCGCGCTGCAGGGCGAGGAGGACCTCCACTTCCGCAACCTCGACGGCAGCGGCACGCTGAGCGCCGAGCTCCTCCCCGCCGCCGGCACCCTGCGCACCCGCGTCCAGCTCCTCGGCGTCTCGCGCTCGGCGGGGACGATCATCCTGCGCTTCGCCGTCGAGTGCCGCCTCGACGGCGGCACCGTCTTCTCCATGACCACGGTCTTCGGCTTCTTCACCGCGGCCGCGTTCCAGAACCAAGTCGGTCTGCCGCCGGCGCCGGAGGAGCAGGCCTGGCTCGCCGCGCCGTCCGATCTCCTCGTCGACCTCGCGAGCCGGCCCGCCCGCTACTGCGCGGGCGAGCCCCGCCTCGCCGGCCCGGAGCTGCTGATGCTCGACCGCATCTCCGGCTTCTGGCCCGAGGGCGGCAGAGCCGGTCTCGGCCGGCTGCGCGGCGAGAAGGACGTGGACCCCGCGGCCTGGTACTTCAAGGCCCACTTCTTCCAGGACCCGGTGCAGCCGGGCTCGCTCGGCCTCGAGGCGATGGTCCAGCTCCTCCAGTTCTACATGCTGCACACCGGCATGGCGGAAGGCCTCGCGCGGCCGCGCTTCGAGCCGCTGGCGCTCGGTCGGCCGCTGGGCTGGAAGTACCGCGGACAGGTGCTGCCGACGGACCGCCGCGTGACGGTCGAGCTGGAGGTCGTGGAGCGCGGGTCGGACGGGCGCGGCGCCTACGCGGTCGCCGACGCATGGCTCTGGGTGGACGGCCGGCGGATCTACGCCGCCACCGGCCTCGGCATGCGCATCGTGCCGGGCGCCAGCGCCGGCGAGGAGGCCGCGCCGGCCGCGGCGGAGGAGACGCTCGATCCCGCGGTCGACCTCTGGCTCGGCGATCACCGTCCGACCTGGACGGTGCCGGCGCTGCCGATGATGTCGATCGTCGACCGCTTGGCGGCGGCCGCCTTCGCCGCGCGGCCGGGGCTGCGGGTCGTCGGTCTCCAGGACGTCCGGCTCACGCGCTGGGTGACCTTCCCGGGCGGGCCCGTCCGCCTGCGGACGGAGACCGGTGCCGTCTCACGGCTGGAGGACGGACGGACGGCGGTGGACGTCGCCCTCCTCGTCTGGCGCGAGAGCGCGAGCGCGGCGCTCTCGCGCTTCGAGCCGGCGGCCGCCGGCCGAGTCCTCCTGGCCGCCGATTTCCCGCCGCCGCCCGCGCCGCTGCCGCCGCTGGCGGACGCCGTGCCCGGCGAGGACCCCTACGCTTCCGGCGCCCTCTTCCACGGTCCCGCCTTCCATCTCCTGCGGCGGGTGAGCCACGGCGCGGCGGGCTCCTCGGCCCTGCTCGACGCGGGCGGCGGCGCCGTGCCGCGCGGCGCCCTCCATCAGGCGCTGCTCGACGCCGCCACCCACGCCGTGCCGCACGACGACCTCGAGCGCTGGTGCGGCGAGGCCGCGGCGGGCCTGGCGGGCTATCCGCAACGCATCCGCACCGCCACCTTCCATGGCGAGCCGCCGCAAGCCGGCGAGGTGCGCTGCGAGGCGCGCTTCCTGGGCTTCGCCGCGGAAGGCGACGGGCGGCTGCCGGTCGTGCGCCTCCAGCTCGCCGCCGGCGGCCGCGTCTGGGCGGACCTCGAGATGATCGAGGTGCTGCTGCCCAAGGGTCGGTTGGGGACGGCGCCGCCGGCGGCGCGGCGCGACTTCCTGCGCGGGCGGCTCCCCGTGCCGGGGGTGGGCCTGGCGCGGCGGGAGGACGGGACGACGCGGCTGCGCGACGCGGAGGTGGCGGCGAGCGACTGGCTGCCCGGGACGGTGGCCGCCGCCTACGGCGCCGGCGCCTGGCGCGACGACCGCCGCGCGCTGACCCTCGCCGTGGCGGTCAAGGACCACGTCGCCGCGGCGGTCGGCGTCCACCCCGCGACCGTCGCCGTCGCGGAGGACGGCGAGTCCGCCGTCGCCGCGGCGCTGCCGCTCACCCGGGTGCCGGTCGCGGTCGTCCGCCGCGGCGACGAGGTCGAGGTGCGCGACGCCGGCGCCCCCTGGCTCGACGTCTCACCGCTGCGCGACTACTGGCGCCGCCGGCTCGGCATCGCCGGCTGGCCGACGGAGGACCTCTACTACACGCTCATCGAGCGCTTCGTCGGCCGCGTCGTCGTCGCCGACCCGGAGGCCTTCGCCGCCGTCCGCGGGCGCAGCCTCCTCTTCCTCGCCAACCATCAGGTGGGCGTCGAGTCGCTGCTCTTCTCGATCGTCGCCTCCGGCCTGGCCGGCCTGCCGACGGTGACGCTGGCCAAGGCCGAGCACCGCACGAGCTGGCTCGGGCGCCTGATCGCGCTCTGCTTCTCCTGGCCGGGGGTCGAGGACCCGGGCGTCATCACCTTCTTCGAGCGCGACGACCTGCGTTCGCTGCCGCCGATCATCCGCGCCCTGGGCGCGGACATGCGCCGCGGCAAGTCGGTCATGGTCCACGCCGAGGGGACGCGCGCCCTCTCCTGCCGTCACGCCGTGTCGCAGCTCAGCAACTCGTTCGTCGACATGGCGCTCTCGGCGGAGGCGCCGGTCGTGCCGGTGCGCTTCGTCGGCGGCCTGCCGCCCGAGGAGCTGACGCGGCGGCTGGAGTTCCCGCTGGGCTACGGCCGGCAGGACTACTGGTTCGGGCGCCCGCTCCTGCCCGAGGAGCTGCGCGCCCTCTCCTACCGCGACCGCCGGGCGGCGGTGGTCGCGGCGATCAACGGCCTCGGCCCGCCCAACGCCGAGGAGGCGCCGCTGCCGCCGGACCCCGACTTCGCCGCGGCGGTGGAGGCCTGGACCGCCGTCACCGGCGCCGCGGCCGAGCACGCGGCGGTCTACCGGGCGCTGGAGCGGGCGGCGCGGCGCTACAGCCCCGAGCTCGAGCGGCTGCTCGCGATGGGGCGCGCCGGGCGCTGGGAGCTGGGGGGCGACCCGGCCGGCCGCTGGCTCGCCGAGCTGGCGTCGCGCCTCTACGGCCGGCGCGGGCCGTCGCCTCAGGCCGCTGCGGAGGGGTAGCCCGCCGCCGGCACCGCGACCGCCACCGGCCGCTCCTTCTTGAGGTAGCGGCTGGTCATCCCGGCGGCGACGAAGGCGCTCTTCGAGCAGAGCGCGATGCCGCAGCCGAAGACGCTCGCCCCCGCGAGATAGAAGCCCGGCACACCGATGCTGGGGAGGAAGCGCCGCGGCGGGTACTGGTCCGGGCTGTGCTCGGGGCCGTAGATGCCGGCCTCGCGGCTGCGGACGTAGTGCCACACCGTTGCCGGCGAGGCCGACTCCTTGTGCAGCAGGTGCTGCGAGAGGCCGGGGATGTACTTCTCGGCGGCGGTGATGAGGCTCTCGGCGATCGGCTCCTTGAAGGCCTGGTAGTCCTCGCTGCGGCGCATGCTGGGCGAGCCGAACCAGGGCTTGAACGGCTCGGCGGGGGCCAGCGTCAGCAGCTCGATCAGGTGGGTGCCCGGCGGGGCGAGGCCCGAGATCGGGTCCTTGAGCGTCGCGGCGGTGAGGAAGAAGGCCGGCGGGTCGGGGATTTGGCCGGCGAAGAGCTCGTCGTAGGTGCTCTCAAGGTCGTTGTGCGGGTAGTGCCAGATGTTGGCGTCGGTGATGCCGAGCTTCGGCAGGTCGAGGTCGGTGGCGAGGAAGACGAAAAAGGCCGAGAGGCTGGGCCGCAGCGCCGGCGCCTTGCGCCGCGTCCGCCGGCTGGGGACGATGCCGTCGAGCAGGTCGAGCGTGTGCGTGACGTCGACGTTCGAGATGACGGTGCGCCCGTGGAAGCAGTCCCCCTTCTCGGTGAAGACCTCGAACGTGCCGTCCGCCCGGCGCCGCACGCGCTCGACGAGCTGGTTGCGCTGCAGCTCGGCACCGTGCCGCTTGAGGCCCTTGACGAAGGCGTTGACGATCGCGCCGCTGCCGCCGATCGGGTAGTGGGCGCCGCCCAGGTAGTAGTTGAGCAGGAGGATCGCGCCGAGCGCGCTCATCCGGCCGGGAGGCAGCCCGAGGTCGCCGCCGCAGCCGCCGAAGGCGCAGAGCAGGAGAGGGTCCTCGAAGTAGCGCAGCAGGAGGTCGCGGAAGCTCAACCGCACCAGGCGCACGAGGTCGGGGGTGAAGGCGAGGGTGCTCGCCAGCGTGCGCAGCGTCAGCCCGCCGCCCGCCGCCTGCACCAGCCGATCGACCCGCTGCATCAGCGCGATGAAGCGGCGGACGTTGCGCTCCTCGTGCGGGAAGTCGGCGGCCAGCGTGTCCCCCCAGCGCTCGATCCCCTTGACCAGGCGGCACTCGTAGCCGTCGAAGACGTAGCGGTCGATGCAGTCCGGGTCGATCTCGCGGAACTGCACCTCTTCGAGGCCGAGCGAGTCGAGGTCGCGGCGCAGCGTCTCGCCCGGGCCGGCCTGGCCCAGGTAGTGGACACCGACGTCGAAGTGGAACTTCTTGCGCTGGAAGGGGTTCATCAGGCCGCCGAAGTCGCTCGCCGCCTCCAGCAGCAGGACCGAGAAGCCCTGCCGCTGCAGCGCCAGGCCGCTGGTCAGCCCGCCGATTCCCGTGCCGATGACGATCGTGTCGTAGCACCTGGACATGCTCAAGCCTCCTGCGCCCGCGCCAGCGGCTCCCGCTCCATCGCCTTGCCGGTCAGGCGGTAGAGCAGGAAGCGCACGCGCTGCGACCAGGGATACACCCGCGCCCGGAGGTGAGCGACGGAGTTGGGGTCGTGGATGGATCGCGCCGGGATGAGCCCCAGGCTCGGCGGCTGGTTGCGGATGTTGTAGCGCAGCCGCTCGGTCTCGGTCTCGTCGAGGAGGCGGTCGAGGGTCACGGTCGCGGCGTCGAGCCAGGGCGAGGTCGCCTCGTCCCAGGGCTCGAGCTGGTCGAAGGCCGACGGGTCGCGGTCGCCGGGGACGCCGTCGCGCAGCGCGAGCTGCAAGTGGTAGACCACCGCGCCGCGACCGAAGCGCTCGCGGTACTCACGGCGCAGGTAGTCCTCGGGCAGCGCGCAGTCGGGCCGCCGCTTCTGCCGCCACGGCGTCGCCACGTCCTCGGCGTCGGGGAGCCCGCTCTCGGCGCCGCGGTCCCCGGGCAGCAGGCGGTAGCGGACGTAGCGCGTGCGGCCGTCCTCGGCGCGGAAGTAGAACTGGATCTGCGAGTGGTAGACGACCTGCGCGTAGGAGCTCGGCGCGCGCCGCAACGACCAGGTGAAGACGTGCTGCGCCTTGGGGTTGCTGGTCAGCACCTCCTCCAACCCGCGCTCGCCGCGCATGATGCCGAGCGAGAACTGCCAGACCGACCAGGCGTGCATGAAGGTGCCGAGGCCGGAGTTCATCACCAGGTCGAGCAGGGTCTCGCCGCGGTCGTCCAGGAGCTTGAGCGCGGCGCCGCGCAGGTCGAGCGTCGCGTCGTCGCGGAACGACACCGTGCCGTGGCGCAGCCGCACCGGAAAGACCCGGCCCGGCCGGAACAGCTCGTGGGCGGGGAACCGCGGGTCGTCCACCACCCGGAGCGTCCCGGCGCCCGCCACCCCCCAGGCGTGGGTCGAGCGGCCGCGCTTGGCCAGGGCCGCCAGGCAGAAGAGGACGGTCAAGGCGACGGTCAGGGCGTGCAGCTTGAGCTTCTCGATCATCGGCCCTCCGCTAGATGTTGACCCGCGCCTGGACGTCGTAGATGTCGACCTCGCATGACCTGAACTCCTCCTCCCGGCTGCGCAGCAGCTCGAGCAGCACGGGATGGATGTCCCCCTCCGTGTTGGCCATGATCATGCCGTAGCGGTTGCCGGAGAGGAAGCGCGCCAGGAACATCTGGTAGGCGGCCTCCCTGGGCGTCGGCGCGATCGAGAGGTCCGACTCCGGCCCGAAGGCGCCGTTGCGCAGGCCGAGCGACGCGTAGAGCACCTCGCCCCCCTCGTCGTACTGCCGGGAGTTGGACCAGGCGTGGCCGAAGGAGGCGTGGAAGATCGCGTAGCGGCAGAGCTGCTTCAGGTTCTCGAGGTCGCCGGGGGCGGGCTCGTCGCCCCGCGTCACCGGCCGCACCGCGCGCAGCACCCCCCCGACCTCCTGGCGCGGCACGCCGGGGTCGTCCAGCTCGTTGCGGTCGATCCATTCGTCGCCCGGGTCGGAGGGCAGCGGCGCGTAGGGCAGGCTGTGCGCGACCAGGTCGCGCGAGAAGCGGTGGACCTCGGGCCAGCGCGCGACGATGCCCGGCCCGCGCTCGGCGAAGAAGACCTCCACGTAGGCCGTGACGACCTCCCAGAAGAGGTTGGCCGCCTTGGCGTAGTGGTGCGTGGCGCAGAGCGGCCGGCGCGGCCGCCAGCCGGTCCAGTCGAGGCTCGCCATCTGGTCGACGAAACGGTCGATGACCGACTCCGGGGTGAGCGCCGAGGCGACGTTGAGCACCCCGGTGCGGCCGAAGACCAGGGTGTTGCCGTCGACGTTGACGCGGGTCACCTCGCGCAGGTGCGGGAAGAGGAGGTGGCGCAGCGGGTTCTTGCGCAGGTTGCGGCGGGCGGCGATGGCGTACTGCTCGCTGTTCAAGTGGGTGCGGGCGAGGTGGAAGTCGATCTCGCCCCCCACTCCCGAGCAGACGCGGAAGATGCGCTTGGCGGCGAGCCAGCGCTCGCCGTCCTCGGGCGTCGCCGTGACCGGCTCGGCCAGCGGCGAGCGCGGCGCGGTGCCGCCGGGGAGGCGGCGCTGGACGGTGATCCGCACCGGCCAGAGCCGCTCGTCGCGGACCTCGAAGCGGACGTCGACGTTGGGCAGCTCGTGGACGCCGTCCTGCTCGTAGGCGTCCCAGTTGTACCAGTACCGCCAGCGTCCCGGCCGCTCGCGGTCGCCGGCGAGGAGACAGGGGTTGAAGCCGCTGAGCACCCGCTGCCCGAAGTACTCGTCGCTGCGCGTGTAGCCCGGCCGCTCGCGCTCCAGCGCGCGGGTGCGGTTCTCCGGGTAGTCGGCGTGGATCGCCGGCAGCGGCGGCCAGCGCGGGTTGAGGAGGTTCAGGACCTGGTGCTTGCGGGCGCGGAACTGGATGCCGTTGAAGCCGCCGACGCAGCGTTTCTGCGCCGTCCAGCGCTCGGCCGTGTAGGGGTCCGGGGGGTCGCGCAGGTCGTCGATCTTGACCCGCACGAGGCGGGTGTCCGGGTCGTAGAGCCAGTAGCGGACCCGCCGCTCGCCGCAGTCGAGCGTCGCGCCGCCGCCGCGGCCGTCGAGCGGCAGGGTGGCGATGCGGCGGCGCCCCGCGGCCTCGGGCCGGCGGTCGGCGCCGAAGCGGAAGGAGGTCTCGAAGAGCCGCAGCTCGAGCCGCGCCGGCGCGCCGCGGCCGTTGCCGCCGATGGGGAGCTCGAAGCGGCCGTCGCAGTCGGTCTCGCCGCCGGCGAGGAGGCGCGCGGCCCCCACCGGCGGGCGCGCCCACAGCT
>DASUNQ010000263.1:0-6531 GCA_036277075.1 Thermoanaerobaculia bacterium
CCGAGGTCGAGGCGGTCCTCCAGGGCGTGGCCGCGCTGCGCGCCGCCCGCCGGGTCGAGGAGCGCGGCGGCCATGGCCGCTGGGGACGCTGGGCGGCGGCCGCGGTGCTCGCCTTCCTCGCCCTGTCGGTGCGCAACGAAGGCTTGCCGCGCGCCCTGCGCGACGGCGCCTGGGCCGGGAGCGGAACGCCGCTCGCCGCCGCCGCGGCGCCCGCGGCGTTCGTCCGGCTGCCGCTGCTCGACGGCCTCGAGGGGCCGGAGTCCGGTCCCGACGCGCGCATCTACCACCTCGAAGGCGAGGACCTCTCGGTGGTCATGATCGTCGACGAGAGCCTGGATGTCTGATCCGCGTGCCTTCCGCTCCGCTCCCCCTCGGTCCCGCGCCGTCCGGCAGCTCGGCTGCTGAACGCCGCCGCCGGACCCCCGCCGTGCCGCGCTTCGCCACGCCCCTGCTCGTGCTGCTCGTCCTGGCGACGCTGGCGCCGTCCGCCGGACCCGTCGCCGCGCAGCAGCCGCAGGGGGGCGCGCGCGCCGACGCCCTCTACGTCCACGCCTACACGCTCAAGCACCAGCGGGCCGCGGACGCCCTGATGCTCATCCACCCGCTGCTCTCGCCGCGCGGCACGATCGAGCTGCAGCCGGTCGGCAACACCCTGGTCGTGCGCGACACCCTGGCCGGGCTGGCCCGCGTCGTGCCGGTGCTGCGCGGCTTCGACCGGCCGGCGCGGCCGCTGCGCATCGAGGTCCACGTCGTCCACGCCAGCCGCCTCCGCTCGCCGGCGCAGGCGGTCTCGCCCGCCCTGCCCGAGCCGCCGCCCGAGCTGGTGCAGCGCCTCAAGGCGCTGCTCTCCTACGAGTTCTTCGAGCTGGTGGCGCAGGCGCGGGTCGGCGGCCTCGAGGGGCAGTCGGTGACCTACGAGATCGGCGGCGGCTTCGAGGTGAGCTTCCGGCTGGGCACGGTGATGCCCAACCGCCGCATCCGGCTGACCGACTTCCGCATCCTGCGCCGCGGCCGGCAGCGCGCCGGCCAGACGCTGCTCCACACGCACCTCACCCTGACGCTCGACCAGACGGTGGCCCTGGCGCTCGCCAAGAACGAGGCGAGCCCGGAGGCGCTGATGGTGGTGCTGACGCCGCACCAGGACGCGGCGCAGCGGCTGCCCTAGGGCGGAGGGGAGGCGATGCAGTTCGTCTGCCGCGTCGGCACCCCGGAGGGACACGTCCTCGAGCAGGTCCTCGAGGCCAGCGACGAGCTGGCGCTCAAGAGCGAGCTCGACAAGCGCGGCTACCACCTCTTCGAGGCGCGGCGGCGCGGCCTGCCGCGCGCCGGGCTGCCGGCGCTGCGCGGCCGCCGCAAGCGGATCAAGGACCAGGCCTTCCTGATCTTCAACCAGGAGCTGGCGGCGCTGCTCAAGGCCGGGCTGCCGCTGCTCCAGGCGCTCGACCTGCTGCTCGAGCGCCAGCGCGACCAGCACTTCAAGGCGGTGCTCACCGACATCCGCGACCGCGTCAAGAGCGGCCAGGACCTCTCCGAGGCCTTCGCCGCCCACGCCGAGCTGTTCCCGCGCCTCTACCCGTCGACCCTCAAGGCCGGCGAGCGCAGCGGCGAGCTCGAGGGGGTCATCCGCCGCTTCATCCGCTACCTGCGGCTGGTGCTCGAGGCGCGCAAGCGGGTGGTCTCGGCGCTGGTCTACCCGGTCGTCCTGGTGGGGCTCTCGTTCGGCATGATCCTGATCATGATGATCTACGTGGTGCCGAAGTTCATGGGCTTCTTCGCCGAGATGGGGAGCGACCTGCCGCTGCTCACCCGCATCACGCTGGGTCTGTCCACCTTCGCGCAGCGCAACTGGCCGCTGCTGCTGCTGGCGCTGGCGGGCGCGACGCTCTTCCTGCGCTGGTGGCGGGGGACCGCGGCCGGGCGGCTGGCGCTCGACCGCTGGAAGCTCTCGGTGCCGCTCCTCGGGTCGGTCCTCCACCGCTTCTCGCTCTCCGAGTTCTGCCGCTCGACCGCCACCCTGCTCGCCGGGGGCATCCCGCTGGTGCCGGCGTTCGAGATCGCGGTCGCCGGCGTCGGCAACTCCTCGATCCGGCGGCGCATCGAGCCCACCATCCAGATGGTGCGCGAGGGCAAGCCCTTCCACACCGCCCTCGAGGAGAGCGGCGTCTTCACCGACATGGCGATCGACATGGTCAAGGTGGGGGAGGCGACCGGCTCGCTGGACGACATGCTGGGCAGCGTCTCGGAGTTCCTCGACGAGCAGGTCGAGACCCGGATGCAGCGCATCCTCTCGCTGATCGAGCCGCTGATGCTGGTGTTCATGGGGGTCATCATCTCGATCCTGCTGATCTCCATCTACCTGCCGCTGTTCAACACGCTGGGGTCCGCGCGGCAGTAAGGACCCGGGAGACGTCCGATGGTGGTGCAGACCAGACCGACGGCGATGCTCGGCAAGGAGTCCGAGGCCGAGAACGCCGAGCAGGCGCGGGCGCGGCTCGAGCGCGAGCGGGGCGAGGCGGAGGCCTTCGCCGACCGCTACGGGCTCGAGTTCGTCGACATGACTCGCTTCCGCATCGACAACGACCTCTTCCGCCGCATCCCCTTCGACCTCATGCTGCGCTACGGCTTCATCCCCGAGACGCAGCTCGACGGGCGGCTGGCGGTGGTCATGGCCGACCCCTCCGACGTGGTCAAGATCGACGAGATGGAGCTCCTCCTCGGGCAGCCGGTCGAGGTCAAGGTCGGCGTGCGCACGCTGATCGAGGAGATCCTGCAGAAGTCGGAGAGCGCGCAGCGCGTGCTCGACGAGGCGGCCGAGGACTTCCGCATCCAGCTCGTGCAGGAGGACGACGACGGGGAGGAGGTGCTGTCGACCGAGCGCATCAGCTCCGACACCAGCCCGATCATCAAGCTCGTCGACTCGACGGTCTTCAACGCCATCCAGCGCCGCGCCTCGGACATTCACATCGAGACCCGCGACACCGAGGTGATCATCAAGTACCGCATCGACGGCGTGCTCTACCAGGCGATGGAGCCGATCGACAAGCGTCACCACCAGACGATCATCAGCCGCATCAAGGTCATGGCCGAGCTCGACATCGCCGAGAAGCGGGTGCCGCAGGACGGGCGGTTCAAGCTCCGCTTGAAGGGCCGGACGATCGACTTCCGCGTCTCGATCATGCCCTCCAGCCACGGCGAGGACGCGGTCATCCGCATCCTCGACAAGGAGTCGATGAACACGGAGTTCAAGAACCTCCGGCTCGACATCCTGGGCTTCGACGAGGAGACCCTGCGCAAGCTGCACAAGTTCATCCGCGAGCCCTACGGCATGGTGCTGGTGACCGGGCCCACCGGCTCGGGCAAGACCACCACCCTCTACGCCTGCCTCTCCGAGATCCAGAGCTCGGAGGACAAGATCGTCACCATCGAGGACCCGGTCGAGTACCAGCTCCGCGGCATCACCCAGATCCCGGTCAACGAGAAGAAGGGGCTCACCTTCGCGCGCGGCCTGCGCTCGATCCTGCGCCACGACCCGGACAAGATCATGGTCGGCGAGATCCGCGACCAGGACACGGCGCAGATCGCCATCCAGTCGGCGCTCACCGGCCACCTCGTCTTCACCACCGTGCACGCCAACAACGTCGTCGACGTGCTGGGGCGCTTCCTCAACATGAACGTCGACCTCTACAACTTCGTCTCGGCCTTGAACTGCGTGCTCGCCCAGCGGCTGGTGCGCAAGATCTGCCCGCACTGCAAGCACCCGATGAAGGCCTCGCGCCAGCTGCTCGAGGAGAGCGGGCTCGAGCCGGCGACCTACTCCGAGTTCACCTTCTACGAGGGGGCGGGCTGCATCGAGTGCAACGGCACCGGCTTCCACGGGCGGCTCGCCGTCTCCGAGCTGCTCGACCTTTCCGACCACATCCGCGAGCTGATCCTGGACCGCCGTCCGGCCTCCGAGATCAAGCGCGCCGCCAAGGAGGAAGGGATGTCTTTCCTGCGCGAGTCCGCGCTCGAGAAGGCGTTCCAGGGGATCACCACGCTGCGTGAGATCAACAAAGTCACTTTCGTGGACTAGCGACCGCCCCGGCGAGCGCGGCGGCGCGAGCGCCTGGCTTTTGCCCCTCCTCGGGCTGACGCCCCTGGCGGTGCCGCCGCACGTCTTCGCCCTCGACGCGCGGGCGTTGCGCTACGCCCACATCGCGCGCCAGGGGCGCGGCTTCCGCCTGCGCGCCTGGCGCGAGCTGCCGCTGCCGGCCGACGCCTTCCACTCCGGCCTGCTCGGCGGCACGCTGCGCGACCCGGCGGCCTTCGGCGAGCGCCTGGCCGGGTTCGTGGCGCAGCTCCCGGGCCCGATCAAGGCCGCCTCGCTGGTCCTGCCCGACGCCTGGCTGCGCGTCGCCTTCAGCGAGAGCGGCGAGCTGCCGCGCGGCGGCCAGGCGCGCGACGACGTGCTGCGCTGGAAGCTCCGCCGCCTCGTCCCCTTCCGCGTCGACGAGCTGCGGGTGGCCGGCGAGGAGGTGGCGCCGCTCCCCGCCCAGGCCGGCAGCGCCGAGCCGCGGCGCGTCCTGCTCGGCTTCGCCCTCGAGCAGCTCCTGGGGCAGCTCGAGGACGCCTTCGCCGGCGCCAAGGTGCGGATCGGCCAGGTGACCAACGCCAGCCTGGCGCTCGCGGCGGCGCTCGAGCCCCCGGCCGGCGGCGGCGTCGACGCGCTCGCCGTCGTCGAGGGGGAGGGCTACAGCCTGATCTTCGCCCGGGCCACCGCGAGGGGCGCCGAGCCCCTGGTCCATCGCTACAAGGGGCTGGGCGGGGGCGTGCCCGAGGGGGCGCGCACCGGCCTCGTGGCTCGCGACCTCAAGCTCACCGCCAACTTCCTGCTCGAGCACCTCGGCGGCGCCCGGCTCGGCCGCGTCGTCCTCGCCGCGCCGCCGGAGGCCGAGGCGGTCTGGCTCGACCGCCTGCGCGAGGGGCTCGGCGTCGCCGCGCAGCCGCTCGACGGCCGCCACCTGCCGCCGGTCGTGGCGGAGGGGGAGAGCGCGCCCTGGCGCGCGATGGCGCCGCTGCTCGGCGCGGCGCGGCGGGAGGTCCTGTGATCCCGCCGGCCCCGAACCTGGCCCGCCGCCCCTTCGCCAACACCCGTCCGGCGACGCGCCTGGCGCTCGCCCTCTGGGCCGCCGGCGCGCTGCTCCTGGCCGGCAACGCCGCGGTCTACTGGAGCTACTTCGCCGGGTCGGGGGACCGCCGCGCCGAGCTGGCCCGGCTCGAGCAGCAGGTGGTGCGCGAGCAGCAGCGGGAGGCGCAGGCGGAGACCGCGCTCGCCGGCATCGACCTCGCGGGGCAGAACGAGCAGGTCGACTTCCTCAACCGCAAGATCGCGGAGCGCGCCTTCTCCTGGAGCCTGCTCTTCGACCGCGTCGCCGAGGTGCTGCCGGACGCGGTGCGGCTGACCTCGCTGCGCCCCTACGGCGTCGTCGCGGACGACGCGCGGCGGCGCACCTCTCGCCGGGTGGTCGCCGAGGAGGGGCGGGTGGCGCTCGAGATCCGCGGCCAGGCCAAGAGCGGCGAGGCGCTCCTGCGCTTCGTCGACAACCTCTTCGCGCACCCTGCCTTCGCCGAACCGGACCTGTCGCAGGAGGCGATGGACCAGGGCGAGCTGATCGACTTCAACCTGCGGGTGCATTACCTGCCGGAGGTGGCGGAGTCGGTGGCGGCGATCGAGGAAGGGGCGCCGCCCGCCCGCGCCGCCGCCGAGCCCGAAGACGACGGCCCCCCTCCGCGCTACCCGATGCTGGACGAGGAAGAGGAGCAGAATTGAGCGCCGATTCGATCTGGCGCCAGCGCCTCTGGGTGTGGCTGCCGGCCCTCCTTTTCTTCCTCGCCAACGCCGGCGCCTGCTCGGTCTACCGGCTGGGCTACGCCGGGCGGGTCGAGTCGCTGGAGCGGGCGATCGAGAAGCAGCAGGAGGCGCGCGAGCGGGCCGGCGGCGAGCGCGCCGCCAGCCAGGCGCTCGTCGACCGGGCGCGGCTCGCCCGCCAGCGGGTGGCGGCCCTCTACGACCAGCGCTTCTCGACCCGCGCGCTCCGACTCACCGAGATCACCGCCGAGGTCAAGAACCTGGCGCGCCAGGCCGGCATGGTGCCGCGCACGATCAGCTACCCGGAACAGGACATCCAGGACTTCGGCCTGGTCAAGCGCTCCTTCGTCTTCCCCGTCGAGGGGACGTACCTGGAGCTGCGGCAGTTCGTCAACCTGCTCGAGCTCTCCTCCTCGTTCCTGACTCTCGAGGAGGTCACGCTGGCCGAGCGGCAGGGCGAGGGGCTGTCGATCCAGCTCCGGCTCTCGACCCTCTTCGCCGCCGATCCCGCGGACGGGGCGCCCGCCGCGCCGGCGCGGGTGCCGTCGCGCGCCACGCCGCGGAGGACCTCGTGACCGACCCGCGTCGCCTCCGCCTGCTGCTCGGGCTGCTGGGGGTGCTGCTCGTGGTCCTCGCCCTGCGACTGGCCGGCCTCGGCGGCGGCGGTGCGGGCGAGGAGGAGG
>DASUNQ010000264.1:0-6601 GCA_036277075.1 Thermoanaerobaculia bacterium
CTCGCGGCCGCGGCCCTCGCCGCGCTCCTCGGCGCTGCGCTGGTCCTCGCCCCGGAGCGCGTGCTGTTGCCGCTGCCTTGGCAGGGCGCCGAGCGCGAGGCGCTCCTCGCCGCCGAGCGCGCCAGCCTCTACGCCAAGCTCGACCGCGCCGCCCGCACCTCGTTCCTCCTCGACGGCCACTTCCCCGAGCGGCTCGAGGCGCTGCGCGAGCGCGGCCTCCTCGGCGCCGCCGACCTCCGCGACCCCTCGGGCCGGCCGCTCGCCTGGGAGGCGAGGCAGGACTCCTACGCCGTGCGGCCGCCCGCGGCGCGCGACGGCGGCGCGCAGGGCAGCATCCGCGGCGACTTTCAGCTCGACCCCGAGTTCCTCTCCGGTCGGCCCGAGGGGCAGGCGCAGCCGCTCGTCCTCCTCGATTAGCGCTCGCCCGGAATAAATCTCAGTCCCCCATTGTCAAGAGGAGTAGGCGCCAAAGTTGACTGGCGCCGACTAAGGTTTTAGAGTCGCGGTAGACGCGAACAGGAGGAGGAGCGACGTGAGCAAGATCATCGGCATCGATCTCGGGACCACGAACAGCGTGGTCGCGGTCATGGAGGGCGGCGAGGCGAAGGTCATCCCCAACGCCGAGGGCAACCGGACGACCCCGTCCGTGGTCGCCTTCACCAAGAGCGGCGAGCGGCTGGTCGGCCAGGTGGCCAAGCGCCAGTCGATCACCAACCCCAAGAACACCATCTTCTCGATCAAGCGCTTCATGGGCCGGAAGTACGACGAGGTGAGCGAGGAGATGAAGATGGTCCCCTACCAGGTCGAGCGCGGCCCCAACGGCGACGTGGTCATCGTCGTCGAGGGCAAGCGCTACTCGCCGCCGGAGATCTCGGCGATGATCCTGCAGAAGCTCAAGCAGGCGGCCGAGGACTACCTCGGCGAGAAGGTCGAGCGCGCGGTCATCACCGTGCCCGCCTACTTCAACGACTCCCAGCGCCAGGCCACCAAGGACGCCGGCAAGATCGCCGGCCTCAACGTCGAGCGGCTGGTCAACGAGCCCACCGCCGCGGCGCTGGCCTACGGTCTCGACAAGAAGAAGAACGAGGAGATCGCGGTCTACGACTTCGGCGGCGGCACCTTCGACATCTCGATCCTCGAGGTCGGCGAAGGCGTGGTCGAGGTCAAGGCCACCAACGGCGACACCCACCTGGGCGGCGACAACATCGACCAGCGGGTCATCGAGTGGCTGCTCGAGGAGTTCAAGAAGGACCAGGGGATCGACCTCGGGCGCGACGCGATGGCCATGCAGCGCCTCAAGGAGGCGGCCGAGAAGGCCAAGATCGAGCTCTCCTCGGCGCAGGAGACGGAGATCAACCTGCCGTTCATCACCGCCGACGCCTCGGGACCGAAGCACCTCGCGATCCGCCTGACGCGCAGCAAGCTCGAGCAGCTCGTCGAGGACCTGGTCAAGCGCTCGGTGCCGCCCTGCAAGCAGGCCCTCCGCGACGCCGGCCTCGAGCCCAAGGACGTCGACGAGGTGGTGCTCGTCGGCGGCCAGACCCGCATGCCGGCGATCCATAAGCAGGTCAAGGAGCTCTTCGAGAAGGAGCCGCACAAGGGGGTCAACCCGGACGAGGTGGTGGCCATCGGCGCCGCCATCCAGGGCGGCGTGCTGGCCGGCGACGTCAAGGACATGCTGCTGCTCGACGTGACCCCGCTGTCGCTCGGCATCGAGACCCTGGGCGGGGTGTTCACCAAGCTCATCGAGCGCAACACCACGATCCCGACGCGCAAGAGCGAGATCTTCTCGACCGCGGCCGACAGCCAGACCTCGGTCGAGGTCCACGTCCTCCAGGGCGAGCGCGAGATGGCGCGCGACAACCGCACCCTCGGCCGCTTCCACCTGGTGGGGATCCCGCCGGCGCCGCGGGGCGTGCCGCAGATCGAGGTGACCTTCGACATCGACGCCAACGGCATCGTCCACGTCTCGGCCAAGGACCTGGGCACCGGCAAGGAGCAGAAGATCACGATCTCGGCGTCCTCGGGTCTCGACGAGCGGGAGATCGAGCGCATGGTCAAGGACGCCGGCGAGCACAGCGAGGAGGACAAGCGGCGGCGCCAGCAGGTCGAGGCGCGCAACCGTCTCGACAGCCTCGTCTACTCGACGGAGAAGACCTACGAGGAGCAGAAGGAGAAGCTCGGGCCGGAAGAGAAGGGGCAGGTCGAGCAGGCGCTCGCCGACGCCAAGAAGGCGCTCGAGGGGGAGGACACGGCGGAGCTCGAGAGCGCCGCCGAGAGGCTCACCGCGGCGTCGCACAAGATGGCCGAGGCGGTCTACCGCCAGCCGACTCCGGGCGGCGGGCCGGAAGCGGGCGCGCAGACTGGGGCCGGCGGCGGCGCGGGGGCCGCGCCGGGCGGCGGCCGCCCGTCCTCGGACGAGGTGATCGACGCCGAGTCCGTGGACGTCGACAAGAGCTGAGGCCTGATGAACGAAGAAAGGGTGGCGGCGTCATGGCCCTCAAGAAGATCTATCTAGAGGAGCTGGCGCGGATTCAGGAGCGGGTCAACAGCCTGCTCGAGCAGGCGCTCCTCGCCACCGAGTACGACGACGGCGAAGGGGGGGCACCGGGCACCTGGACCCCCCCGGTCGACGTGCTCGAGACCGAGGGCGCCTACCTGCTCTACGCCGAGCTGCCCGGCATCCGCCGCGACGACATCGAGGTCGCGGTCCACGACCGGCGGCTGGAGCTCTCCGGCCGCCGGGCGCCGCTCGGCGCGAACCGCAACTTCCTGCGCATGGAGCGCAGCTACGGCCCCTTCCGCCGCAGCTTCGAGCTGGGCGGGCCGCTCGACGCCGAGAAGATCTCGGCGCACTTCCAGCAGGGGGTTTTGCGCATCACCATCCCGAAGCTCGGCGCCGCCGCGGTGCGGGTCGAGGAGGCTGGCTGATGGCGAGCCGGCGGCGGAAGACCGAGAAACGGTTCGTGATGATCAGCGTCGTGGCCGAGCGCTACGGCATCCACCCCCAGACCCTCCGCCTCTACGAGCGCGAAGGGCTGCTCAAGCCGGTCCGCAGCGCCGGCAACACGCGCCTCTACGACGAAGAGGCGATCCGCCGCCTGGAAACGATCCTGACCCTCACCCGCGACCTCGGGGTCAACCTCGCCGGCGTCGAGGTGATCCTCAACATGAAGGAGCGGATGGAGGAGATGCAGGTCGAGGTCGACCGCCTCCTCGAGTTCGTCAAGCGCGAGCTGCTCGACCGCCGCTTCGGCGTCGAGCGCCAGCACGCGCTGGTCAAGGTGCAGAGCGGGCCGCTCGCCCGCCGCTGAGCGCCCGCTCTTCCCCTAAAAGACCGTCACCGGGTGGTTCACCGCCGCCCAGTAGAGATAGCCCTGCGAGTTGAAGGGCACCACGTCGGGCTGCGTGTTCCCCTTCGAGTCGGTGGCCCGCACCCGCACCGCGTAGCTCCCCGGCGTCGGGTCCCAAGCGACGCTCCACTGCCGCCAGGCGAAGGGGATGTTCTTCGCCGCCAGGGCGGCCAGGGTCCAGGAGCCGCCGCCGTCGAAGCTGACCTCCACCTGGTCGATGCTGCCGTGGCCCGACCAGGAGCGGCCGGTGAGCGTCTGCGGGCCGGCCGGCACGGTGGCCGGGAACGGCAGCTCGAGCGCGCTCTTGACCTCCTGGGCGAAGAGCACGGGCTGGTCCGGGTAGGCGGGACCGAAGTAGCGGTAGGTCGTGGTGTTCCAGTCGGAGAAGAGCGGCGTCTCCGAGACCTCGATCCTCCCCACCCACTTGATGTTCGCGATGCCGATCCAGCCCGGCGTGAGGACGCGGACCGGGAAGCCGTGGTCGACCGGCAGCACCTCGCCGTTCATGCCGTAGACCAGGAGGGTGTCGTCGTCGAGCGCCTTCTCGATCGGCATCGGCCGCCGCACGGCCATGGTGTCGAGCCCGGTCGGCATGACGTCCACCGCCGTGCTCTTGAGGCCCGCGGCGGCGAGCACCGTCGAGAGCCGGACGCCGGTCCACTCGGCGACGCCGATCGCGCCGAGCAGCCACTGCGTCCCCGAGGCCGGCTGGCCGAGCACCGAGGCGAAGAAGCTGCGCCCGTTGCCGGCGCATTCGATGAACTTGGTCTCGCTGACCGCGGGCATCGCCAGGATGTCGTCGTAGGTGAGCTCGACGGGGGCCGCGACGCCGGTGCCCTCGATGCGCAGCCGCCAGGTCGAGACGTCGATGTGCGGGGTGGCGGTGTGGTTGCGCACGAAGAAGCGGTCGATGCCGGTCTTGTAGCCCTGGTCCTTCATCGCTTCCCACTTCATCTCGCGGTTGGTGCCGCGGATGAAGAAGAGGTTGCTCGGGGTCGGCTTGACGACCGGCGTGTGGTTGGCCCAGGCGCGCGGCGCGCCCCAGAAGCCGCTGAAGGTGGCCAGCCCCGCGCCGGCGCCGGCGAGCTGCAGGAAGCGGCGGCGGGAGACCCCGAGAGCGCGCGCCTCGCGCCACAGGCGCTCCTCGGCGCGCTCGAGCTCGTAGGTCCGTTCGTCCTTGAGACCGTCTCGCATTGTGGGTTCTCCCCATCCATGGCGTTGATGCGTAAAAGTTGGGCACCTTATATCACGGTTTCAGAAGCAACGGCCTTCCTGTCGAGAGACCCCCAGGTTGCCGGCGAGTTGAATCGGACGGTGGCGCCGCGAGCACCGTAGTGCGGGGCCGGCGCGGGGGGGCGCGTGCTACGATTTCGCCATGCCTTCGGTCGCGGCGCCGGACCCCTGCCCGCAGTGCGGCGGGAGGGGCTGGGTGGTGGAGCCCGACGGTGCCGCCGGCGCGGCGCGGCGCTGCGCCTGCCGCCGCCGCGACGCCAAGCCCCGCCTGCTCGAGGCGGCCGGCGTGCCGCCGCGCTACCGCTACTGCCGGCTCGACAACTTCGACGTCGCGCAGGGGCCCCAGGGAGCACGCGACCAGCTCCTCGGCGCGCGCAATACCGCCCGCACCTACGTCGAGGAGTTCCTGGGCGCGCGAGGAGAATGGCGGGGTAAGGGAGGTCTCCTCTTCGTCGGCCCGCCCGGCGTCGGGAAGACCCATCTCGCGGCCGCCGTCCTCATCGAGCTCATCGAGAAGCTCCAGCTCTCTGGACGCTTCGTCGACTTCACCTCTCTCGTCTACCAGATCCAGGCCACCTTCGACACGGATTCACCGGACTGGCAGCGCCAGATCCTCGAACCCTTCGTCGACGCCGACCTCCTGGTGCTCGACGAGCTCGGGGGGATGCAGCCCAGTCCGTGGGTCAACGACGTTCTCTACCTGATCGTCAATGCCCGCTACACCCGCCGCCAGCCGACGATCTTCACCACGAACTACCCTCTGGA
Source organism: Thermoanaerobaculia bacterium (assembly GCA_036277075.1). Classification (GTDB taxonomy): domain Bacteria; phylum Acidobacteriota; class Thermoanaerobaculia; order Multivoradales; family UBA5704; genus DASUNQ01. Next base: position 5,352 of record DASUNQ010000264.1, read on the forward strand.
GCTCGCGCAACGCCCGCAAGTGGAGCTGAGCATGGTGCAGGAGAAGGAGACCTCCGGCCGGTCAAAGGACCTGCTCGCTTGGCGCGTCCCGGCCATGCTCCTCTCGCGCCTCCACGAGATGACGGAGCCCGTCCTCCTGACCTCGGTGAGAGACTTCCGCGTTCTCCACGCGGGGCCCAGCGCCCGCGGCGCCGCCCGCGCCTCGTGAGCCCCCGCCTGTCGGCCTTCGGCAGCCTGCGCCGCGGCGCGGCGAGCCTGCGCGCCAACGGCGGGCTCGTCGGGCTCAACTGGCTGGGAGTGCTGCTGCTCTCGCTCCTCTTCTCGCTCGGCGCCCTGCTGCCGATGCTGGCCGTGGGCTTCGACCTGCCCGTCGCCTACGACGTGCTGGTCGAGGGGGACCTCGAGCCGCTGGTGCGGGGGCTGCCGGGAAAGCTGGCGGGGCTCACTCCGGCATTCGCCGGCGCCGCGCTCGGCGCCCTGGCGCTCTGGACCCTGGCCTTCCTCGTCTACTGCTGGCTCCAGGCCGGGACCTACGGCGTGCTCATCGCCGCCGACCGCCAGGCGCCGGCGGGACCGCCGCGCGGCCAGCTCGCCTTCCGCACCTTCCGCACCTTCAGCGGCCGCGACTTCGCCGGCTGGGCCGGGCGCTACCTCTGGCGCTACTTCTGGCTGCTCAACGTGCTGCTGCTCCTGGCCACGCCGCTCCTCGTCGCGCTCCTCGGCTGGCTCGCGCTGACCGCCTTCGGGGCGGAGCGCTGGGGGCCGCCGGCGGCGCTGGGGATCGGCTGCGGCGGCGCCCTGCCGGTGGGGTTCCTCTTCGCCCTCTTCGCGCTCTGGAACCTGGTCGCGATGGCCGATGCGGCGCGCGAGGGGTCGGGGGTCTGGGCGGCGGTGCGCCACGGCCTGCGCGTCCTCGGGCGGCGGCCCGGGGCGTGCTTCCTGCTCGCCTCCCTCTTCGTGCTCCTCGTCGCGCTCGAGATGGGCGCGGTGCTCCTGCCCGCGACCTTCGCGATCCAGACCCTGACCGCGGCACGCACCGGCGCGCGCGCCGCGGCGCTCTTCTCGCTCAACGCCGTCCAGGCGCTGGCCAACGCCGTGCTCTCGGTCCTCTTCGCCGCCGCCTTCGTCGCCCTCGCGCAGTCGGAGCTGCGGGCGGAGCCGGCGGCGCTGCCGCGGAGCGCCGCGGCGTGAGCCGGCGCGCGCGCCTCCCCGCTCTCGCGGCCGCTCTCGTGGCGGCGCTCGCGGCGGCG
>DASUNQ010000265.1:0-2175 GCA_036277075.1 Thermoanaerobaculia bacterium
CCGCCGCCCGCGTGCCCGACGACCGCCGCGGCGATCGGCGCGATCGCGCCGAGGCGCGCCACCGCGGCGGCGGCGGCCGCTACTACCCGCGCTACTACGACGGGTGGTACGGCAGCGGCTGGTACGGCGGCTTCTGGAGCAGCATGCTCTTCGGCTACTCCGGCTATCCCTGGGCCTATCACGCCCCGTACTACGGCTCGCGCTACGGCTACCGCGACGCCGGCGACGACTGGGGAGCGCTGGACCTCGACGTCTCGCCGGCCAAGACCGAGGTCTACCTCGACGGCCAGTATCTCGGTCGCGTCGATTCGTTCGACGGCTTCCCGCAGTACCTCTGGCTCGAGGAGGGCACCTACGACCTCGTCCTGTTCCGCGAGGGCTACCAGACGATCGCCCGCCAGATCACGGTCCTGCCCGGCGTGGTCATCTCGGTGGACCACAACCTCGAGCCGGGCGAGTCGGTGCGCCCCGAGAGCCTCGCTGCGAAGACGCACGAGCGGCGCGACCGGCGGCTGCGTTACGACCGTGAGGCCCGCGAGCGCGTCGGCGAGATGGAGGAGGAGCGCCGCGATGCGGCGGATGCCGAGGACGACGAAGAGGCCGCGGACGTCCGGGATAGGGCCGGGGCCGACGACGATCGCCGCCCGCGCGAGCGCGGCGGCGAGGTCGGGCGGGTGCGGCTCGAGGTGGAGCCGGACGACGCCTCGGTCTACCTCGACGGGCGCTTCCTCGGCACCGGCGGCGAGGTCGCGCGCCTGCATTCCGGCCTGATCCTCGACCGCGGCGCGCATCGCGTCTCGGTGGTGCGCCCGGGCTACCGGCCGCGCGAGCTGGAGTTCGAGGTGCGCGAGGGGGAGGAGCTGGAGCTGGAGGTCCGGCTCGAGCCGGGCAACTAACCGCCACGGGGGAGCGGCGCGCTCACTCGCCGCTCCCCAGCCCCTGCGCCTCCATCTTCAGCAGCCACACCTTCTTCCGCCAGCCGCCGACGTAGCTGCCGATGCCGGCGCGGTTGGTGACCACCCGGTGGCAGGGGACGACGACCGGCAACGGGTTCTCCGACAGGACCGCCAGCACCTGCCGGTACGCCTCCGGGCGGCCGGCCCCCTCCGCCACCATCCGATAGGTCCGCGTCTTGCCGTAGGGGATCTTGGCCGTCTCGCGCAGCACCCGCCGCGCGAACGGCTCGAGGCCGCAGGCCGTGAGGTCGAAGTCCACGTCGAGCTTGCGCCGCGCCCCGGCGAAATACTCGGCGAAGCGGCCGCAGACCTCTTCCAGGAAGTCGCCGTCCTCGACCTTGCCGAGCTTGTGGAGGGGGATGAAGGCGCGGCGCTCCGCGGCCGGCGGGTCGATGCGCACCCGGGTGACCGCTCGCCCGGCCAGCTCCAGCCCCAACGGGCCGAGCGGCGAGGGCATCAGAACGCGCGCGAGGGGCCGCGGAACGTCCCTGACATCGGCCTCATCGGCCTCCTGCATGGACGCAGGTTATGCACAACGCCGCGCCGCTGGCAAGAGAGAGCGCGCCGGTGCGGTAGCGTGCCGCACCGGCGCGGGTAGCGCGCGGAGCCCGGTTCTAGGTGGTACCGCCCTCACCCGACGAGAAGGGTGACGAGCCGCCGCTGGTGGTGCCGCCCGTGCCGCCGCCCGGAGTGGTGCCGCTCCCGCCGGTGCTCGTGGCGCCGCCCCCGGTGGTGCCGCCGCCGGTCCGACTCCGGCCGCCGCCGGTGCGCGAGCTGCGCCCGCCGCTGCGCGGCTTGGTGGTGCCCCCGCTACGCGGCTTGGCGGTGCCGCCGCTACGCGACCTGGCGGTGCCGCCGCTACGCGACCTGCTGGTGCCGCCACTGCGCGGCTTGGCGGTGCCGCCGCTGCGTCGCTTGGCGGTGCCGCCGCTACGCGCCTTGGAGGCGCCGCCGCTGCGGGACTTGCTGGTGCCGCCGCTGCGCGACCTGCTGGTGCCGCCGCTGCGGGACTTGCTGGTACCGCCGCTGCGGGACTTGCCGGCGCCGCCGCTGCGGGACTTGCTGGCGCCGCCGCTGCGGGACTTGCCGGCGCCGCCGCTGCGGGACTTGCTGGAACCGCCGCTCGAGCCGCCGCTCGACGACGACTTCGAAGAGCTCTTCTTGCTCGCGCTGCGCTTGCGCGCCGCCGCGGCCACGAGCCCCGCCGCCGCGAGCCCGG
>DASUNQ010000266.1:0-9666 GCA_036277075.1 Thermoanaerobaculia bacterium
GCGGTGCAGGTGGGCGAGCTGGTCAGCGGCGGCCCCGGCGTCGTCGCGCCGCAGCGGGTGAGCGACCTGCGGGCGGTCTACCCGCGGGCGGCCGAGCGCTTCGGCAAGCAGGCCTCGGTCAGCGTCCGCGTGCTGGTCGACGAGAACGGCCGCGTGGCGCAGGCCGAGCGGCTGGGGACGAAGGTCGGCTTCGGCTTCGACGAGGCGGCGCTCGAAGCCGCGCGCCGCGTGACCTTCCGCCCCGCGACCAAAGAGGGCGTGCGGGTGAAGATGTGGCACACCCTGCGCGTCGACTTCAGGCCCTGATCATGGCGGCGGCATCCGCGACGAGGGCGGCTTGCGCGAAGCGCTGATCCTCGCCGGCCTCTCGGCCGCGGTCGCCGGCCTCGTCACCAACCTCCTCGTCCCCGTCGCCGCCCGGGTGGCGGTGGCGGTGCGGGCGGTCGATCACCCCGGCGGGCGGAAGCTCCAGGGCTGGCCGGTGCCGCGCCTGGGCGGCCTCGCCATCGTCCTCGGCCTCGCCCTCTCGGCGGGCGCCCTCCTGCTCTCGCGCTGGGCGGAGTGGGGGGCGGAGATCGGCCGCGCCGAGCTCTTCGCCCTGGCGGTCGCCACGGCGATGATCTTCCTGGTCGGCCTGGTGGACGACATCGTGGGGGTGGGCACCCTGCACAAGTTCCTGGTGCAGCTCGCCGCCGCGGCGCTCATGGTGCGGATCGGCTGGTCGTTCGAGGTGATGCGGGTGCCGGGGCTCGGCGAGATCGAGCTGGGGGCCTTCGGCGCCGCCGTCTCGCTCTTCTGGATCGTCGGGGTGACCAACGCGATCAACCTGATCGACGGTCTCGACGGCCTCGCCGGCGGCGTGGTGGCGATCATCTCCGGGAGCCTGCTGACCTACTCCGTGCTCCTCGGCAGCCCGCAGTCGGTCGTCCTGATGGGCGCGACGGCCGGCGCCTGCCTCGGCTTCCTGCGCCACAACTGGGCGCCGGCGCGCATCTTCATGGGGGACTCGGGCTCGCTCACCCTGGGGTTCCTGCTCGCGGTGATGACCGTCCACTCCTCGCTCAAGGCGCCGGCGGCGGTGGCGATCCTGGTGCCGATCCTGGCGCTCGGCGTGCCGGTGATCGACACGCTGCTGGTCATGGGGGTGCGCTTCCTCGACCGTCCCAAGGGCGCGCTGGTCGAGGGCTTCCTGCGCATGTTCCGCGCCGACCGCAAGCACCTCCACCACCTGCTCGAGCACGTGCGGGCCAGCCGCACCGGCGTGGTGGCGACGATCTACGGCGTGGTGCTGGTGTCGTGCAGCGCGGCGCTGCTGGTGGCGGTGCGCGGCGACGCGGCGCTGGGGCTCGTGCTGCTCGCCGTCGAGGTGATGGCGCTCCTGGCGATCCGCCGCCTCGGCATGGCCCGCGAGGCCGAGACGCTCGCGCTCCAGCGCCGCGCCGAGGGGGGGCCCGCCCCCGGTCAGGCGCTCGCGATCCGGGCGGCGAGAAGCCGCCGGATCGCCGCGTAGCTCTCCATCTCCCCCACCTCGCGCATCGTGAAGCGCACCCCGAACGCCTCCTCGATGGCGGCGACCAGGCGCAGGTGGTTGAGCGAGTCCCAGGACGGCGCGTCGCCGCGCGCGAACTCCTCCCCGATCCGCCGCGCGTCCACCTCCAGCACCTCGGCCATGACCTCCCGCACCTGCCGTTCGACCTCGGCCATCTAGGTCTGCAGCACGCCGGTCTTGAACTCGGGGATGCAGGGGTTCTGCGCGGCGCAGGCGAGGGAGCGGGCGAGGACCTCGCGCGTCTCGGCGGGGTCGAGGAGGGCGTCCACCCAGAGCCGCGCGGCGGCGTAGCGCGGGTCCATGGCGGCGGCGTAGCGGCCGCGGATCTCGGCCAGCCGCTGTGCCTTCTCCTCCTCCGACACGTCCTCACCACGGTTCTTGAGCTGGATGCCGAGCAGCGTCTTGCTCGCCTGATCCCCTCCCATGACCGCGATCGCGGCCGACGGCCAGGCGTAGAGGAAGCGCGGGCCGTAGGCCTTGCCGCACATCGCGTAGTTGCCGGCGCCGTAGGAGTTGCCGACGAAGAGCGTCAGTTTCGGCACCGTCGAGTTGGCGACCACGTTCACCATCTTGGCGCCGTCCTTGATGATGCCGCCGCGCTCGGCGCGGCTCCCCACCATGAAGCCGGTCACGTCCTGGAGGAAGAGGAGCGGCAGCCGCTTCTGGTTGCAGACCTCGATGAAGCGCGCCCCCTTGTCGGCCGAGTCGGAGTAGATGACGCCGCCGATCTGGAGCTCCTTGTCGGACTCCCCGGTGCCGGTGCGCCGCGCCACGATCGAGCGCTGGTTGGCGACGATCCCGACCGCCCAGCCGCCGATCCAGGCGGTGCCGCAGACCAGCGTCCGGCCGTAGGTGGCCTTGTACTCGTCGAGCTCGCTGCCGTCGAGGAGCCGCGCCAGGAGCTCGTAGGTGTCGTAGGGGCGCGCCCGGTCGATCGGCATGACGCCGTACAGCTCCTCGGCCGGGTAGAGCGGCTCGCGCGGCGGGCGCCGCGCGAACGGCGCCATCTCGCCCGCCGCGAGCTGCGCGACCTGGCTGCGAACCTTCTCGAGGCAGGCCGCGTCGTCCGGGTGGCGGTGGTCGACGACGCCCGAGACGTCGCACTGCACGATCGCCCCCCCCAGCTCCTCGTTGTCGATCCGCTCGCCGATCGCCGCCCGCACCAGGTGCGCGCCGGCGAGGAAGATCGAGCCGGTGCCCTCGACGATGTGCGACTCGTCGCTCATGATCGGCAGGTAAGCGCCGCCGGCGACGCAGGAGCCCATGATCGCCGCCATCTGGAACACGCCGGCGGTCGAGAGGCGGGCGTTGTTGTAGAAGATCCGGCCGTAGTGCTCGCGGTCGGGGAAGATCTCGTCCTGCATCGGCAGGAAGACCCCCGCCGAATCGACCAGATAGACGATCGGCAGCCGGTTCTCGAGCGCCATCTCCTGCGCCCGCAGCACCTTCTTGATGGCGAGCGGGAACTTCGCCCCGGCCTTGACGGTGGCGTCGTCGGCGAGCACCAGCAGGTCGCGGCCGTGGACCGTGCCGATCCCGAGGACGACGCCCGCGCCCGGCGCGCCGCCGTACTCCTCGTAGAAGCCGTGTGCCGTCCAGAGCCCGAGCTCGAGGAACGGCGCCCCGGGGTCGCAGAGCGCCGCCACGCGCTCGCGCGCCGTCATCTTCCCCTGCGCCCGCTGCCGCTCCTGCGCCTTGGCGCCGCCCCCGAGCTGGAGCCGCGCCTCTTCCTCGCGCAGCCGCGCCACCGCCGCGCGCCAGTGCTCGGCGCGGCGGCGGAAGGCGTCGTCTCGCGGCACTCGGCTCTCGAGGACAGTCATTCGCGGGATTATAGGAGGGCGCGGCACGACGGCCCCAAAGTGGCCCCGATCTTGCTCCTTGAAGAGAGTGCGGCGCGGCGCAACGCGCGGCGCGCCGCCCCTAGGAACCGAAGGAAAGGAGTCCACGATGACCAACGACGTGTTCGAGGGACGCTGGAAGCAGCTGAAGGGTGACGCCAAGCGCGTCTGGGGCAAGCTCACCGACGACGACCTGGACAAGGCCGAAGGCAACCGCGACAAGCTGGTCGGGGCCCTCCAGGAGCGGTATGGCTGGGAGAAGACCCACGCCGAGGGCGAGTTCGACCGCTTCGTGGAGTCGGTCCGCACCCCGGCCGGCACCGCCAAGTACTAGACCGCAGCCCTCGGGGCAGGCTCCGCAGCGCCGGGGCCTGTCCCCGTTTTTCGTTCCTGTAGCATTCCCGCCGCATGAAAGTTCGCCTGCTGGCCTTCGCCAGCGCCGGCGACGCGCTCGGCGCCGGCGAGCTCGAGGTCGAGCTGCCGGACGGCGGCGGCCTGGCCGACCTGCGCGCGCTCCTCGCGCGCGACTACCCGGCCCTCGCGCCGCTCTGGCCGCGGCTGGCGGTGGCGATCGACGGCCGACTGGCGGCGGGGGCGGACGAGCCGCTCGCCGACGGCGCCGAGGTCGCGCTCCTGCCGCCGGTGTCCGGCGGGAGTGGGGGCGCTCGGGCGGCGCTGGTGGACGGCCCGCTGGATCCAGACGCCGTCGTTCGCTCGGTGAGCGCCCCCGGCCGCGGCGCGGTCGTGGTCTTCCTCGGCACCGTCCGAGACCGCCACGCCGGCCGCGCCGTCGAGCGCCTCACCTACTCCGCCTATCGACCCATGGCCGAGGAGCGCCTGAGCGCCATCACCGCCGACCTGGAGGCGGCCGCGCCCGGCGTGCGCGTGGCCATCGCCCACCGCCTCGGCGAGGTCCCGGTCGGCGAGCCGAGCGTCGTGATCGCCGCCGCCTCCCCCCACCGCGCCGCCGCCTACGAGGCGAGCCGGACCGCGCTGGAGAGGCTGAAGACGGAGGTGCCGATCTGGAAGCGCGAGCACTACGCCGGCGGGGAGGAGGCTTGGCGGGAGGAGGAGTCGCTGGCGAGCGGCGCTCCTCGTCGGAGCTAACCGGCGGCACGCTCGCGGACGCGTCTCGAGCGTTTGGTTGCGCGAGGCGCCGGGACGAGCCGGATCTCCACAGAGCATCCCACGGCCTCCGCGTACTTCTTGAGGGTCGTCACGGACGGCGAGTGCTTTCCAGCAGCTTCCAGCCGCGAAACGGCACTCTTCGTGGTCCCCATCCGCGCGGCGACTGCCTCTTGGGTCAGCCCCGCCCTCGACCGCGCCGCGAGCAGCTCGCGGGCGAGGGCGTACTCGTTCCCCAGGGCCTCGTATGCTTCCTGGAAACCCTCGCGCCGCCGAGCCCTCTCGAGGAACGCATCCTGCTCGTGAAGGACAGGTCGATACTTAGGATCAGGCATCTTTCACCTCGTTCATCCTCTTCCGCGCGATGAGCAGATCGCGCTCCGGCGTGGCCTGCGTCTTCTTCACGAACGCGTGCAGGATCACGATACGGCGGTCGATCGTGAAACAGTAGAGGGCACGCCCGATGCCTTCGCGCCCACGCGGCCGCAGCTCGAAGAGCCCGGCTCCGAGAGCGCGCGAATGCGGCATCCGCAGATGTGGCCCGAACTCCATCAACAGCTCCACGATCCGGGCATAGTCGGCCAGGATGCCGACTGGCCAGCTCTGGATCTCGCTCTGGACCCGAGGATGGAAGTACTCCACCTCGTACGGCATCGCGCGGAGGTTAGCGGATGTGAGAACCTGGCGTCAACCTGCGTCGCGGGCTCAGGCGGGGCCAACGAGCCGTGTAGGCGATGAAGGCTTGCTTGCCGTCCGCGACCGCTGGATTAGAGCTACGACTCCCTTTCGATCCCCAGCTCCAGGACGTCCTTGGCTCGGAGGGCGTCGGAGCGACGGACCTGGAAGCGGACGCTGCCGGTCGCCGGGTTGTAGCTCTTCCTCTTCCTCCTCGCCGGGCTCCGTCGCGAAGAGATCAGATAACCCAGCGTGCCGTCGACCGGCCCCGAGACCGACACCCCGGTCAGCGAAGCGACGGCGACGCTGGCGACGGTGGTCGCCACGAAGAGCCAGCGCGCCCACGGGAGGTAGAGAGCCAGCCCGGCGGCGGAGACGAGCAGGGCGCCCACGAACAGGTACGTCATCGTGTCGTTCCACGCGATCATCGCGCCGTGGCCCGCGTGCTCCATCGCCTCCCGCACGGCCTGCGACGCATAGGCGCTGGGGGGCAGAGTCACCCACCAGGCGTTCAGAAGAGCCCAGGCGACGACGAGTCCTCGGAAGCGCGATGCGGTCATGACGAGCCCCCCGCGATAGATCTCGAGCCGCCCGAGATACATCTCGAGGCCTCGAAGATACATCTCGGGCGCGTGAAGACAGATCTCCCGGCGCGGAAGACAGATCTCCGGCCGCTCGGGATAAATCTTCTGGTGCCGAAGATCTATCTCGAGCCCTCGGAGATCTATCTCGGACGGCCGAAGATAGATCTCGGGCTGCCCAAGATCGATCTCCTCACTGTCGTGAAAGGCGAAGACGAAGTCCGGCCAGCCGTCTCGCGCAAGGGTGCGGTGCGAGCCGGACTGCCGTTTCTGCTGCCACCCGATGCGCTGGAGTGCTGAGAAGAGCCGCTTCGCCTTGACCGCCGGCCACCGGCTCATGCAGCCGGCAGGACGAAGCGGATCGGCTGCGGTCGCGCCTCGCCCTGCTCGATGCGCTCGGCGAGGACTCGGAGCGCCAAGACCTCGGCCTTCGCCATGGCCTCTTCGGCCGACGAGCCGTACGCCAGCACGCCCGGAAGCTGCGGCACCTCGGCGAGCCAGCGCCCGTCTTCTTCCCGTTCGCAATCCAGGCTGAGCTCCATCGCGCTCGATCCTATTCCGAAGCCCCGGCAACCGCCCGCCGCAGGAAGCCGGCGAGGTCGCTCTTGAGCTTCGCCAGGTCGGCGAGGCGGATGTACATCATGTGGCCGGCCTCGTACTCGTGGACTTCGGTGCGCTCCTCGTAGGCGGGCTCGAAGCCGATGTGGTCGAGGGTGTACTCGGTGGCGAAGTAGGGGGTGGCGAGGTCGTAGTAGCCGCTCGCCACGAAGACGCGCAGCGCGGGGTTGATCGCCATCGCCCGGCGCAGGTCCTCGGCGACGTTCAGGTACTCGCCGGGGTCGCGCGGCTTCCAGTCGCGGATGCCCTCCAGGATCCGGTAGCGCAGGTCCTCCTCGAAGCGCAGCTCGCGGCGGACGTAGTCGTTGAAGGTCGCGGTGTACGGCCCCTCGATCGCCGCCATGCTGGGGTCGAACTCCGGCTCGTCGCCGGCCGGTTGGCGGTCGACGCCGGTGAAGCGGCTGTCGAGACGGCCGACCGTCAGCCCCTGGCCGCGCAGCAGCTCCTTGGTGAAGGGGTGGATCACCGGCCGCAGGTTGACCTGCTCGACGTAGGCCGGGGAGAGCCCGGTCAGCCGGGCGAGCTGCGCCGCGACGGCGCGCCGGCGCTCCTCCGGCAGGTCGTTGCCCTGGAGCAGCGCCTGGGCGTAGTCGCCGAGGGCGAAGCGCTCGGCCTCCTCGAGCGTCGCCTTCAGGTCCCCCTGGAGCTCCGCCGGCAGGCGCTTGTGGTACCAGGCGGTGGCGGTGTAGGTGGGCAGGAAGAGCAGGTACGGCAGGTCGTTGCCGACGTCGAAGCGCGCGGTCTGGAACATCAGGATCGAGGAGACGAGCGCGATGCCGTTCAAGTACATCCCGTGCGTCTCCTGGAGGTGCAGCGCGAGCCCCGCGGCGCGCGTCGTGCCGTAGCTCTCGCCGGCGAGGAGCTTGGGCGAGGCCCAGCGGCCGTTGCGCGTCGTCCAGAGGCGGATGAACTCGGCCACCGAGCGGACGTCCTCGGTGACGCCGTGGAACTCCGCCGCCTCCTTGCCCGGCGCCGGGCGGCTGTAGCCGGTCGAGACCGGGTCGATGAAGACGAGGTCGGAGACGTCGAGCAGCGAGTGCTCGTTGTCGACCAGCCGGTAGGGGGGCGGCAGGGCCCGCCCCTCGGCATCCATCTGCACCCGCTTCGGGCCGAAGGCGCCGAGGTGGAGCCAGACCGAAGACGAGCCCGGGCCGCCGTTGAAGGTGAAGGTCACCGGGCGGCGCGCCGGGTCCTCGCCGTCGCGGGTGTAGGAGATGTGGAAGATCGACGCCTGGGGCGTCCCGTCCTCGGCCTTCAGCACCAGGGTGCCGGCGGTCGCGGTGTAGCGCACCTCCTGGCCGCCGATGCGGGCGGTGTGGCGGGTCTTGGACGTCCTCTCCTCGGGCGCGGGCTTGGGCGGCGGCTTCTCGCCCGCCGGCGGTTTGTCGGCCGGCGGCGCGGCGGCGGGCGGCTGCGCGGCGAGCGGCGCCGCGCCGCCGAGGACGAGGGAGAGCGCGACGAGGACGGAGGCGGAGCGGTGCGGCATGCGGGACCTCCTCACTGGATGTAGCCGAGCGAGCGGAGCTGCTGGAGCTGTTCGGGGGTGAGCGGGATCTCGCCGGCCTCGCGGAAGCGGCCGGCGAGCGCGAGGTGCGCCCGCCACTGCCGGAGGAGCGCGCGCCGGTAGCGCTCGACGAGCGCCGGATGGCGGCCGTTGACGGCGCGCCGCGCGAAGGGATCGTTCCACAGGTCGTAGAGCAGCAGCCGGGGCGCCTCGGGGAAGAAGGGGTGGAGGGCGCCCCAGCGGCCGCCGACCGGCACCGCGTGGCGCCCCTTGGGCGCGGCGAGGCCTCCGGGCAGCGGGCCGATCTCGAGCGAGGCCCCCCAGCGGCCGTCGATCATCTCCAGGTTGCCGATCATCTCGCCGCGCTCGTCGACCCGGAACTCGTCCAGGACGACCGGCACCCCCTCCCCCTCCTCCTCGCTCTCGCGGCCGAGCAGGAGCGGCGCCAGCGAGCGCCCCTGGAGGACCTCCGGCGGCGGCAGGCCGGCGAGCTCGAGAAGCGTCGGCAGCACGTCGATCATCGACACCGGCCGGGTGAAGCGCCGGCCCCCGGCGACGTGCCCCGGCCAGACGACGAGCAGCGGCACGCGGGTGCTGTAGCTGTCGAAGAGAGCGCCCTCCCAGGGCGCCGGCTGCGGCTCGAAGAGCCCGCGGCCGAAACGCGCGAAGGTCCCCGCCGGGTGCCCGTGGTCGGCGGCGACGACGAGGATCGTGTCCTTCCACCTCCCCGTGCGCTTCAACCGCTCGACGAAGCCGGCGAGCTGCTGGTCCTGGAAGGCCATCGTCTCGTCGTAGAGGTCCCGCCGCGCGCCGAAGTAGGCCTGCCGGTCGACGCCGGAGCGCTCGAGCGCGAGGTCGTACCAGCCGGCGATGCTGGTGGTGCCGAAGGCTTGGCCGGCGGCCTGCCACAGCCGCCCCTCTGACTCGTGCAGCCGCTGCCGCTCCTCCGTGCCCGCGTAGAGCCCGGCGAACGGCGGCGGCGGCTCGTTGGGCTCGTGCACGTCGGTGGTCTGGAAATGGGCCCAGTACGGTCCGCCCGGATAGGCCGCGCGGAAGGCCCAGAAGCGCTCGTGCAGCTCGCCCGAGGAGGTCGAGTGGTGCTCGGTCTCGGTGTCGCGCAGCAGATCGACGCCGCGCTCGAGGCCGATGACCCGGCCGGCGTTCGGGTTCGAGGTGAAGACCCCGGTCAGGTAGCCGCCGCGGCGCATGTGCTCGGCCATCGTCGTGGCGGCGGCCGGCACCGGCGTCGAGTGGACGCCGCGGCGCAGGCCGCCGAGGACGCTGTGGTGGAGCGAGGTCATGAACGACGCCGTCGAGGGCTGCGTCCAGGTCGAGTTGGAGTAGGCGCGCTCGAAGACCGCGCCCTCCGCGGCCAGCCGCTCGAGGAACGGGGTGGTGCTCCGGTTGTAGCCGTAGAGGCTCATCAGATCGGCGCCGCCGCCGTCGATGACGTAGAAGACGACGTCCGGCCGGGCCGCGGCGCCGGCGCCGGAAACGACCGGCGCGCCCCAGAGCGCGACCGCGCCGGCCGGCTCCCCCGCCGCCTCGAGGGTCAGCTCGACCGTCGAGCCCGCCCACTCCGCCAGGCCGACCGAGCGCTGCCGCCAGACGGCGGGGTCGGCGACCGTCTCTTCGAGCAGCACCCGCCGCTCGCCGCCGCGCGGGCGCACCGCGACGCGGTAGGTGACGCGCTCGCCGGCGAGCGCGCCGAGGCCGCAGTCGAGGCGTCCTTGGTCGGGCACCGCGACGCGCCAGGTGAGCGCCGCCGGCGCGCGG
>DASUNQ010000267.1:0-9380 GCA_036277075.1 Thermoanaerobaculia bacterium
CCGAGCACGGCGGCGGCGTCGCCGACCTGCGCGAGGCGCTCGCGCTGTCGCTCCCCGAGGTGACGGCCGAGCCGCAACCGGAGGCGCCCCCCGTCGCCATCGTCGGCCGCCCCAACGTCGGCAAGTCGTCGCTCTTGAACCAGATCGCGGGCAAGGAGAGGGCCCTCGTGTCGGCCGTCGCCGGCACCACGCGCGACCCGGTCGACACGCTGATCGAGCGCGGCGACCGGCGCTACCTCCTGATCGACACCGCCGGCATCCGGCGGCGCAGCCAGGTCACCGGCACCGCCGAGGAGCTGGCGGTGATGATGGCGCGGCGGCAGATCGAGCGCGCGCAGGTGGCGGTGCTGGTCCTCGACGCGGCGCAGGGGGTGACGAGCGGCGACCTGGCGATCGCCGGCAGCATCTGGGAGTTGGGGCGCGCCGCGGTCGTGGCCCTCAACAAGTGGGACCTGCTCGACCCCGAGCGGCGCGACGCCCTCGAGCGCTCGTGGGAGCGGCTCGACCAGCTCCTCGCCGCGCCGCCGCGGGTCAACGTCTCGGCCCTCTCCGGCCGCGGCGTCGAGCGGCTCTTCCCGGCGATCGACGGGGCGCTCACCGCTTACAATACGAAGCTCGGGACCGGCGAGGTGAACCGGCTCTTCGAGCAGGCGCTGGCGCGGCGGCACCCGCCCGCGGCCAAGGGGCGGCCCTGGAAGCTCTACTACGCGACCCAGGTCTCGACCGGCCCGCCGACCTTCATGCTCTTCGCCAACCGCACCCTGCACCGCGCCGACACCTACCGCCGCTACCTCGAGAACCGCCTGCGCGAGGCGCTGCACCTCCCCGGCGTGCCGGTGCGGCTGGTGATTCGTAAACGAGGGGAGAGCTAAGATGAGGATTCCGCACCCCCGCCCAGCGCCGGCGTTCCGCACATCACTATCTCCCCCGCGTTGCCGCTCTGAGCCGGCCCACACCGCTGGAGGTGTAGCAGCCTCCTACTGCGGTTTCTCTCCCGGCGCAAGCCGGTTCCAGAGCAGCCCGAAAAGGACCTCATCCACCACCTCGAACTTCGGCGCCTCGGTCCCCCGGGTGTACTGCAGGAAGGGCATAAACTCGCGCTTGCCGCTGACGTCGAGGGCGATCGAGACCTCGAGCTTGTCCTGCAGGTGGTCAGCGAGCCCCAGGGCCTCCAGGTCGTCCTCGTCGAAGATGTATTTCGCCTCCCAGTCCAACTCCACCCGGATGCGCTCGAGATTGAAGGGAGAAAACTTCCAGAGTAGATCTGCCGTGGCCCGCTCGTAGTTTGCGGGGACCGTGCCATCCTCCCGTTTGTCGGGATCGACACGCTCCACGCCCAGAGCCAAATAGGGACGTATCCCGGTCCCGACGTTGGTGCCGATCAGCTTTTCCAGGTTGGCGAGCACCTCCAGTCGGGCGCCGAAAGCGTAGTCCCGAGTGTCGTCCTCGAAGGTCGTCTCGGGTCGTACGTAGGCTCCCCACCAGTAGGCGGTGAATGGCTTGTCGTCCAGTTGGAGGAAGGCGTGGTTGAGCGACCAGGAGAAGTCCGCGGTGACCGAGTCGTAGAAATCGGCGTCGTTGGTCGTGCCGCTGCCTTCGAGCTTCAGACGCCAGAGGTTGGAGGACCAGGACTCCGCGTTCGGAGCCACGTGAATGTTGTATCCCCATTGCTTGTCGAAGTTGAAGTTCACAGCGACCCCCGCATCGTCCTCGGCGTCGTCATCCGCAGGGGCGGCGTCGATATTCCAGTCCCAAGCCCGCGAGGCTTCGTCCTGCCCGGGCTTGATGCAGGAGACCACCGGCTGCACCTGGCCATTTTCATCCGTAACCTGAATCTCTAGTGAGGTCTCCTCTTCCACGAGGTCGTCACCACAGAACAGGCTCTTCGGAGGCACGACGAGGCGAAGGGATTTGATCGCCTTCTGATCTCCTAGGGTCACGGCGATCTGGGCTGAGCTGACCTCTACGTCTCCCTGGGGAATTGCGACCCGTTGGGGTGCTAGGTCAGGGGCGAGGTACTCGATATCGAAGGCAAACTCGCCGCTCTTGTCTTGGAGGGTCTTCAAGTGGTCCGACTCGTTGATATAAGCGGCCTGTAGCTCGACCGTGATGTTGGTGAGCTCCGTCGTATCCAAGGGACACTCGACAACGATCAAATCGAACCAGACGTTCGGCTCGCACTCAGCGGCGGCGGCAGCGCGCGCCAGAACTAGCGTCAACAGGACCGTAGTGACAGTACTCAGGCGTCTCATGGCTATTTCGCCTTTACGGTGAGTACGATCCGGGGCTGGAGGAAGTCCCGGTAGGCTTTCACGGTTTCCTGCTGCGTCTCATCGAGGTGCCTGAAATAGACCTTCCGGGCCAGCGTGGGGCGGCTGTCCGGAACTACGGACATAGTGGCGACGAGAGTGTTCGTATGGAGGAAGGTCTTCGTGACCGGCGGGATCTCCAGGATGTCCTTCCAGAGGATGACTTCCTTGAGGAAGGCGGGATCGTCCGGCTTATTCTTGAAGACAAACACAATTCCAAGAGACTTGTGGATGATCTTTTGCGTCTCGCTGTTCGTGGGATTTCGGATCGGCATACTGCTCCTTTCTTAGGGCGGCGTTCGGATTCCCTGTGTCTTGAGACGGACATCCATGCCAAGTTCCTGAGCGCCCTGCACAACGGCGCTCCAAATCCAGGACAAGACCCCTGCCAACGCATGCTGACTTACCGGAGGATCCGAACCAGAATTCTGGATTTTGCGCACTATCAGAGACGGGCCGCCGAACGTCTTCTCCCTGCTATGGAGTACTATCGATGTGCCCAATCTTCACGCGAGGCAAAGGGCTCCGGCACGACGCGAGGAGAGCTGTCGATGCTGAACAGGCGCCAACACTCGTCCGCCATCGTGCGAGTCACCGCGGCGCTAGCCTTCTCGTGGCTGGCCTCGCCGGCGGCTGCCTTCCCCAACCGCTACACCCAGGAGAACGGCTTCGACCGCCCGGGCGCGGACTACGAGACCTTCGAGCAGACCGGCGACTACCAGTCGCACGTCCTCTGCCGCGACGCCTGCGAGAGCCAGCCGCGCTGCCGGAGCTACACCTACGTGAAGCCGGGGGTCGCGGGCGCCAAGGCCCTTTGCCGGCTCAAGAGCGCGGTGCCGGCGCCGGTGGAGAGCCCGTGCTGCATCTCCGCCGTCAAGGGCGGCAAGCCGAAGCAGCCGGCGGTGCCTTCGTTCTCACTGCAGTGGCTGGGCTGGGACGCGGACGAGGTGGGGCGGCAGGGCGGCGGGCCGGACGGCGCCCCGGACCATCGCTTGCGGCTGTCCATGGACCCGAAGGCCGCGCAGGACGTCGTCGCAATCACCCTGCAAATGAGCGACGAGCAGGGGATCCCCGCCGACGACCTCGTCTGGAGCACGCGCCACGGCGCCGACCCGTTCCTCGCCGCGAAGCAGGACGGGCGCCGGCTCAACGCGGCCGCCGCACCGCGGCTCGGCCGCTTCACCGGGCCGGTGGTCCTCGACCTCTTCGCGCACGACATCGGTCAATGGCAGGTCGATCAGCACCTGCTCGTACGAGTGACCCTGGCCGGCGGCCGCGAGCTCGTGCGCTGGACACGCCTGGAGCCGCCCCCGGACCGCCTGCTGGGCATCTGGCAGATGCACTGCCCGTCGAGCTCGCCGGAGGCCTTCGAGCCGATGACCCTCTCGGGACGTTTGCAGCTCGTCCGGCAGGCCGACGGCGGCCTCTCCGGGTTCTTCGGCGCGCTGCCCCTGACCGGGAAGCTCGACCCCTCGGGGGAGGCCCGCGGCACGGCCGCGGCCGGCGAGGAGAGCGTGACCTGGGAGGGCCGGCTCACCGCGGCCGCACGCGGCAAGCCGCTGCGCGGCAGCGGCACGTTCCGCTTCCTGCGCACCGCCGCGGCCTGCTCGGGCGACGGCGTCTGGGGGAGCAAGGAGTAACGCCGCTGCGCGCTTGCCCGGTGCCGGCTTGGCCGCCTATACTTCAGGCAACCCTTTCAATCATGGCCACCAGGAAGACAGGCGGCGCGCGGCCCGGGATGACCAAGGCCGACCTCGTCGAGGTGGTCTACGGCCGCCACGGCGGGATCACCAAGGACGAGGCGGCCGAGATCGTCGAGGCGATCTTCGACACCGTCAAGTCGAAGCTCGGCCAAGGGCGCCGCGTGCGGATCAAGAACTTCGGGACGTTCGAGATCACCTCCCGCCCCGGGCGGCAGGGCGTCAACCCGATGAGCGGCGAGCGCATCTTCATCCCCGCCCACCGCGGCCTCGCCTTCCGCCCGGCCCGCCGCCTGCGCGACGTGATGCGGCCGGGCCGCCCGCCGCGGAGCGACTAGGCGAGTCGCGATGCCGCCGAAGCTGCGCGTCCAGAAGCGCCTCTACTACAAGATCGGCGAGGCCTGCCGCCTGATCGACATCCAGCCCTACGTCCTGCGCTACTGGGAGACCGAGTTCCCGGCGCTGTCGCCGGCCAAGAGCCGCTCCGGCCAGCGGGTCTACAACGAGAAGGAGCTGGCGGTCATCCGGCGGATCAAGGAGCTGCTCTACGACGAGGGCTACACGATCGCCGGGGCGAAGAAGAAGCTCGAAGGGGAGCTTGCGTCGGGGACGCTCGGGCGCGTGGAGCCGGCGGAGCCCGAGGCGGCCCAGGACGCCGCGGTGGGGACCGAGACGGGGGAAGAGGCGCCGGACGAGGCCGCCGGGCAGCTCCCGCTGGGCGCGTCGCCAGCCCCGCCCGAGCCCTCCGGCATCCCCGCGGCCGCGCCCCTCGCCGCCGCCCCCGCGCACCTTGACACCCGAGCCGCCGAGCGGGTAGAAACACTGCGCGCGGGGATCGAACGGTCTCTACGAGCAGCTCGCGAGATTCTCGCGCTCCTCGACTCGAAACCCCCAGTCAAGTAGGGTCTTCCCTCGGTCGGGACGTGGCGCAGCCTGGTAGCGTACCTGAATGGGGTTCAGGGGGTCCCGGGTTCAAATCCCGGCGTCCCGACCAATTTCGCCCGCGGTTCTCACGCTGAAAATACTCCTCAGCGCCTGCCTCCTCGCCGTGAGCCTGGCGCTCGCGGCGCCGAGCGCCCCGCCGGCACCGCCCGCAGCCCCCGCCGTCGCCGTCTCGCTCTCGGGCCTCGGGACCTGGCGTCCGTCCGGCGCCGGCGAGCGCCTGCCGGGGGACGACGAGGTGCGCTGGGTCGGGGACCTCTCGCGCGAGGTGCGCGTCGTCCTCGACGTCAAGGACGACGGCCAGACGCGGGTCACGCTCCAGCGCGCCTGGAGCGACCTCCCGACGACCGCGCCGGTCTGGACGGGGAAGCTGACGGTCAAGCTGGCGGATGCCGTCGCCCACTCGGCGCCCTTCCGCCTGCACCACCACACCCGGCCCTCGTTGGTCCTGCGGCGCTCGCCCGCCCCGCGCTTCGACCTCGCGGCGCTCACCGCCGCCGGGCTCGTCCCCCGCTACGCGCGGGTCAAGATCCCGGAGGACACGCTCTCCCGCATCGCCAAGGGCCGCTATCCCTGGGAGACCTGGTCGACGGTGCCGAGCGGCAAACCGCCCCGGCACCCGCCGGGCTCCTACGACGCGATCTCCGAGGAGCACGGCGCGATCGTCCACTCCTGGACCGGGGGCGCCGGGCCGCTGCTCAACGAGGCCGCGCTCCTCATGCCCGGGCAGGTGGCGTACCTGCTCTCGGGCGATCCGCGCGCCTGGAGAGCGCTGGCGCAGACGGCGGACAGCTCGGGAAACTACGCCATCCACTACTGGAGCCGCGCCACGGCGCAGCCGCTGCGCCCCGCGGAGACGCGCGGCCTGTTCTCGGAGATCGCCGACGCCGACCGGCGCTATCTCCAGGACCCGCAGGTGACGCTCGCGACGGCCGGCGGCGCGAAGCTCCCGATCCCGGAGCCGGCCCACGAGCACAGCCTGGTCTACCTCGCGGCCCTGCTGACGGGCGAGAGGTACTACCGCGAGGAGCTCGCCGCCTGGAACACGTACAACCTGCTGACCCGCCCGCCCGGCGGCGACCTCCGCTACCGGGGCATCCTGTGGTCCGGGCAGGTGCGGACGTCCGCATGGTCCCTCCGCACGCTCCACGAGCTGATCCGCGTCTCCTCCGGCGAGGAGAAGGCGCGCTACGAAGCGCAGCTTCGAGACAACCTCCGGTGGATGACCGAGAACCTGGCGACGCCGGGCGGCCCAGGGTACCGGCCGACCGGCGTGCTCAACGTCTCGGAGCACCGCCCGACCGAGATGCTGCGGCAAGCGGGCGGCCGCCACGGCTTCGTGAGCACCTTCATGCACCACTTCCTGGCCGCCGTGCTCGGCGAGCTGGTGCGCGGCGGCTATCCCGAGGCCAAGCCGATGCTCCTGCACACCCTCAAGCTGTACGAGGGGCTCTGGCGGCACGGCCAATCGCGGTTCGATCTCGCCTGGGGGCAGCACGCGGAAGGAGCGGACGTGAAGACGATGATCGCGCGCACCTTCGAGAAGCGCGCCACGCCGCCCAAGGCCTTCGTCGCGCCGGTGGACAGGGGCTACGCCGCGTGTCTGCGCGGGCCGCTGGTCGCCGGGACGAACGCCGGCCTTCCCTGGGCCCGGGAGGCGCTGACCTGGCTCGACGGCGCGTACGAGGCGCAGTGGGGGGCGCCGCCGCTGGACTGGGCCCTCGTCCCGGAGCCGGCGCGC
This sequence comes from Thermoanaerobaculia bacterium, assembly GCA_036277075.1. Lineage (GTDB taxonomy): Bacteria > Acidobacteriota > Thermoanaerobaculia > Multivoradales > UBA5704 > DASUNQ01. The sequence continues at coordinate 6,693 of DASUNQ010000267.1, forward strand.
TAGAATCGCCGCCACGAACCCTCCGGCGATGGAACGCGCGACCACCCGACCGGCCGAGGTCACCGTCTGGCGCGGGACCCCGTCCCCGCTGGTCAACCTCCCTCTCGACCTCCTGCTCCTCCTCGCCGCGGTCCTCGCCACCGCCGGCCTGCTCTGGCTGCGCGGCCGCGACGGCGGCGGGACCGTGCGCGACGCCGCCGCCGTCATCCCCTGGCTGATCGTCGCCGTCTGGGCGGTCTGCCTCCTCGTCGGGCTGGTCGCGCACGTGAAGCTCCGGGCGACGAAGTACACGATCACCTCCGAGCGCCTGCGCGTCACGACCGGCCTGCTCTCGACCGACACCGACGACGTCGAGCTGCGGCGGGTGCGCGACCTGCCGGTGCGCTGCCCGCTGTTCCTGCGGCTGGCCGGGCTGGGGGATGTCGTCGTGGTGAGCACCGACCGCACGAACCCGGTCGTCACCCTCCACGCGGTGCCCCGCCCGCACGACCTCCAGGGCACTCTCCGCCGGCTCGTCGAGGAGCAGGTGGTGCGCCACGGCGTCGGCGAGATCGACGTGACCTAGAAAAGAAAAGCGGGGCCCCTCACCCGAGGGGCCCCGACACGGAGGCTCGGAAGGTCTAGAAGCGGCGCCAGTAGCCGAGCATGACGATGTAGTCGGCGAAGGCGGCGTCGCCGTGCTCGCCGGGCTCGAGGCGGTCCGCGAAGCTGCGCGTGCGGTTGCGGTAGACCGCGGCCGGCACGGCGAGCGTGAAGGCGTGCGGGCCCGTCGAGTAGCTGATCCCGGGCTCCACCGACACCGCGTAGCCGGGGCGGCGGAAGCCCTCGCTGTCGCCGACGAGGTCGTGCACCGGCACCCCTTCGAGGCGTCCGCCGAGGCTGACGCCGAACCCCTTCCAGCTCGGCGCGGAGTAGCTCATGCCGATGCGCCCCAGGTACTGGTCGGCGATCGACATGATCTCCTCGCCCTCGTTGTTGCGGAAGGTCGGGGTGCCGTTGGTGCCCTCGGGATTGACCAGGTAGGTGGCGCCGGCGTAGAGCGCGCCCTTGCCGCCGAGCACGCGCTGCAGCGCCTGGGCGTCGAGGATCACTCCGAAGCCGCCGTCGCCCGGCTGGATCGACTGGTCGACGCTCTCGACGGTCGTCACGCGCTGGCCGTTGACCAGCCGCACGCGCTCGTCGTAGACGTCGTGGCGCCCGGTCGGGAGCTTGAGGCCGAGGCCGAGGGAGACGTTGCCGTTCGGCCGCTCCGCGGGCTTCCAGAGCAGCCGGCGCGCGGTGAGGGTGACGTCGCCCAGCTCGCGCGCCTCGGTGATCGCGCGGTCGACGACGACGCGGTTGCTGTCGCGGAGCGGGCTCGAGCGCTCGGCCGACACGTAGGGGATGCCGAGCGAGAAGCTCGTCTGGTCGCTGTAGTTGTAGCGGACCCCGAGCTCGATCAGGTTCAGGGTATTGATCACCTCACTGTGTTCGAACTGCCGGTTCTCTTCCTGGTGCGAGCCGCGGAAGTGCCGGTCCGAGCGCTGGTAGCGCCAGCTCGTCGAGACCTGCCACTTGTTGGGACCGGTGTAGGAACCGTCGTACGCGCCGAGCACGGGCGCGTCGAGACGCGCGGCGACTCAGCCCTGGGCCCAGGCGTGCCTGGGAGCGACGAACAGCGTGCCGAGCAAGGCGAGCCCGGCGAGGACGAGGCTGCGCTTCATGACGGGGTCTCCTTCCGTTGTCGAGAACGGGCGGAGCAAGGGGTGTGCCGCAGTGGGAGCGCGCGCCGGCGAAGGAGGAACTCGAAGAGCCGGAAGGGTTTGCGGCCGGCGCCCGGGGTCGTCCGCGCGGCGCCGCGGCCGCCGCGCCTCATGACCGCTATGGCCGGGCCGTACGAACTACGGCCCGCTGTGGCAGACTGTCGATCGTGAACCGCGCTCCTCTCGTCGCGCTCGCCTGCGGTCTCCTGGCGGCGCCGGGGGCCGCTCAGCCGTGGAGCGGCGGCGCCGCGCTCGAGGTGCGCGTCGAGGACCACCAGGGGAAGGCCGCGCCGGGGGCCGAGGTGCGGCTCCAGTATCTGGCCGTCGATCCCCCGAGCGGACCGCCGCCGGTCGCCGCAGACGCGCGCGGCCGCGCCCTGGTCGGGGGCCTCGCCGAGGGGCTCTGGCGGCTGGAGGTCGCGCGGCCCGGCTTCATGACCTACCGCGCCGAGGTCGAGCTGCGCGCGGGGAAGCCGCGCGTCGTCGCCGCCGGCCAACACAACGTGCCGGGGGCGGTCCACACGCTGAGCGTGCGGGTGGCGCGCGGGCGCGGCGGAGCGGCGTCGCCGCAGATCGCCGGAAGAGCAGGTCGAGAGGAGAGCCCGGCGCCGGCACCGCCGATCGTGCGCGAGGCGCCGCGAGATGTTCCCGCCGCGGCGCCCGCCCCCGCTCCGCCGCCGGCGCAACCGGAGCCGGCCCCGGTGCAGCCCGTAGAGCCGCCCCCCGCGCAACCCGAATCAGCGCCGGTGCAGCCGGCCGTGCCGCAGCCTTCTCCGGAGCCGAGCGAGCCGCCGTCCGCCGCCCCGGAAGCGCCTCCCCCGGCCCAGCGTCCGCCTGCGCCCGCGCCCATCCCGCAGCCCGCCCCGACCCAGCCTCCTCCCGCGCCGCCGCCCGCGGTTGCACCTTCCCCGGAGCCCCCTCCCGCCGCCGAGCCGCCGCCTTCTGT
>DASUNQ010000268.1:0-5980 GCA_036277075.1 Thermoanaerobaculia bacterium
CGGACCGCCGTCGTCCCCGACGCTGGCGGAGGCGATCCGGTCTCGCATCGAGGTCTCGGTCCCGGCCCCGGTATTGCGTGCAGGCGAGACTCGCCACCCGAGCCCTTGGCTCGGGTGCTTCTACGAGCGCCGCGGCTTCCAGCCGGCCTGGGTCGGCGAGAAGGGCACCTTGCCGCAGGCGGCCGCGCTCGCCGCCGCGGTCGCGGCCGCCGGCGGCGACGGGCTGCGGCCCGCCGACTACCACCTCGCGGAGATCGAAGAACGGATGGCGGACGCGGCACGTCAGCCGGCGCCGGAGGCGCTTGCGCAGCTCGATCTCCTGCTCTCCGACGCCTTCCTGAGCTTCGCCTCGCACCTCCGCGCCGGCCGCGCAGACCCGGCGGCGCTCTACCGCGACTGCCGCAGTCACCCGGGACAGGAGGATCTAGCGGTCGTGCTCGAGACGGCGCTCGCCGCCGGGATGGTGCGCGACGGGCTGGCGCTCCAGGAGCCGCCTCATGCCGGCTACGCGCGCCTGCGTGCCGCCCTGCCGGCGCTGCGCGAGAGCGCCGCGGCCGAGGGCGCCGGCGGCGCGGCCGAGCGGCGCCTGCGGCAGGCCCAGATCAACCTCGAGCGCTGGCGCTGGCTGCCGCGCGACCTCGGCCGCCGGCACGTGATCGTCGACGTCGCGGCGTTCGAGGTAAGGGCGGTGGAGGAGGGGCGCACCGAGCTGGCGACACGGGCGATCGTCGGCCGGAGCTACACGAAGACCCCGTCGTTCAGCGGCGCGATCGAGCGCGTCGTGCTCAACCCCTCCTGGCACGTGCCGGCCGGTATCGCTGCCTCCCGCGCGCTCGCTCTTCGAGCGCGAAACCCGAACCTTCAGCCACGGCTGCATCCGCATCGCCGACCCCGTTGATCTCGCGGTCTGGGCGCTGAGAGGCGACCCCTGCTGGAGCCGGCCGGCGATCGAGGCTGCCATCGCCGCCGGCCGCGAGCGGGACGTGCGGCTGACGGAGCCGATCCCGATCCACCTCGTCTACTGGACCGTCTGGGTGGACGAGCAGGGGACGCTCGTTTTCCGCGACGACGTTTACGGCCGCGACGAGCCGCTGCTACGGCTCGTCGCCGGTGAATAGGCCGGCCACCGGCGCCGGCCGCAGGTGCCGCCGGGGTGGCGCTCAAGCGGCAATCTCGATGATTTTGGCCACGGACATGATGGTCTCCTTTCGCGAAGCCCCTTGTCTCACGTTCGGCGGGGCTGCGCAAACGTCCGGTCGCCCTCCCCATCCGCTACGGCCGGATGGCCACCTTGAGCACGCCGTCGGCGCGCGAGCCGAAGAGCCGGTACCCCTCGACGATCCGATCGAGCGGGAAGGAGTGGGTGAGGAGCGGCGTCAGGTCCACGCGTCCGTGGCGGACGATCTCCATCAGCCGCCGCATCCGCTCCTTGCCGCCGGGGCAGAGGGTGGTGACGATCCGGTGGTCGCCGAGACCGGCGGCGATGGCCTCGTAGGGGAGCTGGAGCTTGCCGGAGTAGACGCCGAGCGAGGAGAGCGTGCCGCCCGGACGCAGGCTGCGCAGGCAGCTCTCGAAGGTCTGCTGCGTGCCGAGCGCCTCGATCGCCACGTCGGCGCCGCCGCCGGTGAGCTTCAGCACCTCGGCGACGACGTCGGTCGTCCGGTAGTCGAGCGCCACGTCGGCTCCCATGAGCCGGGCCATCTCGAGGCGCCGGTCGTCGCCGTCGACGCCGATGACGAGCGCGGCGCCCATCAACTTCGCCCCCGCCGTGGCGCAGAGGCCGATCGGCCCCTGGGCGAAGACGACGACCGCGTCGCCGATCCGGATGCGGCCGGACTCGGCGCCGCCGAAGCCGGTCGAGGCGATATCGGCGAGCAGCACCACCTGCTCGTCGGCCAGGTCGTCGGGGATCTTCGCGAGGTTGGCCTGGGCGTAGGGCACGAGCAGGTACTCGGCCTGCGCGCCGTGGATCGTGTTGCCGAAGCGCCAGCCGCCGATCGCCTCGCAGCCGGCGCCGTGGCCGCACTGCGAGTGCTGGCCGGAGAGGCAGGCGCGGCACTGCCCGCAGGGCGTGATGGCGCCGACGAGCACCCGCTCGCCGATCTCGTAGCCGGTGACTCCCGGCCCCAGCTTGGCGATCACTCCCACCGGCTCGTGGCCGACGACGAGACCCGGACGCACCGGGTACTCGCCGCGCAGGATGTGCAGGTCGGTGCCGCAGATGGTGGTCAGGGTGACGCGGATGACCGCCTCGCCGGGCCCAGGCACCGGCCGCGGCACCTCCTCGACGCGGAGGTCCCCCGGACCGTGGAAGACGGCGGCGCGCATGGTCGTGCGCGCCATGCGCGGGCGCGGCGGCGCGGTTGCGGGCGCGGGCGGCACGGCGGTCGTCGTTTCGCTCATGACAGGTCTCCTTTCCTTGCGGTCTGTTCCGCTCGTTCCTTGATGCCGATGAGCATCCGCCGGTCCATGGCGAAGCTGACCGGCTCGACCAGCGTCGGCCCGAAGCGCAGCCCCGAGAGAGGATCGCCGGAGTAGCCGGCGCGGCCGCACCCCATCTGGACCAGCCAGGGCCACACCTCTTCGGGCGCGGCGGCCACGTCGACGGCGTGGGTGAGCTGATCGGAGGCGTCGGGCAGCAGCTCGTCGCCGGGAAGGGGTCGGTCCTCGTCCGCGGATTCCGGGACGCCGAGGTCGCGCGCGATCGCCCGCAGCAGCAGGCGGCGGATGAAGCGGGAGCCGGCGCCGATGACGACGAAGTAGCGGCGGAACTTCCGCCAGGACGCCTCGTCGGTCGTGCCGACCCGCAGCTCCAGCTCGAGGTGGGTGCCGCCCCCGCGCGGGGAGAGCCGGATCGACCACGCCACCTTGGCGAAGCCGGCGCGGTCGAAGGCGGCGAACTCGGCGGCGTTCGCGACGTGGACGAAGGGGATCTCCGATTCCCAGACCCTGCCGATCGCCCCCACCGCCAGCTCGCGCGGCGGTTCCTCGACGAGCATCTGGAAGCCCGGCTTCTCGGGCGAGGAGACCAGTTGGTCCAAGTGCAGCGCCGTCTCCCCGCGGCCGCGGGTGCGGATCGCGAAGAGCGCGCGGATCAACGGGGAGGGCGCCAAGCTGCCGTGGCGCACGCGCCGCCAGACCGCCGCCGGCGGAGCGGCGAGGTCGAGTCGGTCGATCTCGACGAGGCGCGGCGCCGGGACCAGCCGGTCGAGGGCGGTGCGATGTTCTTTCTCCTGGATCGGTTGCATGGCTCCAACCTCCTCGCGTCACGCCGCCGCTGGCACGGCGAGCGCCCGCAGGTCGCGCAGGAACTCGTCGATGAGCCTGCGCAGCCCCTCGGTGTCGCCTTCGACGATGCGCAGGGTCATCCGCAGGCTGATGCCGCGGCAGCCGCCGAACTGTTCGTAGAAGGCGCAGTAGCGGCAGCAGTTCAAACCCACGCCGCAGGCGCGCATCTCCTCCCGCGCCGCGTCGCAGAGCGAGAAGGCGGCGTTGACCTCGACGAGCAGCTCCTCCTCCTCCATCGTGGCGGCCCGCTCGCGCAGGCCTTCCCACAGCGCGATCGCTGCGTCCTTCGCCCCTTGCCAGTCGATTCGCGCGGACGGGAGCGGCGGGATCAAGTTTTGCGCGTCGACGCAGAGCGGGTGGGCGCACTGCCGCCAGGGGCCGGCGTGGCCGCGGCGGATGTGCGCCGCGGCGGCGCGGAGGCTCGAGCGCACGAGCAGGTCGAGCTGGCGGTCGGCGTCGGCGACGCGCACCTCGAAGCCGCCGCCGGCGGGCAGCGCCGCGGCGCGCATCGCCTGGGGCGGGAAGGGGAGAGGAAGGCGGCCGCGCGCCCCGCCGTCGCTCCGCACCACCAGGTCGGAGCCGTCGAGGGCCAGCTCGGCTCCTTCGTCGAACGGGTGGGGGAGCTCGGCGTGGAGGACGAGCTCGCCGTCCTCCTCGTGCAGGTCCAGGCTCGGCAACCAGGGTTGGGCGGTCAGGTTCGCCATGTCGTTTCCTCCTCGCCCCGAACGCTAGGGCGCGGCGCCGGGGTGCGCGACGTCCGGCGGGGTGGCGGCGGCGAACGCCGGCGGGTGGCGAGGGGCCCACCCGGCGGGGTGGCGGGAGGGGGAGCGCCGCTCAGGCGCGCTCGGCGAGCGCGGCTTCCTGCGGCGCCGGCGGCGGGGGCCAGGGTCCCTCGAGCAGCGGCAGGTACTGCTCATCCTCCTGCGCGAAGTGCAGGCGGAGGACGGCGTGGAGGCCGTAGAGGAGGCGGCGGAGGTCGCGCTGCTCCTCGGCGGGGAGCGGCTCGGCCTCGTCGCCGGGCAGCTCGTCGAGGAGCCGCCCGAAGAGGCGCACGAGGTGGAGGATCTCGAGGTGCGCGCGGCTCATCGGCGCCGTCGGGTCCTCGCCGCCGATGGCGCGCGCCACGAGCGGGTAGGCGGCGCTGTCCTCGCTGCGCTCGTGCGGCACCAGGCGCTCCTCCAGGAACCGCCGCAGCTCCGCGAGCTGCCGGCGCGCCGCGGCGGGCGGGACCTCCTCCAGGCGGTCGGCGACGGCGCGCAGCCGGTCGACGTCCGGCGCCAACGCACGGTGCTCGGCGCGCAGCCGGCGGCCGACCTCCTCGACCTCGGCCGGCGCCCGCCGGCGCCGCCGTCCGCCCAGGGCGCGGAGCGCGTTGGCGATCACCGCCACGTCGATCCCCTCCTGCACCAGCGCGCCGGCGACCGGCGGCAGGTACCCCGCGGCGGCGACGAGCATCGCGGCGAGCGACAGCCCCATGCCGGCGACGACGCTCTGGACAGCGATCCGGTGAGCCCGCCGCGCGCCGACCAGCGCCTCGCCCAGCCGGTCCAGGCGGTCGACGGTGAGGACGACGTCGGCGGCTTCGGACGACGCCGAGGCGCCGCGGGCACCGAGCGCCACGCCGACGTCGGCGGCGGCGAGGGCGGGGGCGTCGTTGACGCCGTCGCCGACCATCATCACGGGACCGCCCGCGCGCTCGGCATGCACCGCCGCGACCTTCTCGGCGGGGGAACGGTCGGCGAGCACGAGGTCGGCGCCGACCGCGAGCCCCACCGGCTCCGCGACCTCGAGGTGGTCGCCGGTCAGGAGCACGACGCGCTGGATCCCGGCGCGGCGTAGCGCGCGCAGGGTCGCCGGGGCGTCGGAGCGGATCGGGTCGTGGACGATGAGCGCGCCGGCCAGGGCGCCGTCCACCGCGACGAAGATGTTGGAGGAGCCGTCGAGGGCCGTGCGGCGGCGGACGCGGCGGACGCCGGGCGGGTAGGGCGCGCCGCTGGCCGCCCAGTCGAGCCGCCCGAGCGCCACGTCGCGGCCGTCGACACGGCCGCGAATGCCAGCGCCGAGCTGCTCGCTGACGTCGGCCGGGAGGGCCAGCGGTAGCATGCGCTCGCGCGCCGCCCGCACCACGGCGGCGGCCATGACGTGCTGCGACACCTGGTCGAGCGAGGCGGCGAGGCGGAGCAGCTCACTCTCACCGACGCCCCCGAAGGTCTCGACCTCGGCCACCCGCGGCGCGCCGATCGTCACCGTGCCGGTCTTGTCGAGGAGCAGGATGCGGGCGCGGGCGAGGGCCTCGAGGGCCCGTCCTCCCTTGACCACGACGCCGCGCCGCGCGGCGCGCGAGACGCCGGCGACCAGGGCGATCGGCGCCGCGAGGATGAGCGGGCAGGGCGTGGCGACGACGAGCACCGCGAGCGCGCGCACGGGATCGCCGGAGAGCGCCCAGGCGAGACCGGCGATCGCCAGGGTCAGCGGCAGGAAGAGGAGCGCGTAGCGGTCGGCGAGGCGGACGAACGGTGCCTTGGCCGCCTCGGCTTCGCGCACCAGCCGCACGATCGCGGCGTAGGTGCTGGCCTCGGCGGTGGCCGTGGCGCGCAGCCGGAAGGGCGCGCCGGCGTTGACCGTGCCGCTGCGCACCGCCTCGCCGGGGCCGCGCTCGACCGGCAGCGCCTCGCCGGTGAGCGCCGACTCG
>DASUNQ010000269.1:0-5494 GCA_036277075.1 Thermoanaerobaculia bacterium
ATCAAGCGCGCCTGGGTCGGGGACCACCTCGTCGAAGTGTCCGGGAACGAGATCACCACCTTCCGCGTTCACCTGAAGGTCACCTTCGTCGTCGACGACTAGGCGCCGCCCTACCCGCGTCGAGGTGGACGTGGCCGACTACCTCTGGGAGCCACCGGACGGGGAGCGGCGGGCGTGAGCCTCCGCCGGCCGAGCGCCGAGCCGTCTGGCGCGAGGAGTTCTCGGTCCACGGCGCCGACGAGCGCTACGTCAACCGCCGGCAGTTCGCCAAGTTCCTGGTCCTCACCAGCCTGGGGATGTTCGCCGGCAACGTCTGGATCCTGGCCAAGAGCTGGCTCGCCCGCGCACGGACGTTTCCCGCGGCGGCCGGTCGCGCGCCTCTCCGAGGTGCCGGTCGGCGGGGTTAAGCTCTTCCGCTACCCGGGTCCGGAGGACCTCTGCATCCTGGTCCGCCGCGCGCCCGAGGAGTACGCCGCCTTCAGCCAGAAGTGCACCCTGGCGGTGCGGAGGGCCGGGTAAGCCGCGGCGACCTATCGGCCGGCAACGCTTCTCGCCTACCTCCTCGGCTCCTCGGCCATTCCTGCCGGTCACTTGACCGTGATGCTGCGCGAGAGGACGCTCTCGCTCGGGTTGAAGGTGTAGAGCGACAGCTCGATATTGACGACCTCGAACGTGTAGGTGCTCCGGCGGGGGCCGCTCGTGGCAAAGCTCGCGACGCCGCGGCGGTCAGTCCACGCGTAATGGTGGAGCTGCGTCCCATCCGGCTGGGTCCAGATCCCGACGACCAGCGCCTGGGACATCGGCCGGCCGTTCTCGTCCTGGACCGTGACCTTGGCCGTGATCGTGGCCGCACCGGCCGTCGCCTTCGCGCGCAAGGCGATGTCGGTCGAGCGCAGGCAGTGGATGGTGCACTCGGGCGGCGGGCCGGCCGCGGGCTGCAGCCGCACGGCGTGCGTCAGCCCGGTGAAGTTGTTGAACCCGTAACCGGCGATCTCTCCGCCGTCGTTGATGTCGTACGCGGCCAAGAGGACCCAGCCCAGCGATGGGTCGATCAGTGTATTGAGGTCTTGCAGCCCGGCCGCGTCGGTGTACAGGACGGCGCGCGTCATCGAAAGCCCTCTCGCGCCCACCACCATGCCTGAAGCGTTGATGCCCCAGGCCACGTTGTGCTCGCCTACGCCTCCCAGGTTCTGCAGACCGACTCCGTCGGTGAAGCGGAACAACTGCTCGCTGTTGCCCGAGGCCGAGGTCGAGTTCCCGGCCACCTGGCCGGCGGCGTTGACGGCCCAGCCGAAGCTGTGCGCGAACCCGGGAATCACACCCAGGTCCACGAACGCTCCACCCTGCCAACGAAATGCGTGATAGCCGCCGAGCGCGGTCTTGTAGCCCGTCACCTGGCCCGCATCGTTGATGTCCGTGGCGGCACCCGTGTCGCTGTTCGGCGTCAGGTCGACCATCCCTTGCGCCGCGGTGTAGAGGAAGCCATGAACTCCGAAGCTGCCGCCGTTGGTGAAGGACGAGCCGACGACCTGCCCGTTGTTGTTGACGCCCCAGGCCTCGCTGTAGCTGCCCGTGGCGAGTGTGCCGAGGTCGGTCACGGCGCCCCCGGTCCAGAGCACGGCGTGGCCGAGGTCGACCCCGCCGGCGTTCGCTGTGCCGACGACATCGCCGAAGTCGTTGAGATCCCGCGCGATGGTCCTCGGCCGCTCCGGCAGCCCGGGCAGCTCGACCATGCCGCCGGCATCGGTGTAGATGAAGGCGCGGGTGCCCGCCGCGCCGTTGGACCAGCCGACGACGTCACCCTGCTGGTTGATGCCGAAGGCGATGCTGCTCGAATCGCCGGGCAGGGCGCCGAGGTCCTCCACGGCGTAGGAGCCCGGGTCGGCGGCCGCCCCTGAGGTCAGGCCGAGCAGAGACATGGCGAAGAGTGCGGTGAGCTTCATTTGCCAGCCCTCCTTTCCTGCGCGGTCACGCCCGCCAGCCTCCCACCCGAGCGAGCGCCGGCCGCCGGCGCGACAGCGCGAAGAAGCGGACGAAGTCCGCCTCGGTGAGGATGCCGACCGGCCGCGCGCCTTCGACCACCGGCAGGCAGCCGTACTTGTTGTCGAACATGGTGACCGCGGCCTCGCCGAGCAGCTCCTCGGGGTCGGCGGTCTCGACCTCCGAGGTCATCGCCTCGTCGACGCGGAGCCGGCGCAGGACGGTGCGGGCCAGCCTCAGCGGCAGCGCCACCTGCTCGATCAGCGAGTGCCGGAGCAGGTCGCGGTGGGTGAGGAGGCCGACGAGGTCGCCCTCGGCGTCGACCACGAGGAGGTGCCGGATGCGGTGGTCCAGCATCAGCTCGTAGGCCTTGGCGAGGCTCTCCTCGGGGCCGACGGCGATGACTCCGGGGCTCATCAGGTCGCGGACGCGCAGGTCGTGCATGGCGGGCCTCCGTGGTCGAGCGCCGGGAACCGCCCAGCGCCGGGGCCACTCTCGCCCGCCTGAAAGACAAGGCCGACACCCGGAAGGGCGGAAGAGCGCGCGCCGGCGGGTGGGCCGCGAGACACCGCGCCCCACCTCAGCGGGTGGGAGCCGCTAGGCTTTGGCGCCGGGGCCGGCGAGCCGGTTGCGCAGGGCGAAGGCGACGACCTGCGCGCGGTTGTGCAGGTGCAGCTTGTCGAGGATGTTGCGGACGTGGAACTTGACGGTGTTCTCGCTGACGCCGAGCTGCTGGGCGAGGCGGCGGTTCGAGGTCACCCCCTGCACCAGCAGCTCGAGGACGCCCTGCTCGCGGTCGGTCAGCGCGTCAGGGTCCGTCGACGCCTTGGCGGCCTGGTGGGGCTTGGCGAACTCGGTGAGCAGCTTGCGCGCCAAGCCCGGCGTCAACGCCGGCTGGCCCTCGCCCACCGCCTCGAGGAGAGAGAAGAACTCGCCGGACTCCAGGTTCTTGAGCAGGTAGCCCTGAGCCCCGGACTTGATCGCTTCGAACAGGTTGGCGTCGTCGTCCGAGGCGGTGAGCATCACGACCTTCACCTCTGGCGCCTCGGCGCTGATCAGCCGCGTGGCGGCGAGGCCGTCGACCTCGGGCATCATGAGGTCCATCAGGACGATGTCGGGCCGGATGCGCTTCGCCAGCTCGACCGCCTCGCGGCCGTTCCTGGCCTCCCCCACCACCTCGTGGCCGCGCGCGGCGAGGAGGCTTTTCATGCTGTCGCGGAAGAGGGCATGGTCGTCGGCGATGAGGACGCGCATGGGTCGCTCCTAAGAGGCGGCGGCGCGCTGCGGCGGCGCGACCGTCACCGGCAGCTCCACCAGGACCGTCGTGCCGGCGCCGGGCGCGGAGTCGATCTCGATGCTCCCGCCGACGCCCTCGGCGCGCTCGCGCATGGTCGTCAGGCCGAAGCGCGGGAACTCGCCCGCCCGCGGCTGCGCCGGGTCGAAGCCGACGCCGTCGTCGGTCACGGCGAGCAGGACGCGGTCGGCTTCGCGGCGGATCTTCACCCGCACGCTGCGGGCGCGGGCGTGCTTGCGGACGTTGGTCAGCGCCTCCTGGACGATCCGCGCGAGCTGCACCTCGGCGGCCACCGGCAGTCCGAGCTCGGAATCGGCGGCCAGCTCGGCGCGGATGCCGCTGCGGTCCTGCCAATCGTCGACGTACGCCTGGAGCGATTCGGCCAGCGTGCGGTCGGGCTGCTGCGCCTCGCGCAGATTGACGATCCCCTCGCGCACGTCGGCGTAGACCTCGCGCGCGGCCGCGGCTAGCTCCTCGAGCTGGGCGCCCGCGGTCTCCGCCTTGCCCGCGCGCAGGAACTCCTTGACCGCCTGCGCCTTGGTGTTGACGTAGGCGAGCACCTGCGCCAGGCCGTCGTGCATGTCATGGGCGATGCGCAGCCGCTCCTCGGCCACCGCCAGGGCGCGCAGGCGCTGGTGGAGCTGCGCGTTATCGATGGCGATCGCCGCCTGGGTGGCGAAGCGCACCAGGGTCTCCTCGTCCGACGGCGAGAACTCCGGCGCGCCGCGCTTCTCGGCGAGGTACAGATTGGCGCGGATGCCCCCCTTCGACGGGACGGGGACGGCGAGGAGCGAGCGCATGTGCGGGTGGTGCGGCGGGAACCCGTACGAGCGGGGGTGTTGGGTCAGGTCCGCGAGCCGCAGGCGATGTCCCTCGTGCAGGGCGATCCCCAGCACGCCGTGGCCGCGTGGCGGGTCGCCCAGCCGCGCCCGCTCCTCGGGCGTGATGCCGGTGGTGACGAAGGAATCGATCCGGCCGGCCTCGTCGATCACCGAGATCGCCCCGTAGCGGGCGTCGAGCAGGTGGGCGGCGCGGTCGACGACCTTCTGCAGCACGACGTCGAGCGCCAGCTCGCCGTGGATGTCGAGCCCGGCGCGATGGAGCGCCAGCAGCTCCTCGTTCTGCCGCGCGAGCTTGCGCTCGAGCTGGCCGATGAGCTGGAAGACGGCACCGAAGAAGAAGAGCGCGCCGACCACCACGACGCCGTCCATCAGCAGGTGCCCGACGGCGGTGTCGAGGTATTGATAAAGCATGTGGCGCGTCACCTCGAGGAGGGCGACGAAGACCACCAGCCCGAGGAGGGCCATGCGGCGCAGCTCGCGGAGGGTCATCGAGCTCTCGGCGCCGGCGAGACGCACCGCGAGCGGCACGCGGGGGGGCACGTCAAGAGCCTAGCACCCCCTTCAGGTGCGAACGCCGAAGACGCTGTAGAGCGGGCACCATCCAAGAAGGCCGGTGAGGAGCGGCACCCAGCCGAAGATCGTCAGCGCCGTCGCCGCCGGGCCGAAGCGAATGAAGAAGTGAGATCGACATCCTGCCGTGCGCCAGATCGATGGATGAACCGAAACTCGTCCCCGACGAGAGGGGGTCCAGCGCCACTCGAGGCACACTCGCGCATTCCCCGGTCCTCCGCGCGGCGCAGCCCGCCCGCCGGGGTGGGTGCGCCCTACAACCCGCCGACTATCATGCCTGACGATGGCCGACACGCCGCTGCGCCCCGATCTCGGCACGAGCGCCCGCCGCGGCGTGTGGCTGGCGGCGACGGCGCTTCTCGGCATCGCCGGCGGCGGTGCCGCCTTCGCCTTCGGCGCCGGGGCGGTGGCGGAGGCGCTCTGGGCGGCGACGACGCTGCTGGTGCTCGTGCCGCTGGTCCTCTCGGTCGTGCGCGACCTCCGCCGCGGCGAGGCGGGCGTCGACCTCATCGCCTTGCTCGCCATGGGCGGGTCGCTCGTCCTCGGCGAGTACCTCGCCGGCGCGGTGATCGCCCTGATGATGGCCGGCGGTCAGGCACTCGAGGGTTGGGCCGGAGCGCGCGCCCGCCGCGAGCTGTCCGCTCTCCTCGCCCGCGCGCCGCGCGTCGCCCACCGGTACGAGGACGGGCTCCTCACCTCGCCGCCGCTTTCCGAGGTTCGTCCCGGCGACCTCCTTCTCGTCAAGCCGGGCGAGGTCGTGCCGGTGGACGGGCTCGTCGAGGGGGAGCCCGCGGCGCTCGACGAGTCG
>DASUNQ010000270.1:0-31257 GCA_036277075.1 Thermoanaerobaculia bacterium
GGCGCCGATGGCGAGCTCGCGGCGCGGGTCGCCGTGCGCGACGCGCGGTGGACGCCGCCGATCGCCTGGACGCTGGTGCGCCGCGAGCCGGGGAGCGAGCTGGTGCAGTCGGTCGAGACGCTGGCCGGGCGCTACCGCACGACGGTCCTGCTGAACCTGGCGGTGATGACCCTCACCCTGGCGCTCGGGCTCCTCGCCTTCCGCCAGGTGCGGCGCGCCGCCCGCCTCGAGGTCGAGAACGAGCAGCAGGCGCGGGTGCGCGAGCTGGAGCGCCAGCTCATGCACAGCGAGCGGCTGGCCTCGGTCGGGCGGCTCGCCGCCGGCATGGCGCACGAGATCAACAACCCGCTCGCCGGGATGGCCAACTACCTCTCGCTCCTCGACGACGACCTGCGCGACGGGCGGACGGCGGAGGCGCCGGCGCTGGTGGCGCGGGTGCGCGAGGGGCTGGCGCGGGCGGCCGCCATCGTCCGCCAGGTGCTCGCCTTCTCCGATCCCGGCAAGGCCCCGAAGACGCCGCTCGACCTCCGCCCGGTGCTCGCCGAGACGGTCGAGTTCGTGCGCGGCAACCCGGCCTTCCGCGGCCTCCCGGTGCGGCTCACGGGGGAGGCCGGGCCGCTGCCGGTCCTCGGCAACCGCATCACCCTGGGGCAGCTCTTCCTCAACCTGATCCTCAACGCCTGCCAGAGCCAGCCGGAGGGGGGCGAGGTCGAGGTGGGAGCGCGGCGCGCCGGCGGCGCCGTGACCGTGACCGTGGCCGACCGCGGCCCGGGGCTCGCCCCCGAGGTGCTGGCGCACCTCTTCGAGCCCTTCACCTCGACGCGCGGCTCGAGCGGGCTCGGGCTCGCCGTCTGCCACGGCATCGTGGCCGACCACGGCGGCGCCATCCGGGGCGCCAACCGCCCCGACGGGGGCGCGCTCTTCGAGGTGCGGCTGCCGCTCGCGGCCGGCGCGGCGGCGGAGGAGACGGAGGAGGACCAAGCGGCGCCGGCGGCGGTCGCCCGCGCCGCCGGAGGAGGACGACGACGACGATGAGCAACCCCGCCGGCGGAAACAGCAGCAGGATCCTGGGCACCGTGCTCCTCGTCGACGACGAGGCCTACGTCCGCGAGTCGCTGGCCAGCGTGCTGGCGCGGCGGCGGCTCAAGGTGAAGACCGCCGCCTCGGTGGCCGAGGCGCTGCGCGGCTCGACCCTCGCCGGCGTCGACGTCGTGGTGACCGACCTCAAGATGCCGGGCGAGGACGGGCTGGCGCTCGTCCGCCGCCTGGCCGAGAGCGAGCCGGCGCTGCCGGTCATCGTCCTCACCGGCCACGGCACCGTGACCTCGGCGGTCGAGTGCGTCAAGGCGGGCGCCTTCGACTACCTGCTCAAGCCGACGAACCCCGACGAGCTGGCGGTGGCGGTGGAGCGGGCGATGGCCCAGGCCGGACTGAAGCGCGAGCTCGACTACCTGCGCGCGGCCGGGGCGCCGCCGGAGCGGCGCGGCGCGATCGGGGTGTCGGAGGGCTGGCGCGAGGTGCTGCGGATGGTCGACGTGGCCGCGCCCGTCGACACCTCGGTGCTGCTGCTCGGCGAGAGCGGCACCGGCAAGGAGGAGGTGGCGAAGATCCTCCACGCCAGAAGCGGGCGCGCCGAGGGGCCGTTCGTGCGCGTCAACTGCGCCGCGATCCCGGCCGAGCTCTTCGAGAGCGAGTTCTTCGGCCACCGCCGCGGCTCCTTCACCGGCGCCGTCGCCGACCGCGAGGGGCGTTTCCGCGTCGCGCACGGCGGCACCCTCTTCATGGACGAGATCAACTCGCTGCCGGCGGTGGCGCAGGCCAAGGTGCTGCGCGTCCTCCAGGACGGCACCTTCGAGCGGGTGGGGGACAGCCAGCCGACGGCGGTCGACGTGCGGCTGATCTGCGCCAGCAACGCCGACCTCGACGCGGAGGTCGAGGCGGGGCGCTTCCGCGCCGACCTCTTCTACCGCGTCAACGTGATGACCATCACGGTGCCGCCGCTGCGCGAGCGGCGGGCGGACATCCCGCTCCTGGCCGAGGCCTTCCTCGCCGAGTTCGGCGCCCGTTTCGGCAAGCCGCTGCGCGCCATCCATCGCGACGCGCTGGCGGCGATGGAAGGCTACTCCTGGCCGGGCAACGTGCGCGAGCTGCGCAACGTCGTCGAGCGCGGCGTGCTCCTCGAGCGCGGCGAGGAGCTGCAGCCTTCGAGCCTGCCCTTCAACCTTCTCCAGCACCGCCCGGCCGACGGCGCGCCGCTGGGGCAGGATCTCAACCTGCGCGCCTCCGTCGCCGCCGCCGAGCGGCGCGTCCTGGAGGAGGCCCTCCACCGCTCTCGCGGCGTCCGCCGCGAGGCCGCCCGCCTGCTGGGGATCGACGAGCGCAACATGGCCTACTTCCTGCGCAAGCACGGCCTCATGGAGCGGCGGGAGGGGCGGGGGTAGGTCAGCCGAGGCGCTTCGCCAGCATCTCCTGCACCGCCGCGGCGTCGGCGCGGCCTGCGGTCGCCTTCATCACCTGTCCGACGAAGAAGCCGAGGAGAGCGGTCTTGCCGGCGCGGTAGGCCTCGATCTGGGACGGGTGGGCGGCGAGGACGGACTCGACGTGGGGCGCGAGGGCGGCCTCGCCGGCGAGGGCGCCGAGGCCGCGGGCCTCGACGATCGCCCGCGGTCCGCCTTCCCCGGCGACCATCGCGGCGAAGACCTCCCGGGCGGCCGTGGTCGTCACCTCGCCGGCCTCGACCATCGCAACCAGCTCCGCCAGGGCGGCGCCGTCGAAGAGCGGGGTAGGGGAAGGGCGGCCGCGCAGCTCGCGGACGAGGTCGTTGGCGATCCACGAAGCGGCAGCCCGTGACACAGCGCCGGCGGCGGTCGCCTCGTCGAACAGGCGGCTGTACCTCTCGTCCTCGGCCACCGTCCGCGCCTCGTGCGGCAGGAGCCCGTGCTCGTCACGCAGATCGCGGAAACGCTCGCGCGCCGCCGGGGCGACGTCGTCGACGTCGATCGCCTTCTCGGGTTTCTCGCCCTTCCCAGCCTCTTGATCTCTCGCCGCCGCGGGCGCCGCCTTCTCCGGCTCTGCGGGCCGCCGCGCCCACGGGTCGCGCAACGCGACGATCCGGTTGAACACCAGGCGCTCCGGCGTCGAGTCCGGGTCGACGGCGAAGTAGCCGTGGCGCTCGAACTGGAAGCGCTCGCCGGGCGCGGCGCCCGCCAGGCTGGGCTCGACTCGCGCCCCCGCGACGACCCGCAGCGAGTCCGGGTTGAGAAAGGAGCGGAAGTCCGGCCCCCCCTTGCCGCGGTCCGGCTCCGGATCGGCGAAGAGGCGGTCGTAGAGCCGCACCTCGGCCGGCAGCGCGCTCGACGCGGGCGCCCAGTGGATGGTCCCCGCGATCCTGCCCGCGTCGGCGCCGGGGTCCAGCGAGCCCGCGTCGTGGACGCAGCGCAGCTCCACGATCTCCCCGCGCTCGTCCTTGACGACCTCCCGGCACTCGACGACGTAGGCGTGGCGCAGCCGCACGCGCCGCCCCGGGGCGAGCCGTTTGTAGCCCTTGGGCGGCGCCTCGGAGAAGTCGTCGCGCTCGATGTAGACCACCCGCTCGAAGGGCAGAGGCCGCGACTCCGGGCGCGGGATCTCGCGCGGGAACGACGGCGCGTCGAGCGTCTCGACGCGCCCCTCCGGCCAGCTCTCGACGACCACGCGCAGCGGCCGGAGCACGGCGAGGACCCGCGGCGCCTTGGCGTTGAGGTCGTCGCGGATGGCGTGCTCGAGCAGCCCGACGTCGACGACCGTCTGCGCCTTGGTGACGCCGACCGCGTCGCAGAAGGCGCGGATCGCCTCCGGCGTGCAGCCGCGGCGGCGCAGGCCGCGCAGCGTCGGCATCCGCGGGTCGTCCCAGCCGGCGACGCCCCCCTCCTCGACGAGCTGGAGGAGCTTGCGCTTGGAGAGCACGGTGTAGGTGAGCGCCAGGCGGGCGAACTCGATCTGCCGCGGCGGGTCCTCGATGCCGGCCGCGGCCAGGAGCCAGTCGTAGATCTCGCGGTTGTTCTCGAACTCGAGCGTGCAGAGCGAATGGGTGATGCCCTCGAAGGCGTCGGAGAGGCCGTGGGCGAAGTCGTAGAGCGGGTAGATCGGCCACTCGCGGCCGCGCCGGTAGTGCTCGGCCTCGCGCCGGATGCGGTAGAGGAGCGGGTCCCGCATCTTCATGTTCTCGGCCGCCATGTCGATCTTCGCCCGCAGCACGCAGGAGCCGTCGGGGAGCTCGCCGCGCCGCATGCGCGCGAGCAGCGCCAGGCTCTCCTCGGCCGGCCGGTCGCGGCACGGGCTCTCCCGCCCCGGCTCGGTGACGGTGCCGCGGTAGGCGCGGATCTCGTCCTCGGAGAGCTCGTCGACGTAGGCCTTCCCCGCGCGCACCAGCCGGACCGCCACCTCGTAGAGCGGCTCGAAGTAGTCCGAGGCGTGGAACATCCCGTCCCAGGCGAAGCCCAGCCAGCGAACGTCGTCCTGGATCGCCTCGACGTACTCGAGGTCCTCGGTCTCGGGGTTGGTGTCGTCCATCCGCAAATTACAGAGGCCGGCGAATTCACGGGCGATGCCGAAGTTGAGGCAGATCGACTTGGCGTGCCCGATGTGGAGGTAGCCGTTCGGCTCGGGCGGGAAGCGCGTCGCGACGCGGCCGCCGTGCCGGCCCGCGGCGAGGTCGGCGCGCACGATCTCGCGGATGAAGTCGCCGCGCGCGGCGGCGTCGGGGGGCGGCGGGTCGGGGCGGTCCATGAGGAACGGGAAGGCTACCCGAAAGGCCGCCGGCACCCTGCGTGCTAGAGTTTCCGGCCGCCGATGGCCGCGACGAAACCCCTCCCAAAGCGCTGGACCACCGCCGACTCCGCCGACCTCTACAACATCGCGGGCTGGGGCAACAACTACTTCTCCGTCAACGACTTGGGGCACGTCGTCGTGCACCCCGGCGGGCCGGGAGCGCCGTCCATCGACCTCAAGGGGCTGGTCGACGAGGTGCGCGAGCGCGGCATCGGGCTGCCGCTCCTGATCCGCTTCGCCGAGATCCTCGAGGCGCGCGTCGTCGAGCTCAACGAGGCCTTCCAGACCGCCATCCGCGAGTACGGCTACAAGGGCACTTACCGCGGCGTCTATCCGATCAAGGTCAACCAGGAGCGCTTCCTCGTCGAGCACCTGGTGCAGTACGGCGCGCCGTACCACTTCGGCCTCGAGGCGGGCTCGAAGCCCGAGCTGCTGGCCGTCATGGCGATGCTCGAGGATCCCGACGCCCTCGTCGTCTGCAACGGCTACAAGGACGAGGAGTACGTCGAGATGGCGCTGCTCGCTTCACGGCTCGGGCGCACCGTCGTGCTGGTGGTCGAGAAGCCGTCGGAGCTGCAGCTCATCCGCGACATCGCGCGGCGCACCGGCGTGGCGCCGCGCATCGGCATCCGCTGCCGCCTCTCGGCCAAGGGCTCGGGGCACTGGGAGGCCTCGGCCGGCGACCGCTCGAAGTTCGGGCTCTCGGGCCAGGACCTCCTCGACGCCGTCGCCTATCTGCGCGAGCACGACATGCTGGACAGCTTCCAGCTCCTGCACTTCCATCTCGGCAGCCAGATCTCGTCGATCCGCGCCGTCAAGGAGGCGCTGCGCGAGGCGAGCTGGATCTACGTCAACCTGCACCGCATGGGGGCGCCGCTGCAGTACCTCGACGTCGGCGGCGGCCTCGGCGTCGATTACGACGGCTCGCAGACCAATTTCTCCTCCTCGCTCAACTACACGCTCCAGGAGTACGCCAACGACATCGTCTTCGGGGTCATGGAGGTCTGCGATCCGGAGGGGGTGCCGCACCCGACGCTGGTCTCGGAGTCGGGGCGCGCGACGGTTGCCCACCACGCCTGCCTGGTGGTCGACGTCCTCGGCGTCTCGGAGTTCGCGGTGGGGAAGCTTCCGGATCGCCCGCCGGCCGACGCCCCGCCCTTCCTCCGCCACCTCTTCGAGACCTACCGCGAGGCCTCGCGCAAGAACCTGCGCGAGGCCTACCACGACGCCATCGGCTACCGCGAGCAGGGGCTGTCGCTGTTCAACCTCGGCGCGCTGTCGCTCGAGCACCGGGGGCTCTCGGAGGAGCTCTTCTGGGCGGTGACGCAGAAGGTGCTGCGCATCGCGCGCACCCTGCCGCAGATCCCGGAGGAGCTCGAGGGGTTGGAGCGGGTCCTCGCCGACACCTACTTCTGCAACTTCTCGGTCTTCCAGTCGCTGCCGGACTCCTGGGCGATCGACCAGCTTTTCCCGGTCGTCCCCATCCACCGCCTCGACGAGGAGCCGGTTCGGCGCGGCGTGCTCGCCGACATCACCTGCGACTCGGACGGCAAGATCGATCACTTCATCGGCCGCCGCGACGTCAAGCCGGTGCTCGAGCTGCACCCCTTCGTCGAGGGGGAGCCGTACTACCTCGGCTCGTTCCTGGTCGGCGCCTACCAGGAGATCCTGGGCGACCTCCACAACCTCTTCGGCGACACCAACATGGTGCACGTCTCGCTCGACCCCGACGAGGGGTACAAGATCGACGAGGTGGTGTCGGGCGACACCGTGAGCGACGTGCTGGAGTACGTCAGCTACACGCGCAAGGAGCTGATCGGCCGCGTCCGCCAGGCGGCCGAGAACGCGCTGCGCGCCCGCCGCATGACCTTCGAGGAGTCGCGCCACCTGGTGCGCATGTACGAGGAGGGGCTCTCCGGCTACACCTACCTCGAGCAGGACTAGGCGCGAAGGCTTTCGCGCCGGGCAAGGGTAACTCCCGGGGGCCGGTGTGCGCCGCGCTGCTCCTCGCGGCGTTCATCCTCGGCCTCCCCTCCGTCCTCTTCCTGACCAGCGACCGCGGCTCAGGCGGCGAGCGCCGCGTTCTCGGTCGCCGTGTCCTTGAAGACCTGGAAACGTGCGACGCGGCCGTCGCGGAGGCGCCAGGCCATCGCCCAGTCGGTGTCCCAGCTCTTGCCGCCGGCGCGGGAGCGGAAGGTGTAGCTGCCGAGCGCGACGACCGTGTCCCCCTGGGCCAGGAACTCCTTGGGCTCGAAGCGCGCCACCTCGGCGGTCTCGCCGAGCTGACGGAAGAACTCGCCCATCGCTTCCCGCCCGCGGTAGGTCCCCCGGAACGGCGGCGTGCCGCCCGGCACCTCGTTCCACTCGACGTCCTCGGCCAGGCCGTCGAGGATGGTCGGGATGTCGCCGCGGCCGAAGGCGTCGTAGAGCCGCTGCACCGCCTGCACGTTCTGCTGCTCCTGCTGTGTCATCGCTGCCTCCCCGGTCGTTGGTGTGTCGTGTCGGCCGATACTACGCGCGCCGCGGCCGGCCGGATGAATCGCCGCGCCCGAGCTTGCGCACGATGTCGAACTCCTCGCGCGCGACCGGCTGGACGGAGAGCCGCGCTCCGCCCTTCTTGGTCACCATCATGTCCTCGAGCCCCGGCGTCGTCTTCAGCCGCTCGAGCGGCACGATCTCGGGGAAGCGCTCGACGAAGCGGAGGTCGACCGTGTACCAGGCCGGCTCCTCGGGCCGGCTCTTGGGGTCGTAGTAGTCGTGCCCCTTCGCGAACTGGAACGGGTCGGGGTAGCCGCCGCGCGCCACCTCGGCCACGCCGGTGACCCCCGAGGGATCGGCGCTCGAGGCGTAGAAGAGCACCAGGTCCCCCGGCGCCACCTCGTCGCGCAGAAGGTTGCGCGCGCGGTAGTTCCGCACCCCCTCCCAGGAGGTCGTGCCGTCGCGCTCGAGGTCGCCGATCGCGTAGGCCCCGGGCTCGCTCTTCATCAGCCAGTACTTTCGCGCGCGCGCCATCGCCGTTACCTCCTCTTGTCAGCCTAGCGCAGCCTGGACAGGCCTCCGGCCCGGCGGGTAGAGTCGCCCCCTCTTCCTCGGAGGGTCTCTCGGCATGAGCGTTTGGACCTCCTTCTCCTGGCCCGGCGTCGCCCTGGGCGCGCTGCTCGGGTTCGTCGTCTGCGAGCTCAACCAGTACCTCACCTCGGCGGTCCTCCACCGCGGCCTCTGCCACGGCGCGATCCGCTATCCGCGCTGGTTCACGCGCTCCGTCGCCGCCTGGCTCTGGGTGACGGCGTGCGTGCCGCCCCTGACCTGGATCGCCGCCCACCGCCACCATCACGCCAACTCGGACACCGAGGACGACCCGCACGCGCCGGGCGAGAAGGGGGTCTGGAAGGTGATCCTCCTCACCTGGTTCTACGTGCCGGTCTGGGTGCGCAGGAACCGCCCGTTCGCGGAGGAGCGCTACCTGCGGGGGTTCCGCGACGAGGGGCTGTTGCGCGCCCTCGACCGCACCGGCGTCTGCTACGTCAACTTCTACGGCCAGCTCGCGCTCTCGATCCTCGCCGGCCCCGCCTGGCTCGCCTTCTGGTTCGGGCGGATCGTGCCCTACATGCTCTTGAGCGGCTACGTCAACGCGATCGGGCATACCTTCGGCGTGCGCCCGTATTCCAATCTCGGCACCGACGCGGCGGGGCCGCTGCTGACCTGCGTCGCCTACCTGATGGGCGGCGAGCCGCTGGGGCACAACTACCACCACCGCCACCCGGCGGCGCCGACCTTCCGGCCGCGCCGCTTCGACCCCGGCTACTGGTTCGCGGTGCGCGTGCTGCGCGGCGTGCCGATCCGCCCGTCGCCGCTGCCGCCGGGGTACGACGAGCCGGCGGAAGCCGTCGCCTGAGACGAGGAGGAGCCCGATGGCCACCGCGCTGCCGCTCGAGACCGCCCCCGCCCGCAGCCGCCGGGGCGCCGCCCTGGCCCGCCTCCTCGAAGGCGCCGGCATCCCCTGCGAGCTCCGCTTCGCCGACGGGGAGGTGCTCGCGATCGGCGACGCGCCGCCGGCCTTCCGCGTCGTCTTCCACTCCGACCGGCCGCTGCGCGCCGGGCTCGACGAGATGGCGCTCGGGCGCGCCTACGTCGAGGGGGAGCTGGACCTCGAGGGGGACATGCTCGCCCTCCTCGACCTGCGCCGCGCGCTCGCCGATCGCGCCGGGCTGGTGCCCATCCTCGGTTTCCTGCGCAACCTCTTCCTGACCTCGGCGACGCGGATGAACAGCCGGGCGGTGGCCAGCCACTACAGCTACGGCGACGACTTCTACCACGCCTTCATCGACCGCCGCTGGCGCTTCTACTCGCACGGGCTTTTCGCCGAGGAGAGCGAGACCTTGGAGGAAGCGTCCGAGCACAAGCTCGAGAGCATGTGGAACGGCCTCGAGCTGCGCCCCGGCATGCGCCTGCTCGACATCGGCGCCGGCTGGGGAGGAGTCGCCCGCTACTGCGGCGCGCGCGGCGTCGAGGTCACCTCGCTCACCCTCGCCGCCGACTCGCACGCCTGGCTGACGCGTCTCTACCGCGAGGAGGGGCTGCCGGGGCAGGTGGTGCGCGGCGACTTCCTCGAGCACCGGCCCGAGCGCCCGTACGACGCGGTCGTGATCTACGGCGTCATCGAGCACATCCCGACCTACCGCCGCTTCTGCGAGCGCGCCTGGGAGTGCCTGCCCCCCGGCGGCCGGCTCTACATGGACGCCTCGGCGTCGCACGAGAAGTACGAGATGAGCGCCTTCACCCGCCGCTACATCTGGCACGGCACGCACACCTTCCTCGCGGTCCAGGACGTCGTCCAGGAGCTCCTCTGGCACGGCTTCCAGGTGCTCGACGTCCGGAACGAGACCCGCGACTACGAGCTGACGATGCGGCAGTGGGCCGAGCGCTTCGACGCGGCGCACGAGGAGATCGCGGCGCGCTGGGGCGAGCCGACCTACCGCGCCTTCCGCGTCTATCTCTGGGGGGGCTGCCACGCCTTCGGCGTCGACCGGCTCCAGGCCTATCACCTGGTGGCGCGGCGAGGCGAGGGGCCGGGACCGCGCCCGGGCGCCGTGCGGCGGGCGCGGAACTTCATCCGAGCGTTGGTCTAAGCGGTCTTGCTCCCTTCCCCGTGCAACGGGGGAGGGCCGGGGAGGGGGTATCGGAATCGATGGTCTTGCGGGTGGGGGGCAGCGGGCAGACTCTCGCAACATGACGTCCAAGGTCGGGTCATCACGCGCTAAGCGCATTGCCGTCGTCGAGGCCGGCCACCCGCGCGCCGACAGCCTCGCCTCCCTCTTCCTCCTCTTCGGCTACGGCGGCCTGTCGATCGCCTCGCACCTGCACCGCCACGGCTACCGGGTCAAGTACTTCCCGATGTTCGCCAGCACCCGGCTGGACGAGCGCTGGCTCGCCGAGTGCGACTACCTGCTCGTCTCGACGATGGTGCACACCGCGAAGCTCGGCTACCGCCTGGCCGATCGCGTGCGCCGCCGTCCCGGCGGGCCGCCGGTCGTCGTCTTCGGCGGCCCGCACCCCACCTGCGAGCCGGAGGACTGCCTCGACCACTGCGACTACGTGGTGATGAACGAAGGGGAGGAGATCGTCCTCGACCTCCTGCGCCACCTCGACGCCGGCGGCACGCCGGAGCCGCGACAGATCGACGGCCTGACCTTCCGCGACGCGGACGGGGAGATCGTCTACACGCCGCGGCGGCCGGCGCTCAAGGAGATCGACTTCCCGCTCGAGCCGTCGCTCATCCACCACTACCCCGGGATCGTCCGCAACTTCCTGCGCACCGGACAGCTCCGCTTCCCCTTCCCGGTGGTCCAGTTCTCGCGCGGCTGCCCCTACTCCTGCAACTTCTGCCTCGGCATGCGCCAGCTCGGACAGAGCTACCGCACGCGGCCGGCGGGGAGCGTGCTGCTCGACCTCGCCAGCTTCCACGGCATGACCGGCTTCCCCTACGGCATGTTCCACGACAACGACGTGGCGATCCGCCGCGGCGAGACCAAGGAGCTGCTGCGCGCCATGGCCCGCGAGAAGCCGGGGATCCGCCGCATCAGCGCCTTCACCCGCGTCGACTCGACCAAGGACGAGGAGCTCTGGCGGCTGTTCGACGAGGCGGGGATCGCCAACGTCTTCTTCGGCGTCGAGTCGCTGTCGCAGGCGAGCCTCGACGGCTTCGACAAGGGGACGACGGTCGAGGGGATCCACGCCGCGATGGAGCGGCTGGACGCCTACGGCGTCAAGACCAAGATCGTGGCCAGCTTCGTGGTCGGCGACGTCGCCGACCCGCTGCGCGAGCTGGCGCTGATCCGCGACTTCTGGCGCCGCTACCACCGGCGGCTGCAGCGGGTGGTCATCCAGCCGCTCATGGAGTACCCCTTCCAGCAGAAGCTGCGCGGCCAGCACCAGCTCTACGGCGACGAGAAGTTCATCCACTACGACTGGGACTACTTCGCCGGCGACTTCCTGGTCTTCTACCCCGAGGCGGTGCCGCCGAGCGTGCTGCAGCGCGAGCTGCTCGACACCTTCCGCTGCGTGCACGGCGTGCCGGACGGGACTCAGGCGCCGTTCCAGTACCGCTTGACGCAGGGGCTCCTCCGCTACACCCACCGCGCCAAGGACGACGCGATCCGCCGCTACATCGCCTTCCTCGAGCGGCAGGAGAAGGGGAAGTACGACCGGCACGGGCGCCTGCGCCGCGAGGCTCTCGCGGACGACGTCAAGCCGCGCGAGCTGGCCGTCTAGTCGAGGAAGAAGGCGAACGCCATCGGCACGGCCGCGAGGGTCGCAAGCGCGGTCTGCACGAGGAAGAGCAGTCCCCGCCAGCGCGAGAGCGGGCGCACCTCGAGATGGGCGAGCGCGAGGTGGGCGGCGCCGCAGAGCAGCGAGAGCAGCATCAGCAGGGCGGCCGCGCCGGCGGCGCCGAGATACCGCCAGCGGGCGAGCTCGCCGATCTGGGTGAACAGCAGGGCGAGCGCGGCGAGCGAGAACCCGAGGAGGAGGAGCGCGAGCCGCGCCGTGCGCTCCGAGCTGCGCAGCGGCAGGCCGAAGAGGGAGACCGCGTCGGCGCCGGCGGCCGCCCGGCCGCTCCACCCCGCCGCCGACGCCGAGCGCGCCGCGGGGCCCCAGGCGTCGCAGGCGCGGCAGTGGACCCGGCCGTCGGGCTGCACCTCGAGGTCCCGGGCGCCGCAGAACGGGCAGGGATCGAGCGGCGCGTTCACGTTTCCATTCTAGGCCGGAGCCGCCAGACGGAAGCCATAGTCGCTGTAGCGCATCCCCGGTGGAATCGACGAGCGGGCGGCGCAGCGGCTCACCTTGACCGCATGGCGCCAGGCGCCGCCGCGCGAGGCGCGGCGGCGTCCGCTCTCCGGGCCGCGCGGGTCGGCGCGCGGCGAGACCGCGTACCAGGCGGCGTCGAACCAGTCGGCGCACCACTCGTGGACGTTCTCGCCGAGGCCGAGGAAGCCGAGGGGGTGGAGCGAGGGGTAGGCGTCCACCGGCTCCGGCCCGTCGCGCCAGCGCCCGGCGTAGTCCGGCAGCGCCTCGGGCGGGTCGTCGCCCCAGGGCCAGACCACCTCGCGGCCCGCCTTCGCCGCGCACTCCCACTCGGCCTCCGTCGGCAGCCGCACCGGCGCATCCCACGCGCGCCCGGCCCAGGCGCAGAAGGCGGCGGCGTCGTCCCAGGAGGGGCCGACCGCCGGCATGCGCGGATGCGCGAACGCCGGCTCGTCCCAGAACGGCGGCGCTTCGCGGCCCGTGGCGTCGAGGAAGGCCTGGTAATCGGCGCGCACGACCGGCGCGCGCCCCAGGCGGAACCGCGAGAGCACGACCTCGTGCCGCGGGTTCTCCTCCGCGCGCGGTCCGCCCCCCATCCAGAACGGCCCGCCGGCCACGGCGATCCAGTCGGGAGGCGCGAGAGGCATGATGGCGGCGGGGCACTGTAGCACCCGGAAATTCTCGCGCCCGGCGGCGGCTTTAGGTGGGAAAGGAGAGAACCCTTGTCCAGAAAGATCCTCAAAGCATTCCTGGCGCTGGCGCTCGCGCTGCCGGCGCTCGCCTTCGCCGAGCCGGTGGTCTACAAGGTGGACCCCGACCACAGCGCCGTCAGCTTCAGCGTCCGGCACTTCGTCAGCAACGTCCCCGGCCGCTTCCGCGACTTCGACGGCACGATCAAGTACGACAAGCAGGCGCCGGCCAACTCGAGCGTCGAGTTCACGGTGCAGGCGGCGTCGATCGACACCGACAACGACGACCGCGACACTCACCTCAAGTCCGCCGACTTCTTCGACGCGGAGAAGTTCCCGACCCTGTCCTTCGCCAGCAGCGGCGTCCAGGCCAAGGACGCCGACACGCTCGAGGTGACCGGCGACCTGACGATCCACGGCGTCACCAAGCGGGTGACGATCCCGGTGGAGATCCTCGGCACGATGGCCGGACCGCGCGGCGAGAAGGCCGGCTTCGAGACCAGCTTCACCGTCAACCGCAAGGAGTACGGGGTGATCTGGAACCGCGTCCTCGACGCCGGCGGCACGGTGCTGGGCGAGGACGTCAAGATCAACATCGCCATCGAGGCCGACAGCCAGCAGGCGGCGGCCGCGAAGAGCGGCGGGTAGGCGCCTCGCGTCACGGCGCGGCGGGCTTCCGGACGCCCGCCGCGCCGGCCCGTCGCTCGCGCGACGGTGCGATAGGATCGCGCCGTCGCTCCCCATGTCGGACCCGCAGCAGATCGGCGACCTCGTCGCGGCCGAGTGGCACGCCGGCGGGGATCGCGAAGAGCTCTTCCGGCAGCTCTTCCTGGCCTACCACCACGCCGTCTTCTCCTTCTTTCTGCGTTACGGCTTCCCGCGCGAGGAGGCTCTCGACCTGGCGCAGGAGACGTTCGTCAAGGTGTGGTCCGGCCTCGACCGGTTCCGGCGCGACGCCCGCTTCCGGACCTGGCTCTTCCAGATCATGACCAACCTGGCCCAGAACCGGCTCCGCGGCCGCCGGGCCCTGAAACGCGGCGCCCCGGAGCTGCCGCTCGCGGAGGTCGGCGAGGCCGCGGTGGGCGCCGCCCCCGGCGGCCGGCGGGGCGAGACCGGCGGCCCGCTCGAGGGGATGCTGGCGGACGAGCGCTCCCGCCTGCTGCACGCCGCGATGGGGGAGCTGCCGCCGCAGATGCGCCGCTGCATGACCCTGCGCGTCGATCAGCAGCTCGGCTACACCGAGATCGCCGAGCTGCTCGGCATCTCCCTCGGCGCCGTCAAGGCGCACCTGTTCCAGGGACGGCAGCAGCTCAAGACCCGGCTCGGACCGTGGCTCCAGGAAACGTGAGGAGGGACGCATTGGACGAGCGCAACGATCCTCTCGCCGTCGCGGTCAGAAAGTGGGCCGACGAGGCGCGCGGCCAGGCGGGGGAGCACCCCGCCGCCGAGCGGCTGGCGGCCTATGCGGGGGAGGAGCTGGAGGCGGCGGCGGCCGAGCGCCTGCGCGATCACCTGGCGCTCTGCCGCGAGTGCAGCCGGCTGGTGCTCGAGCTCCGCGCCTTCTCGACCTCCGCGCCGGCGCCCGACGCTCCGGAGCTGGCGCCGGCCGAAGTCGAGCGCGAGTGGGAGCGGCTGCGCCGACGCGTCGGCGGCGGCGGCGGACGTCCCGCGGCGCGGCCGCGCGCCGCCGCCCCGTGGCTGCCCTGGGCAGTGGCGGCCAGCCTGCTCGTCGCGACGTTGGGAGTCACCACGTGGGGGGCGTCGCTCCAGCGCCGGCTGCGCGAGCAGGCGCTTCCGCGCGGCGACGCGGAGCTGCTGGACGACTTCCCGACGTCCGGCTCGCGCGAGCCCGAGCGGACCGTGCGCCGCGGCGCCCCCCTCCTCGTCGTCGTCGATCCGCCGGTGCCGCGCGGTGTTGCGCTCTTCAAGTGGGAGA
The DNA here is from genome assembly GCA_036277075.1 of Thermoanaerobaculia bacterium. Taxonomy (GTDB): domain Bacteria; phylum Acidobacteriota; class Thermoanaerobaculia; order Multivoradales; family UBA5704; genus DASUNQ01. The sequence continues at coordinate 14,737 of DASUNQ010000270.1, forward strand.
TCGTGTCGGCGCGCGACGCCAGGGTCCCGCTCTGGCAGGGTCCGGCGCAGCGCTCGCGTGATGGCCGTTTCGCGCTCCAGCTGCCGGCCGACTTCCTCGCCGCCGGGCATTACACGCTGTGGCTCTCCGGCGCCGGTCCGCGCGGCCGCATCGAGCTCGCCGAGGTGGCCCTGCGGGTCCGCCTGTGAGGCGCGGGACGCTCCCGGCGCTTCTGACGCTCCTCGCCGCAGCCTGCGGCTCGCTCCTCGTCGCCCGTCAGGAGACGTCCGGCATCGCTCTCGGCACGACGCTGCGGGCTCCTCACGCGCCGGCGACGTCCTCCAGCCCTGGGCCCGTCTACCGTGAGGTCCTGCGACTGCGGCGCGGAGACGCGGTCCGGGTGGTCGTCGAGCAGCTGGGTAGCGACGTCGCGCTGAGCCTGCGGAACCCGCGCGGCGGGGTCGTCGTCGCAAGCGACAGCCCCAACGGGGAGCGCGGCGAGGAGAAATTGCTCGCCGTCGCGGAACGGTCCGGCCCGTTCGCGCTCGAGATCGCGCTCCAGCCCCGGGCCCTCCGCGGAGGGTTCCGCAAGCGACTCGTCGCCGTGCGCCCTGCGACGGCAGCCGACCGCCGGTCTGCCGCCGCCGCGCTCGACTTCTATGCCGGTGAGCGGGCACGGAAGAGGAGGGACCGCCAGGGGCGGGAGGCCGCCGTCGAGCACTACGGTCGAGCGCTCCGCGCGCAGCTCGCGGCCGCCGACGCCGCGGGCGCGGCACGCTCCGCGGCGCGGCTCAGCCTCGTCCACCTGGAGCTGGGGCAGTATCCCGACGCACGCGCCGCCTGTGTTCGGGCGCTGGAGCTGGGCCTGGAGGACCGCGACGACCTGCTCTCCGCGATCAGTCGTCTCGGTTGGCTGCAGTACCGCCTGGGAGCGCCCGAGGCGGCGGTGCGCACTCTGGCAAATTCCCCCGCGCTCTCCATGCCCGGGAGCGAGCCGCTTTACGAGGCCGGAGCGCAGAACAATCTCGCCCTGGCCTACCAGGCGATGGGCGAGCACGACGAGGCGGAGCGGAGCTTCCGCCGCGCTCTGGGGATCTGGCGGCGGCTCGGGAGCCGCTGCGACGAGGCGCTCGCGACGGCGAACCTGGGAGAGCTGTACCTCGAGCTCGGGCATGCGCCGCGCGCGCTCGACCTCTTCGGGCGGGCGCTCGCGCTCGGCTGCGACCGCGAGGAGCGGCTCATCCCGCTGCTGCGCGCCCAGGCGATGGCGTACGAGCGGCTCGGCCGGCGCGAGCCGGCCCGCCGGGTCTACGCGCGAGCGCTCGTTCTCGCCCGAGCGTCGGGCCGTCCGGCGGACGGGGCGCTGGTGCTCAACGCGCTGGGCGGCCTGCTGCTCGGCGACGGTCAGGCGCGGCGGGCGCTCGCCGCCCACGACGAGGCCTTGCAGCTCGCGGTCGCCGGCCGGGACCTGCGCGGCCAGGCCAACGCCCTGGCGAACCTCGGACACATCCACGAGCGCCTCGGCCGACCGCGCGAGGGCTTGCCGCTCCTGGCGCGCTCGCGCGCTCTCTACGCGCGGCTGGGCGAGCCGAGCTCGGAAGCCGCGGTGCTCTACGGAATGGCGCTGGCCCAGCGCGAAGTCGGTCGCCTGGGGGAGGCGCGAGAGTCGATCGAGGCGGCGGTGGGAAGGCTGGAAGCGTTGCGCCTCCAGGTGCCCGGCGCCGCCCTCCGCTCCTCCTTCGTGGAGGCGCGCTTCGACGCCTACGAGCTCGCCGTCGATCTGCTCATGCGGCTGCACCGCCGAAGCCCGGGCGCGGGTTTCGACGTCGCCGCCTTCGAGGCGGCGGAGCGCGGCCGCGCGCGCACCCTCCTGGAGGGGCTCGCCGTGGGTGGAGCTCCCCGACCGCCGCTCGGCCTGCGGCAGATCCAGCTCGAGCTGGCAGACGAGGACACGCTCCTGCTCGCCTATTTCCTGGCCGAAGAGCGGAGCTTCGCCTGGCGGGTGGACCGTGGGGGCCTCGCGGCCTACGAGCTCCCCGCCCGAGCCGAGGTCGAGGCACTCACCCGGCGCGCGCACCGGCTCCTCGGGCGCAGCGCGACGCCGAGCGCGCGGGAGCAAGCGCGGGCGGCGCTGGCGGAGCTTTCGACGCGGGTCCTCGCGCCGCTGGCCGGCCGCGGGCTTCCCGGTCGGGTGCTCGTGGTCGCCGACGGCGCGCTCGCCTCCATTCCGTTCGCGGCGCTCCCGGACCCCGCAAGCCCCCGCGACCCGCTCCTCCTCGGCCACGAGGTGGTCAGCCTCCATTCGGCCTCGGTGCTGTCGGAGATCCGCCGCAGGCACACGCGGGCCGCGGCGCCCGAGCGCCTCGTCGTCGTGGTGGCCGATCCCGTGTTCGGACCCGAGGACTCGCGCTTGGCGCCGGCCGCTCACCCGCCGGCGCCGCGCCCACCGGCCCGAGCCCGCGCGGTTGAGGAGCTCGGGCTCGCGGCGCTCCGGCGGCTGCCGTTTTCGGGCCTGGAGGCGCAGCGAATCCTCTCGCTCGCGCCGCCCGGCCGTGGCCGCGGCCTGAGCGGCTTCGAGGCCACCCGCCGCAACCTGGCGGCTGCCGCGCTCGGCGAGTACCGCATCGTCCACTTCGCCACCCACGCGGTGGCGCATTCCGACCCGCGGCTCTCGAGCGTGGTCCTCTCTCTCGTCGACCGCGGGGGCGCGCCTCGCGACGGCCTGCTGCGCGCGGACGAGCTGGCGAGCCTCGATCTACGGGCCGAGCTCGTCGTGCTGAGCGCCTGTCACACCGCGGCGGGCGCAGAGGTGCGGGGCGAGGGGGTGTTCAGCTTGTCGCGCGCCGCGTTGCAAGCCGGCGCGCGGCGAGTGCTCGTCAGCCTCTGGGCCGCCGACGACGAGGCCACCGCCGAGCTCATGACGCTCTTCTATCGCGGCCTCCTGCACCGCGGACTCTCGCCCGCCGCCGCCCTGCGCGAAGCGCAGCTCACGATGCGCCGTCATCCGCGGTGGAGCGCGCCCGCCTACTGGGCGGGCTTCGTGCTCGAGGGGGATTGGCGCGCGATGCCGCTGCCCTGAACAAAACCGCAACCCTTGGGTCTCAAGCACGCGGGCCGGCGCAGGTCCGGCTCCCGTGCCAGGCGGCTCCTGGACTTTCCCAGGGAGGGACCATGACCGACGAGACCCCGACCGCAAAGCCGCAGATCCCCGAGCCGCAGTTGCCGCAAATCCGCGCCGCGCACATCGCCGATGACGGGATCGGCGCGGTCACCTGGGCCAGCGTGCTCGGCCTGCCCGGCTACTCGCCGGACGACCCGCCCGATACCAGCGGCGGCTCCGGCGGCACGAAGGGAGCCCTGTCCGTCGCGGGAGCGTGATCGCCCGACGGCTCGACGCCCAATGGCCGGGCCATGGTCGAGCCGACCTTGCGGCGCAACGGTCCCGGCGGCGGCACGCCGCCGCCGGGCCGCTGGCGCGAGGCCCGCGCCGGAGATCCTCGAGACCTCGCGGAGGTCGGTTGGGCCGTGGTGTTCGCCGCCGCCGACCGCGAGGCCGCGGCGGTGCGCGAGGCGCTGCGACCCCTGCTCCAGCTCCGCCGCGAGCAGGCCTGCCGCGACGGACGAGCGCTCTACCGCGAGCTCTGCTGCGAGGAGGGCTACCGCCGCGGCGAGAGCAAGCAGGCCTTCCTCGCCCGGCACGGCGTCGGACCGGGGCCGGTCGAGCCCGGCCGGATGCCGTACTACCTTCTTCTCGTCGGCGATCCCGAGTCGCTTCCCTACAGCTTCCAGTACCAGCTCGACGTGCAGTACGCGGTCGGGCGCGTCTGGTTCGAGACGCTCGAGGAGTACCGTCGCTACGCGCGCAGCGTCGTCGCCGCGGAGCGCGGGATGGCTCGGCGCGAGCCGCGGGTGGCGCTCTTCGCGCCGCGGCACCCGGACGATCCGAAGACGGCCGTGACCGTCGGTCGGCTGGCGCGCCCGCTCGCCGACTGGCTGGCGGCGGAGCACATCGACTGGACGACGGAAGTCGCGTTCGGCGACGACGCCACCAGGCCCCGCCTGGGCCGGTGGCTCGGCGGCGACGACACTCCGGCGCTGCTCTTCACCGCGGGCCACGGGCTCCTCTTCCCCGGCGGCCACCCGCGCCAGCGGCCGTTCCAGGGCGCTCTGGTCTGCCGCGAGTGGCCGGGCCCGCGCGCCTGGAGCGGTCCGATCCCCGTCGAACAGGCCTTCTCGGCCGACGACGTGGGCGACGATGCCTCGCCGCACGGCCTGATCGCCTTCCATTTCGCCTGCTACAGCGCCGGGACCCCGGCTGACGACGATTTCTGCTACGGCCGCCCCCCGGCTCGGCTGGCGCCGCAGGGCTTCCTCGCCCGCCTGCCGCAACGGCTGCTCGGGCACCCGCGAGGGGGCGCGCTGGCGGTAGTCGGGCACGTCGAGCGGGCCTGGGAGTGCTCGATCGAGTGGCCGGAGACCGGGCAACAGACGCGGGTCTTCGAGGACGCCCTGGACCGGCTGCTGGCGGGATATCCGATCGGCGCCGCGATGCAGCCCTTCGGGGCGCGCTACGCGGAGCTGTCCTCTGATCTGAGCGTCGAGCTGGCGGAGCTGCTGCACGGGCGCGGTCCCGACGAGACGGCCCTCGCCGCGATGTGGACGGCGTGCAACGACGCCCGCAACTTCACCGTCGTCGGCGACCCGGCGGTGCGGCTGGTCGCCACCGGCGCGGCGTCTCTCAGCGATCGAGCTCAATAGCTTTTCAACAAAAAAGCGCCGACCGGGTCTCATGGCGCAGGAGGGAGCCATGGCGGACCAGGAAGAGGATCGGGACCCGTTGCGGGAGCTCGCCGCCGCGGTGCTCCGGCGCCTCCGGCTCGATGGCGGCGGCCGGCTGCTCGACCTCGCGGACCCCGAGCGCGATCGGCTGAGCGCCTGTTTCCGCGTGCTGGCGGTCGGAGGTCTGGTCGCACGCGGGGTGCCGCGCGAGGAGGTTCGCCGAGCCGAGCGCTACGTGCCGCTGCTCGTCGAGCGTGCGTTCGAGGAGACCGGCGCGCTGCCGGAAGCCGCTGCTTTCTACGCCTTGGCGCACGAGGAGCGCCTGGCGTACGAGGACGCCCGCTCCCGCTACGAGCTGGCGGCGCTCCGCTTCAAGCTCGGGCACATCCTCTTCCTGCTGGGCGAGCACGAGGCGGCGAACCTCGAGCGCTGCGCGGCCTTCGGCCGCGAGACGGCGGCGCTCGTGGAGCGTCTGGAGGCGAGCGGCGAGGGACCGCCGCAGGCCGTGCGGCTCCTGGCGATGGAGCTCCAGGGCTGGCTCGGCGGCCGTTACGAGGCGCTGGGCCGGCTCGACCCCGCCGCGACGGCGTTCCTGGCCGCGTCCGGCGCCGCCGCCACGGCCGACGACCGGGTGGCTTTCGCCGCGCGCGCGGCCGCGGCGATGCTCGCCGCCGGGCGCGCGCCGGAGGCCCGGCGCGTGCTCGACGCGGTGCGGTGCGACCTCCCCGTCGTCTGCTCCGACCTCAGCCGCAGGCTGTGGCAGGCGGCACAGGCCTCCCTCTCGGAGGACATGCCGGGCGAACGTCTCCCCGACGCCTGACTCGGCCGGTGCCCTGACCTGCGTGCTAGCCTCTTGCGGTGATCGATTTGAACGCCCTGCGCGCGGCGCTGACCGCGCTCTCGGAAGTCGAGCTCGCGGTGGTCTTCGGCTCGTCAGCTCGGGGCCGGAGCAGCCCGCGAAGCGACGTGGACCTGGCGCTCAGGCTCAAGCCCAGCACTCCGGAAGCAAGGCGGAAAATCGTCGCCGCGGCGCGCGCGGCAGTCCTTCGCGAGATCGACGACATCGACCTCGACACCGCGCCCGCGCTGCTGCGCTTGCAGATCGCCCGGCACGGCTTGCTGCTGGTAGAGCGAGAGCCCCGATCCTGGGCGGAATTCAAAGCCAAGGCGATGACCGACTGGTGGGATTGGGCGCCGACGGCCCGCTGGATACATGCGGCCTACATTCGACGCCTGCGGGAGCAGACAGCTCATGGTGGAGCGTGACGTCGTCGCCCGAAAGATCGCCAGCGCGACCGCCCGGTTGCGCGATAGCGACGAACTCCTCAATCGACCGCTGGAGGAGTTCCTCGCCGATCTCCGCGGGCGGGACCTGACCGCTTTTTACCTCCAGTTAGCGATCCAGGACTGTATCGATCTGGCGAGCCATTGGGTCGCTGACGCGGGCTGGCCGCCTCCGGACGACGCCGGCTCGGCATTCGACGCCCTCGCCGACCACGGGGTAATCCCTCGCGACGTGGCCGCAGTCCTACGCGACGCCGTCGGGTTGCGCCACCGCATCGCGCACGGCTACGCCACGTTGGATCATGGCCGGCTCTACCGCGAGGCCAGAGAGGGTAGCGCGGATCTCGCACGTTTTTTGAGACTCGTAGCGGACGCTGCCAGGCTGTAGACGACGCAATAGCGGCGACGGGGTTAGGAGAGCCCCCTCGGCGTGCGTTTACCTACCGGCATTCGCCAGCGCCGCCTGGCGCGCCGCCTCGAACTCGTCGCCGGGCTTCCAGGCGGGCAGACGGTCGCCCTGCGCGACGTCGAGGCCGACGAAGAAGCCGAGGCGTGCGTCCTCGGCCATCCCGTCGAAGGTCCACTCCGCCGTCAGCTCGTCGCTCGGCTGGTGGTACTGGACCGCCTCCCAGGCCTCGATCTGCTGCTTGCCCCACTCGTCGGGCTTGCCGCGGAACTTGGTGCCGGTGTCGAGATAGACCGCGGGGACTCCGACCTTGGCGAAGTTGAACTGGTCGGAGCGGTAGTAGAAGCCGCGGTCGGGGAACTGGTCGCCCACCACCTTGCGGTCCTGCCGCGCGGCGTAGCGCTCGACGACCTGGTCGAGGTCCGACTTGCCATAACCGATGAAGGCCACCTCGGTCGCCCGCCCCCAGATGTTGCCGCCGTCGTAGTTGATGTTGGCGGCGATCTTCCCCGGCGGGAAGGTCGGGTGCTTGGCGTAGTACTCGGAGCCCAGGAGCCCCTGCTCCTCGGCGGCCACGAAGAGGAAGAGGACGGAGCGCCGCGGCGGCTCGGGAAGGGCGGTGAAGGCCTTGGCGATCGCCAGCACCTGCGCCGTGCCGGCGGCGTTGTCGAGGGCGCCGTTGTAGATCCGGTCCCCCTCCTTGTCCGGCTCGCCGATCCCCAGGTGGTCGTGATGGGCGCTGTAGACGACGACCTCGCCGGCGAGCGCCGGGTCGCCGCCGCGCAGGAGCCCGCCGACGTTGGCGGTCTGCACGCGTGAGATCTTGTTCGGGAAGGTCAGCGAGGTGGTGACGCCGAGCGGCACCGGCCGGAAGTCGCGGCTGCGCGCCTTCTCGACGAGCGCCGCCAGGTCCTGCCCGCCGAGCCGCGCGAGCTGCCCCGCGGCCTCTTCCGTCGCCCAAGCCGCGACCTGGACGCGCGGCTCCCCCTCGGCGGGCAGCTCGAACTGCTCGCCGCTCCAGGAGGTCTGGACGACCTGCCAGGGATAGCCGGCCGATGGCGTCGTATGGACGATGATCGCCCCCGCCGCCCCCTGCCGCGCCGCGCTCTCGTACTTGTAGGTCCAGCGCCCGTAGTAGAGCCGGCGCGTGCCTTCGAAGAGCTGCGGGTCCCAGTCCGGGTCGTTGTTGAGCATCAGCAGGACCTTGCCCTTGAGGTCCGCCCCCTTGAAGTCGTCCCACTGGTACTCCGGCGCCTGAATGCCGTAGCCGACGAAGACGACCTCGGCGCCGTCGATCCGCGCCGCCGGCTCCTGCACGCCGCTCGCCGCGATGAACTGGTCCCAGCGCTTCAAGTCGAGGGTCTGCTCCCCCTTGCGGAAGCTCCAGGTCTCCGGCACCTCGCCGGTGATGCCGACGATGTCGAAGCGCTGCAGATAGCTGCCGTTCTCGCCGCCGGGGGCGAGGCCCATCTGCTCCAGGGTCGCCGCCAGGTACTCCTGGGTGAGCTGGTCCCCGCGGCTCGCCGGGCCCCGCCCCTCGAGCAGGTCGTGGGAAAGGAAGCGGATCGGGCCGCGCAGCGTCTCCTCGTCGATCTCCTGCGCCGCCTGCTCGGCGGCGGGGGAGGTGAGCGCGGGGGCCGTGCCGCCGTTGGCGAGGAGGGGCGCCTGGGAGAGAGCGAGGATCGTCAGGACGGCGGCCACGGCCGCCGTGCCGAGCGCTGCGTTTCGTGTCATGGTCGGAGGGGCCTCCGTAGGATTCATGGGCCGGAGGACTCTAGCAGTTGCCCCCCTCCGGCCTCCACGCTATGTTTCTCCGGCGGGCCGACGCTATGCTGCTGCGGACCATCGTGCGGGACTGCCTGTACCTGAACTGGGCGCTGCCGGCCGCGGCGCTGCCCCCGCCGCCGCCGCCGCTGCGCTACGAGCGGCACGCCTGGCGCGGCGGCGACTGGGTGTTCGCTTCGGCGCTGCTCTTCCACCAGGAGGGGATCCACGTCGGCGGCATCCCCGGCCTCCACCTTTCGTATCCGCAGCTCAACCTGCGTCTCTACGTGCTCGACGGCGCCTCGGTGCCCTCGGTCCTCTTCCGCCGCATGCTGATGCCCGCCTGGATGGTGCCCGGCGTGCGCCTGGTCTCGCACCAGCCGGCGGCGCGGGCGCGGCTCGATTTTCCCCGCCCGTCGCGCGAGCAGGGGAACGGCCGCTGGCGCTGGTCGGTCAAGTGCGGCGAGTCGCTCGAGGTGGAGGCCTGGCCGGGCAGCCCGGCGGTGGGGGAGGGGCCGCGTCTCGGTCCCTGGGAGCGCGCTGTCGACTACTTCCGCAACCGGCAGCGCGGCTACGCCGACGGGCGCGGCGGCCTCCGCCGCATGCAGACCCGCAAGGCCGCCGAGCTGCCCGCGGTCTGGCCGATGCGCGCCGAGGTGCTCGCCGATGGCCTCCTGTCCACCCTCCTGCCCCTGGCCGGCGCCGACGGCTGGCCGCCGCTCCATTCGGCCTGGCTCTGCCCCGAGATCCCCTTCGAGCTGGAGCTCGGCCTCGTTCCCAAGGTGGCGTTGCCCCCGACGGTGCCGCACCCCGCCGCCTCGCGGCGCAGTGCGGCGTGCCTCTAAAGCTCTACTCGTCCGCGAGAGCGCGCTCCAACGACAGGATCAAGGGAGGTAGGCTGTCCTGAACCGTTGCCCAGAGGATGTCCAGGTCGATGTCGAAGTAGTCGTGGATCAGCCGATTTCGCATGCCGACGATGTCCGGCCAAGGAACAACGCCGACCGCCGAGCGGGTCTCTGGACTCACCTTTCGAGCCGCCTCGCCGATCAGCGTGACGAGGCGTACCAGCGCATCGACGAGCGGGTCGTCCTCATCCTCGAGACCCGCGCGAGTGCGTCCGGCGCAGATGCGCACCGCCTTCCGGGCGGCATCGAGCATGTGCTGCAGGCGGATCCTGTCACTCTCGGGAAGCACCGAGCTCCACCGCCTCGCGCAGGACCTGCGCTCTGAAATAGCGGCTCAAGTCCCCGGCCGTCCGGAGGTCGACCTTGAACCCAATCAACTCCCCCAGCTCGCGCTCCATTCGGGCCATGTCCAGCAGCGTCACGCGCGCTGAGGGCTCGAACTCCACTAGGAGGTCTAGGTCGCTGTCCTCGCGCCGGTCGGTTCTGTCTCTCAGGATCGAGCCGAACGCCTTCAGGTGGCGGATGGAGTTCTCGCGGAGGTAGCGGTCGATCTCGCGCAGGCGCCTCCTCAGATCCTTCTCGTCGAGGGCGCGGATCACGGGGAGCTGGAAGGACGGGGACCTGCCCTCGAGGATTCGCCCGTCGCCTTCGATGTCGAGGAGCAGCGCCAGGTCTCGGAGGACCGAGACACGCCCGAACCGCCGCGTCGGCTTCTCCTCGGCATACCAGTCCTGGAACCTGCGCCGCAGGATGGGCCCACCGTCCTCTAGGGGAACCAGCAGGCCTAGGCCCGTCAGGTCGTAGATGACGAGATGGTCCAGATCGAAGCGGCCCTGATCGAGGCCCTCGGCCTTCTTGAGGAAAGCGGCAAACAACGTCGTCGCCCAGAGTCGAGCAGCGTCGCCTTCCGGCGTGTTGATGTCGACGGGCAGGATCAGGCGATCCCTTTCCCTGCTCGTCGCGGAGAGCAGCTTCTGATACTCCCGAGTGGAGCCCTCGGTCAGCTCGAAGGTCTCCTTCTGGCCATCGGGCCACTCCAGCACGAAATCTGGGGGATCTTTCCCTTTGCGTGGTCTTCTCAGCGTCACTGGCAGCGGGAGGAGATCCGCTCTGGCGACGTACCGAAGGTAGCGCAGCATGCAGAAGTGTTCCCGATGGTCCTTCGTCCTCCCCTCGTGTCTCGCGGGAACCGGCTGATCGAGACGGTTGAGGGTCTCCAGCAGCTGGTCCCGGTCCGTGAAGTGGACGGAGTCCCCCGGCCTGAGCAGGACCTCGTCGATCTCATGCGCCATGCCGGCGATCATACCCACCTGCCTTCTCCGATCGCTCGGCGCCCTGCTAGCATCCCCGCATGATCCCTGTCGATCCGCGCGACCGGCGGCCGCAGCGGATCGCGGTCCTGCCCGGCGACGGCATCGGCAAGGACGTCACCGCCGAGGCGGTCAAGGTGCTGGAGGCGGCGGCGGAGGTCTGGGAGCTGCCGCTCGAGCTGGTGCACCTGCCGTGGGATGCCGACCGCTATCTCGCGACCGGCGAGAGCATGCCGCCGGGGGCCCTCGACGACCTCCGCGACCGCTACGCCGCCATCCTGATCGGCGCCTACGGCGACCCGCGGGTGCCGGACATGAAGCACGCGGCCGACATCCTGCTCGGCATCCGCTTCGGCCTCGACCTCTACATCAACTTCCGTCCGGTCAAGCTCTACGACGCCCGTTTCTGCCCGCTCAAGGGCAAGCGCGAGGAGGACGTCGACTTCGTCGTCTTCCGCGAGAACACCGAGGGCGCCTACGTCGGGGTGGGCGGCCAGTTCAAGCGCGGCTCGGCGGACGAGATCGCGGTGCAGGAGGAGATCCACACCCGCAAGGGGGTGGAGCGGATCATCCGCGCCGCCTTCGAGTACGCGGCGTCGCACGGCCGCGGTTCGGTGGTGATGGCCGACAAGTCGAACGTCATGCGCCATGCGCACGAGCTCTGGCAGCGGGTCTTCGCCGAGGTGGCGGCGGAGCACCCCGGCATCGAGGCGCGGCACCTCTTCGTCGACGCCCTCGTCATGCAGATGGTGCTCAAGCCCGAGCAGTTCGAGGTCATCGTCACCAACAACATGTTCGGCGACATCGTCACCGACCTCGGCGCCGCGCTCCAGGGGGGGCTCGGGCTCGCCGCCTCCGCCAACCTCCACCCCGGCCGCACCTCGATGTTCGAGCCGGTCCACGGCTCGGCGCCGAAGCACGCCGGCACCGGGCGCGCCAACCCGGTGGGGGCGGTGCTCTCGGCGGCGCTGATGCTCGAGACCCTCGGGCACGCCGAGGCGGCGGCGGAAGTCGAGCGCGCCGTGGCGCAGAGTCTGCGCGAGGGGCGGACGACCGCCGACCTCGGCGGGACGCTCACGACCTCCCAGGTCGGAGACCTGCTGGCGCGGGCCGTCAGCGGGGCGGTCGCGGCGCGGTAACATCCTGGACCGATGCGACCCGCCGAGTCCGAGCTCATCCACGACTGGAACGTCGCCGCCGGGCCGGACATGCGGCCGGTGCGCGGGCGGGTCGAGCTCGACGACGAGACGCTGCGCGACGGGCTGCAGTCCCCCTCCGTCCGCTCCCCCTCGCTCGACCACAAGCTGCGGATCCTGCACAAGATCGCCGAGCTCGGGATCGAGTCGGCGGACATCGGCCTGCCCGGCGCCGGGCCGCACGTCGTGCGGCAGGTCGAGGCCCTGGCGCGCGAGATCGTCGCGGCGCGCCTGCCGATCGCCCCGAACTGCGCCGCCCGCACCGTGCTCGCCGACGTGCGGCCGATCGTCGAGATCTCCCAGCGGGTGGGGATCGCGATCGAGGCCTCCTGCTTCATCGGCTCCTCGCCGATCCGCCAGTACGCCGAGGGGTGGGACCTCGAGCGCATGCTGCGCCTCGTCGAGGAAGCGGTCTCCTTCGCGGCGCGCGAGGGGCTGCCGGTGATGTTCGTGACCGAGGACACGACGCGCGCCGCGCCCGCGGACCTGCGGCGCCTCTACACGGTGGCGGTCGAGGCCGGGGCGCGGCGGGTCTGCGTCGCCGACACGGTCGGGCACGCCACCCCCAACGGGGCGCGCAACGTCGTCTGCTTCGTGCGCGAGGTGGTGGACGCCACCGGCGAGGAGGTCAAGGTCGACTGGCACGGTCACGAGGACCGCGGCCTGTCGGTGATCAACGCCTTGGCCGCCGCCGAGGCCGGCGCCGACCGCCTCCACGGCACGGCGCTCGGAATCGGCGAGCGGGTGGGGAACTGCCCGATAGACCAGCTCCTGGTCAATATGCAGCTCCTCGGCTGGAGCGACCGCGACCTCTCGGCGCTGCCCGCCTACTGCCGGGTCGTCTCGGAGGCGACCGGCGTGCCGATGCCGCACAACTATCCGGTCCTGGGCCGCGACGCCTTCCGCACCGCCACCGGCGTCCACGCCGCGGCGATCGTCAAGGCGCGCCAGCGCGGGGAGGACTGGCTGGCCGACCGGGTCTACTCCTCGGTGCCGGCGAGCCTGATCGGCCGCCGCCAGGTCATCGAGGTCGGGCCGATGAGTGGCGAGTCGAACGTCGTCTGCTGGCTGCGCGAGCGCGGGATCGAGCCGGAGGTCGAGCTGGTCCGCGCGGTCTTCCAGCGCGCCAAGGACTCGGACCGGGTGCTCGAGGAGGCGGAGATCCTCGCCATCTGCCGGGAGCGGGGGGTGGAGGTGGGTGCGTAGCCGCATTCGCGCCCGGATCTACTCGCTTCGCGCCGAAAGCTACTCGCTGCGGTCCTGGATCTACTCGCTGCGGTCCTGGGTCTACTCGCTGCGGTCCTGGATCTACTCGCTTCGCGCCGCAAGCGACTCGCAGCGGTCCTGGATCTACTCGCAGCGGTCCTCGATCTACTCGCTTCGCGCCCGGAACGACTGGTTTCGAGCCTGGAACGACTGGTTTCGCGCCTGGGGCTCCTCGCTTCACGGCCGCAGCTCCTCGCTTCACGGGCGGAGGCGGTCAGGGCGAGAATGCCGCTCGTGGCTGCGTCCATCCCCCCCTGGAAGCGGGAGCTCCAGCGCTGGCTTGATCACCTCGCCGTCGAGCGCGGGCTCTCGCCGCACACCACGGCGGCCTACGGGCGGGACCTGCGGCGCCTGGGCGACTGGCTGGCGCGCCGCGGCGGCGACCTGCTGACCGCCGACGCGCAGGCGCTCGCGGCGCACCTGCGGGAGCTGCGCCGCAGCGGGCTCGCGCCGCGCTCGATCGCGCGGGCGCTCTCGGCGGTGCGCGTCTTCTACGAGCAGCAGGTCGAGAGCGGCGGACGCGCCGACAACCCGGCGGTCAACCTGCTGCCGCCAAAGCTCTGGCGGCCGCTGCCGCGGGTGCTCTCGGAGAGCGAGGTGGAGGCTCTCCTCGCCGCGCCCGACCCGGCGACGCCGCAGGGGCTGCGCGACCGCGCCATGCTCGAGCTGCTCTACGCCGCCGGCCTGCGGGTCTCCGAGCTGGTGAGCCTCGTCCTGCCGCAGCTCCGGCTCGACGCCGGCTTCCTGGTCGCCTACGGCAAGGGGAGCAAGGAGCGGATCGTGCCGGTCGGCGAGCAGGCCGAGGCCTGGGTGGGGCGGTACCTGCGCGAGGCCCGCCCGGTCCTCGCCGGCGGCGGGCGCTCCGGCGCGGTCTTCCTCTCCCGGCTGGGCGGGCCGATGACCCGCCAGGGCTTCTGGAAGGGGCTCCGCGCCCACGCCCGGAGGGCCGGCGTGCGCGACGTCTCGCCGCACGTCCTGCGCCACAGCTTCGCCACCCACCTGCTCGAGCACGGCGCCGACCTGCGGGCGGTCCAGATGATGCTCGGCCACGCCGACATCTCGACGACCCAGATCTACACCCACGTCCACCAGCAGCGGCTGCGCAGCCTCTACGACCGGTTCCACCCGCGGTCCTGAGCTGGAGGGCCGGAATTCCGGCCGTCTCCAGGGCGTTGGGATTGCCTGACGCTTCCCCTAGGCGGCGGCCCCGGCCGTCCCGTAGAATCGACGTAGAGAATGCCGCGTAAGCTCCTCTCGCCGCTCGCACTCCTCGCTCTGCTCGCCGGGGCGGCCCTGCCGCGCCCGGCCGCGGCCGAGCTGGTGGTCCTGGGTGGGGGTCAAGTGCTCAAGGTCAAGGGCTACGAGGTGGCCGGCGAGCAGGTCCGGCTCGTCCTGCTCTCCGGCGGGCGGATGACCCTGCCGCTCGCCCGCGTCGCTCACATCGTCGACGACGAGGTCCTCCCCGTGCCGGAGCCGGCGCCGGAGGCCTCGGCCGCCGCCGAGGCGGGTCTGGCGCTCCTCTTCCAGGAGGGGCAGGAAGTGCCGGCGGAGACCCCCTACGCCGACCTCATCGTGGCCGCCGCCCGCAAGCACGGCGTCAACCCGCAGATCGTTGCGGCGCTGATCCGCGCCGAGTCGGCCTTCCGGCCCAGGGCGGTCTCCCACAAGGGGGCGCGCGGGCTGATGCAGCTCATGCCGGCGACCGCCCGCCGCTTCGGCGTCGAGACCAAGGAGCTGTTTCACCCCGAGCGCAACCTGGAGGCGGGGATCGCCTATCTGCGCTGGCTGATGGACCGCTTCCCCAACGACCTGCCGCGCGTCCTCGCCGCCTACAACGCCGGCGAAGGGGCGGTCGAGCGCTATAAGGGGGTGCCGCCGTACCGCGAAACGCGTGAGTACGTGCGGCGGATCTTCGGGACGCTTGGGCTCGAGCAGCCCAAGGCTTAGAACATCTCGGAACGCCGAAGTCTCTGCGGGCCGTGAGGTCACGCCGGCGCTGGCGCCGCGGCGGGCTTACTGCATTGACTTCGATACCCCCTCCCCGGCCCTCCCCCGCTGTTCGCGGGGGAGGGGGGCTCTCCGGCCGGCCGGCTTTGGTCGCGAAGGGCTCCTATGCCGCCGGGCTGGGGGCGATCGGCGCCAGCTCTCCTCCGTAGCGCATCACCACGAGCGTCCGGTCGTCCTGCGTCGGGACGCCCGCGGCGTGCCGCTCGACGGCGGCGAGGAGGCGGTCGCGCAGGACCGCCGCGGTCGGCGCGGGACCGGCGAGGGCGGCGATCACCCGGTCGTAGCCGAAGGGGGTGCCGTCGGGGCCGATGGCCTCGATCAGCCCGTCCGAGAGCCAGACGACGAGGTCGCCGCGCTCGAGCTCCAGCGTCCTCCGCCCGTACGTCGTGCCCAGGCCGCCGAGCGGCGAGCCGGGCAGGAGCACCTCTTCGACCCGGCCGCCGCGCACGACGTAGGTCGGCGGATGGCCGGCGTTGACGATCTCGATCCTTCCCCCCGCCAGGTCGACGCGCGACAGGGTGGCGGTGACGAAGACCCGTCCCTCGGGGTCGGCCCGCACCATCCCGTCGAGGCGGCGGAGGATGTCCTCCGGGTCGCGCTCCTGCTCGATCAGGATCAGCAAGGCGGCCTTGAGCATCGCCATCCGCAGGCCGGTCGACAGGCCGTGGCCGGAGACGTCGGCGACGATCACCGCGAGCTGCCGCTCGCCGAGCGAGAGGATGTCGAAGTAGTCGCCGCCGATCGCCGCGCTGGGCTCGAAGAGGGTGGCGAACTCGACCCCTTCGTGGCTCGGCAGGTCGTGCGGGATGAGGCTCTGCTGCAGCTCGCGGGCGATCGCCAGCTCCTTCTCGAGCACCTCTTTCTGCGCCGAGGTGGCGACCAGCGCCTCGAGGTTGGCGGTCATCAGGTTGAAGGAGCGCTGGAGGTCGCCGATCTGGTCGCGCCGCTTCGCCGGGATGCGCACCGAGAAGTCGCCGCGGCGCACCGCGGCGGTGGCGCGGGAGAGCCGGTTCACCGCCCGCGACAGCCCGACGATCATGAAGACCGCCATGATCGCGGCGACGGCGTAGACGTTGAGGAGGAGCGCGCCGAGCGCCAGGAGGATCGCCCAGGCGGCGGCGTCGACCTCGGCGGAGCCCGAGAGGAGGTGGCGCTGCACCATGCGCGGCGTGGCGTTGAGCGTGACCCCGGCGTAGCGGGGGAGAGCGACGCCGCGGGCGAGGTCGACCAGCGGCCCGCTCGCCTCCCCCCACCAGAGGATCGGCCGCTCCGACCAGCTCGCGCCGTCCGCGGCGCCGAAGAAGCGTTGCGCCTCGCCCGAGCGCAGCCCCTTCGCCGACCACTGGAGCGGGAGCTCGCGGTCGCCGACCTGGACGCTGACGACGTCGGAGCCCTCCCCCTCCTCCGGCACCGTCACCTCGACCCAGAAGTCGCCCCGCCGGCGCAGGCTCTTGTCGAGGTCGCCGGCGGGCAGCGCGAGGACGCCGCGGTCCCCTTCGGCGGCGGCCGCGGCGAGGGTGGGAGAGCCGTCCGGGAGGGCGTACAGCGCGGGCGAGGCCTCGCGCGCCGCCTTGGCCGGCGCGCTGCGCGCCGCGACCCAGGCCGGCCAGCGCGCCGGCGCGCGC
>DASUNQ010000271.1:0-6796 GCA_036277075.1 Thermoanaerobaculia bacterium
AGAGCGCCGCCAGCTCGCGCAGGAACACTCCGAGCGACCAGCCGTCGAAGACGATGTGGTGGACGGTGACCAGGAGGACGTGCTCGCCGTCGCCGAGCCGCAGGAGCCGGGCGCGGAGCGGCGGCCCGATCTCCAGATCGAACGGGCGCAGCGCTTCGGCGGCGGCGAGCCGCAGCGCCTCGCTGCTCCGCCCGTTCGGGGCGAGCCCGGAAAGGTCCGCCACCGTCAGTCGCAGAGCGGGCGAAGGGGAGGCGCGCTGCACCGGCTGCCCCGCGGGCGCCGGGAAGGCGGCGCGCAGCACCTCGTGGCGAGCGGCGATCCCCGCGATCGCCGCGCGCAACGCATCCGGCTCCAGCGACCCGCTCAGGCGGACCGCCGCCGGCATGTTGTAGACCGGGCTGCCGGGGTCGAGCCGGTCGAGGAACCAGAGCCGCTCCTGGCCGAAGGAGAGGGGGAGCCCTCCCGCCCGGGCTTCCGCGGACCCGGCAACGAGCGGCGGCTCGGGCGCGGTGTCGCCGCGCTGGAGGGTGGCTTCGACGCGCGTCGCGAGGGCCGCCAGGGTGCGTGCCTCGAAGAGCGTCCGCAGCGGCAGCTCGACCCCGAGGGCGGCGCGCAGCCGCGACACGACGCGCGCGGCGAGGAGCGACTGACCGCCGAGGGCGAAGAAGTCGTCGTGGAGGCCGGGGCGCTCACTCCCGAGGAGGTCCTCCCAGATCCCGCCCAGCAGCTCTTCGACCGGTGTCCGCGGCGCCTCGGGGGCGCGCCGGGGAGCGGCGGGCGCGAGCGCCGGCGCGCCGAGGGTCGCCCGCCGCTCCGCGCCGGCCACGGCCGGAAGCGCTGACAGCCGCAGGTCGGGATCGGTCGCGGCCGTGGCGAGGAGGGCGGCGAAGCCGTCGAGGAGACGCGCCGCCGTCGCGCCGTCCCACCGCGCCGCCGCGTACTCCAGCTCGAGCCCGATCCCCTCCTCCCGCTCCACCGCGTACAGCGACAGGGCGAACTTGGCGGCCCCGGTGGGGACCGGCCGCGGGTCGAGCGCGAGGTCGCCGGCGCGCAGCGGGCGGGGCGGCCGGTGGAGCACGCACAGCACGTCGAAGAGCGGGTCCTCGGCGGCGCCGCGCTCCGGCCGCAGGCGCTCGAGGAGCCGCGCGAAGGGGAGGTCGGCCCGCTCGTGGGCGGCGAGGGTCGCCTCGCGCACTCGCGCCAGCAGCTCGCGGAAGGTCGGGTCTCCGGCGAGATCGGCGCGCAGGACGAGGGTCTCGAGCAGCGGGCCGACGACCTCCTCCAGCTCCCGCCGATCGCGGTTGGCGAACGGGGCGCCGACCGCGAAGTCCACCGCGCTCGAGAGCCGCGCGAGGAACGCCTGGAAGCCGGCGAGGAGGACCATGAAAAGCGTCGCCCCCGAGCTCCTGCCGAGCGCCGCCAGAGGGGCGGCGGCCGCCTCCGGCAGCAGGATCGAGACGGAGCCGCCGCAGGGGCTCGGGCCGCTGGGGGCCGGGCGGTCGGCCGGCAGCGCGAGGAGCGGCATGCCGGCGAGCCGCTGCTCCCACCAGGCCAGGCGCGCCTCGAGCAGGTCGCCACGCATCCGCTCGCGCTGCCAGACGGCCACGTCGGCGATCTGGAGCGGCGGCGGCGCGAGCGGCGAGGGGCGGCCGCGGGAGAGGGCGTCGTAGGAGGCGGCGAGGTCCCGCGCCAGGATGCCGAGCGAGGCCTCGTCGGCGGCGATGTGGTGAAAGGTGAGGAGCAGGCGGTGCTCGCGTTCGTCCAGCCGGAGGACCGCGGCCCGGACCGGTGCCCCCGCGGCGAGGTCGAACGTCCGCCGGGCCCCTTCGCGGGCGACGCGCTCCGCCTCCGCGGCGCGCGCCGCGGGTGCCAGCGCCGAGAGGTCCGCGAACGGCAGCTGCAGCGCGAGGCGGGCGACGACCTCCTGGACCGGGCCGCGGGCGGTCTCGTGGAAGCGGGTGCGCAGCGCCTCGTGGCAGCGCGCCAGGTCGCGGAGGGCCGCGGCGAGGGCGGTCGGATCGAGGGGACCCGCCAGCCGGACCTCGCCGGCGACGTGGTAGGCGGGGGAAGCCGGGTCGAGGCGGTGGAGGAGCCACATCCGCTCCTGCGCGAAGGAGAGGGGGAACGGCGCCCCGCTCCGGGGCTGCGGCGCCGGCGGCGGGAGATGCCAGAGGGACGCCTCCGCCGCGAGGCGCGCGAAGCGCGCCACCGTCGGGGCGCGGAAGACGGCCGGCAGCGGCAGGTCGACCCCGAGGCGCTCCCGCACCCGTGCCTGCACCCGCACCGCGAGGAGCGAGTGCCCACCGAGCGCGAAGAAGTCGTCGTGGACGCCCACGCCGGCGAGCCCCAGCACCTCCTCCCAGATCGCCGCGAGCGCCGCTTCGACGGGCGTGCGCGGCGGCTGCGGCGCGGCTCGCTCCGGCGCTCCCGGAGCCAGGCCCGCGAGCGCCTTGCGGTCCACCTTGCCGTTCGGGGTGAGCGGCAGCGCGTCGAGGAAGACGAAGGCCGAAGGGACCATGTGCTCCGGTAGGCGCTCGGCGAGATGGGAGCGCAGGTCGAGCGGGCGCGGGGCGGCGACGTAGGCGACGAGGCGGCGCTCGGCCTCCTCTCCCAGCGCCAGCACCACCGCCTGCTCGACCTCGGGGTGCGTCGCGAGAGCGCTCTCGATCTCCCCGGGCTCGATCCGGAAGCCGCGGATCTTGACCTGGTGGTCCCAGCGGCCGAGGAAGACCAGCTCACCGTCCGGCCGCCAGCGCGCGCGGTCGCCGGTGCGGTAGAGGCGTGCGCCGGCGCCGTCCTCCGCGAAAGGGCTGGGGACGAACCGCTCCGCGGTGCGGTCCGGCCGCCCGAGGTAGCCGCGCGCGAGCCCGGCGCCGCCCAGGTACAGCTCGCCGGCGACCCCGGCGGGCACCGGCCGCATCCCCGCGTCGAGCACCCGGGCGCGGGTGCCGGCGATCGGCCGACCGATCGGCGGCTCCCCGTCGGCCTCGCGCTGCTGCTCGCCGATCGTCGAGTAGGTCGTGTCCTCCGACGGGCCGTAGAGGTTGACCACGCGGCGGACGCCGGCCGCGAAGAGCGCGCGCACCAGCTCGCGGCGGAGCGGCTCGCCCGCGAGGTTTACCGTCTCGATGCCCGCGGGAAGGCTCCCGGCCCGCAGCAGCTCGGCGATCGCCGAGGGGACCGTGTTCACCAGGCGGACGGCCGCCGCCGGGGGCACCTCCGGCAGGTCGAGAGCGCTGCCGCAGAGGATCACCCGGCCGCCCCAGCAGAGCGGCACGAAGAGCTCGAAGACCGAGAGGTCGAAGCCGACCGAGGTGGCGGCCAGCACGCCGTCCAGCTCGCGCGGCGAGAAGGCGGCGGACGACCAGCGCGCCAGGGCGACCGCGCTGCGGTGCTCGATCGCGACCGCCTTGGGCCGGCCGGTCGAGCCCGAGGTGTAGATCAGGTACGCGAGGTTCTCCGGCGCCGCCCGGCGTTGCGTCGCGGCAGGCGCTTCGGCCGCCTCGGCGCCCTCCAGCGGCAGGTCCAGCCGCAGGCGTGGCAGGTCCGTCGCGGCGAATCGCTCGCCGGCCGCCCCGTCGGCGAGCAGCAGCGCGGCGCCCGAATCGGCCAGCAGATAAGCGAGGCGCTCGACCGGGTAGGCGGGGTCGAGCGGGACGTAGGCGCCGCCGGCCTCGAGCACCGCCAGCAGGCCCACGACGAGCTCCGGCGTGCGGCCGGCGGCGACCGCCACCCGGACCTCGGGCCCGACGCCGAGCCGCCGCAGCCGCTCCGCGAGCCGTTCCGCCCGCTCCCGGAGCTCGCCGTAGGTCAGCCGGGTGTCGCCGTGCACCAGGGCCGTGGCCTCCGGCGTGCGCGCCGCCTGCTCCGCGATCAGCTCGTGCAGGCAGAGGTGCGACGGCGCCAGCTCCGGAGCGGCGCTCCACGCGGCGATCTGCCGGCGCTCCGTCGCGGAGAGGACCTCGATCGCCGCCACCGGGTGGTCGGGCTCGGCCGCCGCCGCGCGCAGGAAGGTGGCGAGGTGGCCCAGGAAACGGTCGGCGGTGGCGGGGTCGAAGAGGTCGGCGTCGAGCTGGAGGGAGAGGGCGAGCCCGCCGTCCTCGACCTCGGCGGCCATCAGCGTCAAGTCGAGCTGGGCGCGGCTCTCCGGCAGCGGGAGCGATTCGAGCCTCAGGCCGCCGAGCTCCGCCCGCGCTCCCGCCTCGCCGAGGGCGAAGGGGGCGAGGGCGCGCTCCTCGGGGCTCCGCGCCGGCTGGAGAACGAGCATCGCGCGGACGAGGGAGCGGCCGGCGTCGCGGTCGAGGGGCAGCTCGCGCACCAGGCGCGGCAAGGGGTAGTCGGCGTGCTCGAAGGCCTCGATCGCGACGGCCCCGGCCGCCGCCGCCAGCGCGGCGAAGGAGGGCTCGCCGTCGAGCCGCAGGCGGAGGGGCACCGGATGGACGAAGTAGCCCACCTCGCCGTCCCATTGGTGCCCGCCGCGTCGCGCGGCCGGCGCCCCGACCAGCGCCTCGCGCTCGCCGGTCCAGCGGTGGAGCACGGACTGGAGGCCGGCGAGGAGCGCGGCATAAACGGTGACCCCTTGCGCCCGCGCCACGGCGCGCAGCGCGCCGGCCGCGCCGTCGACCCGGACCGTGCGGACGAGGCCGCGCCAGCTCCGCGCCGCGGTCCGCGGACGATCCGCGGGCAGGTCGAGCACCGGCAGCTCGCCGGCCAGACGCTCGTGCCACCAGGCGCGGAGCCGCTCGCCGCGGGGACCCGCCAGCGCCTCCTCCTGGCGCCGCAGCCAGGCCGTGTAGCCAGGGCCCGGGAGCGGGAGGCGCGCCGGCGGGCCGCCGCGCTCCTGCGCGTAGAGTGCCGCGAGGTCGCGCACGAGAACGGCGGCCGACGCGAAGTCCACGACCAGGTGGTGGAGGGCCAGGAGGAGCGCGGCCTCGCCGTCCGGGAGCGTCCACACCCGCACCCGCAGCAGCGGGCCGCGCTCGAGGTCGAAGGGGCGGTAGGCCTCCTGGACGAGGAGGGGGCCGAGCGCGGTCGACTCCGCGACGGCGACGGCGAAGTCCGGCTCGAGGCGGGAGTGCACCCGGCGCACCGGCTCGCCGCTCCGCGCCTCGAAGGTGGTGCGGAGCGCCGGGTGGCGCTCGGCGAGGCGCGCGAGGGCGCGCCGCAGGGCGCCGGCGTCGAGACCTTCGCCGATGCGCGCCGCGCCCGCCAGGTTGCACGCTGCGGCCGATGGGTCGAGCCGGTCGAGGAACCAGAGCGCGCGCTGCCCCTCGGAGAGTGGATGCTCGCCCGGGCGGTCCGGCTCCGCGGCCGGTGCCGCCGCGGCGGGCACGTGGGCCGCCGCGCGGACAGCGGCTTCGAGCCCTCGCAGGGTCATCCCCGCGAGCAGCGCGTCGAGCGGGATCACGGCGCCCGTGCGCTCCTCGACGGCGCTGCGCAGCTCGGCGGCGGCGAGCGAGTCGAGCCCGAGGGCGACCAGCGGCGCCTCGACTTCGAGGTCGCGGGCGTCGCGCCGCAGGACGCGGGCCGCTTCCAGTCTCAGATCCGCGAGGAAGGAGCCGGCCGGCGGGGTGACCGCCGCCGCGCTCTCCGCACCGGCGGCGCCACCCGTCCGCGCCACGACCGCCAGCTCGCCGGCGAGGTAAGCCGCCCGGCAGGCGCCGCGGCGGATCTTGCCGCTCGTCGTCTTGAGGATCGTGCCGCGGCGCAGGAGCACGACCTCCTCGACGGCGACCTCGTGCTCCTCGGCGACGGCGCGTCGCGCCGCCTCGGCGGCGGCGGCGACCTGGGCGGCCGAAGAGCGCTCCGCCTCGACGAGGAGGACCAGCCTCCCCTCGCCGTCCCGGTCGACGGCAAACGCCGCGGCGCAGCCCGGCCGCAGCGCCGGATGGCTCGCCTCGGCCGTTCGCTCGAGGTCCTGCGGGTAGTGGTTGCGGCCGCGGAGGATGATCAGGTCCTTGATCCGGCCGGTGACGAACAGCTCGCCGGCCGACAGGAAGCCGAGGTCGCCGGTGCGCAGGAAGGGCCCCTCGCCGCCCGCGACGCCGGCGGGCAGGGCGCCGAAGGTGCTCTCCGTCTCGGCGGGGCGCCGCCAGTAGCCGGCCGCCACGCTCGGCCCCGCGACCCAGATCTCCCCGACCCACGCGGGCGGGCAGGGGAGCCGGCTCTCGGGGTCGATGAGGCGCACGGCCTGCGCCGGCGCGGCGCGACCGCATCCGACGAGCGAGCGGCTGCCGGGTGCGCCGGGCGGCGCGTCGACCACCCGGTGCCGCTCCAGCGCCGCCGCGTCCACCTCCCGCACCACCGGCGGCTCCGCGGGCGAGCCGCCGGTCACGAACAGGGTCGCCTCGGCGAGGCCGTAGCAGGGGAAGAACGCCTGGCGGCGGAAGCCGCAGCGAGCGAACGCCGCCGCGAACCGCTCGAGCGTCTCGGCGCGGACCGGCTCGGAGCCGTTGAACGCCAGGCTCCAGCTCGTGAGGTCGAGCGCCGCCTTCTCCGCCTCCCCGACCTTGCGGACGCAGAGGTCGTAGGCGAAGTTCGGGCCGCCGCTCGTGGTGGCGCGGTAACGGGAGATCGTCTCCAGCCAGAGCGCTGGGCGCTGGAGGAACGACAGCGGGGCCATCAGCACCGCCCGTGCGCCGGCGTAGAGGGGCTGGAGCACGTTCCCGATCAGGCCCATGTCGTGGTAGAGCGGGAGCCAGCCCACCACGAGCGAGGCCTCGGACTGCGCGAAGGCGACGCGGATCGCCTCCTCGTTGTCGAGCAGGTTCCCGTGCGTGACGACGACGCCCTTCGG
>DASUNQ010000272.1:0-2148 GCA_036277075.1 Thermoanaerobaculia bacterium
GGGGGGGGTTGCCGAGCGCTTGCGACGAGCGCCCCGGCGGCGCACCCTCCCGCTCCCGCTACCGTCCTGGTTGGAACGGGGTGGTTCGCGCGCGGCCAGGCGGCTGAAGAGCTCGGCGTACTGGTCGGTGACGCGGTCCCAGGAGTAGAGGCGGGCGGCGCGGGCGGTGGCTTGGGTGGCGAGGGACCGGGCGAGGGTGGGGTCGGCGCGGACTCGGTCGAGGGCGGCCGCGAGGGTTGCGGGCTCGTGGGCGCGGTAGTAGAGGGCGGTCTCGGCGGCGACTTCTCGGTTTTCGGGGGTGTCGTTGACGATCAGGGTGTTGCCGTAGCCCATCGCTTCGACGAGGGCGGGGTGGGTGCCGCCGACCTCGGTGGCGTGGACGTAGGCGAGGGCGTTGGCGAGGAGCTCGCGGTAGGGCTCGCCGTAGAGGGGGCCGGGGAAGAGGATCCGCGGGTCGGCGCCGGCGGTGAAGGAGCGGATGAAGCGGCCGGCGTAGGGGGCGCCGCCGACCATGACGAGGGGGAGGTCGCCGCCCGCGGCGCGGTAGGCCTCGGCGACGCGGTGGGGGTTGTTCTCGGGCTCGAAGCGGCTGACGTAGAGGAAGTAGCCGCGCGGGCGGAGGCCGAGGCGGGCGAGGGCGCCCTCCGCGGCCGGCGGGCGCAGGTCGACGCCGTAGGCGATGGGGACCGACTCCGCCCCGTAGCGGTCGAGGTAGTGGCGGCGGATGACCTCGGCGTCGGTGACCAGGGCGTCGGGCAGGACGCAGGCGAGGCGCTCCGAGGCGGCGTAGACGGCGCGGCCGAGCGGCCCCCACTTGGCCCGCCGCTTCTCGATGCCGTCGACGTGGAGGGCGACCGGCGCGCCGCCGAGGCGGAGGAGCGGGATGAAGAGGGCGTTGGCGGAGTTGACGAGGAGCGCCGCGTCGTAGCCGCCGCCGGTCGCGTGCAGGCAGGAGAGGAGGGTGTGCACCGGCGTGTCGAGGTACTTCGTGCGGATCGTCGGGAGGACGACGAGCCGGGCGCCGCGGTGGCGCGCCAGGCCGCGCGGCGTCGTGTGGGCGCGGCAGTAGACGGTGACGTCCCAGCCGCGGGCGGCGAGCCGCGCCGCCAGCTCCTCCATCAGGGTCTCGTAGCCGCCGTAGCGCGCCGGGATGCCGCGGCTGCCGAGGAGCGCCACGCGCAGCGGGCGCGGCTCCGTCACAGCGGCGCCCCGCGGCGCAGGAACCAGCCGTCGATCGCCCGCGCCGGCACCCGCCGCCGTCCTTGGATCGCCCGCCGTCGTTGCCAGAGCGCGCGCCGCTGCCGCCACACCCAGGCGTACGCCGGGAGCGACGAGCGCTCGCGGAGGAGCACGTAGGCGAGGGCGAGGAGGTCGCGCGACAGGGTGAACGGGAGAGTCCAGAGGAAGTTGAACGCGGTCTGGTGGTAGAGGCGGAGGAGGTAGCGGTTCTTGAGCGAGTGGTAGTTTACCTCGCGCGGGAGCGCGGCGCGCCGCTCGGGGACCACGGTCCGGCGGTGCTCGGCCGTGGCCTCGGGCTCGTAGAGCACCTCCCAGCCGCGCTCGCGTAGGCGGAAGCAGAGCTCGGCGTCCTCGCGGAAGGTGTGGAAGCGCGGGTCGAAGACCTCGCCCTCGACCGCCGCGTCGAGGAGCGCCTCGCGGCGGAAGAGGGAGGCGGCGCCGGTCGCGCCGAAGACCCTCTCGGCCCTCGGGTGCTGCCCGCGGTCGAGCGCGCCGGAGCCGCGGTCGAAATGGCGCCAGGCGGGCGAGAGGTACATGCCGCAGGCGTCGAGCCGCACCGTCCCCTCGCGCCCGGGGCGGAGGAGCCGGCCGGCCACCGCCCCGGCGCGGGCGCCGCCGGCCAGCGGTGCTTCGAGGCGCGCCAGGAGGCGCGTGACGAAGGGCGGATGCGGGCGGGCGTCGGGGTTCAGGGTGAGGACGTAGGGGGCCGCCGTGCGGGCGAAGGCCTCGTTCATGCCGCCGGAGAAGCCGCGGTTGTCGGCGAGCGCCACGGCCATGAGCGGCACGTCGGCGGAAGCCGCGGCGCGCGCCACCTCGGGGCTGCCGTCGCGGCTCGCGCAGTCGACGACGATCAGCTCGAGCGGCCGGTGGTCGAGCGCCCCGACGGCGGCGAGGCAGGCGGGGAGGTCG
>DASUNQ010000273.1:0-15870 GCA_036277075.1 Thermoanaerobaculia bacterium
CGCGCCGAGCTGGCGGCGACGCCCGGAGGCGCCCGTCTCCGCGCCGAGGACTTCGAGCCGCTCTTCGACGTCGCGCTGCGGCCGGCGGGCCCCGGCCGCTGGCTCGGCAGGCCGGGCGTCGAGTTGCGACACGACCCGGCGACCGTAGGCTGGCCGGCACGGGCCGAGCTGCTCTGGAAAGGAGCCGTCGCGCCGCTGGTGCGCGAGGCCGAGAGGCCGGAGCTGGCGATCGAGCGGGTGCTGGCGGGGGTGCTGGCGGCCGGGGCGGCGGGCCTGCGCGCGCAGGCGGCCGCAGGAGCGCTCGACTCGCGGACCGAGCTGCGCCTCAACGACCGCGGTTACGAGCTGCTCGGAAGAGGCGAGGTCGAGGCCGCGATCCGCGTCTTCCGGCTCGCCGTCGAGCTCTTCCCGACCTCGCCCAACACTCACGACAGCCTGGCGGAGGCGCTCGCCGCCCGCCGGCGCGCGCCGGGCTAGAGCTCGCGCAGCGCCGTCGCGACCGGCAAGCGTGCCGCGCGGATGGCCGGGAAGAGGCCGCCGAGCAGGCCCATGACCAGCGCGTAGGCGATCCCCTGGGCCAGCAGGGCCGGCGTCACCTGGAAGGCGAAGGCCACCTGGCTGAAGGTCTGGAAGTTCATGGTCGAGGTGCGGAAGCCGTCGAAGGCGAAGTAGGCGAGGAGGGCGCCGAGAGTGCCGCCGAGGAGCGAGAGAACGATCGACTCGACCAGCACCGAGGCGACGACCGGACCGTTGCCGAAGCCGAGCGCCCGCAGGGTGCCGATCTCGCGCGTCCGTGCGGCCACCGCCGAGTACATCGTGTTGAGGGCGCCGAAGACCGCGCCGATCCCCATCAGCACGGCGATGCTCGTCCCCAGCCCCTGGATGATCGCCGTCATGGCGCGCGACTGCTCGGCGTAGAACTCGCTCTGCCGCTGGACCTTGACGTCGAGCCGCGGGTCCGTCGTCAGGGCGCTCTTGAAGCGGTCGAAGGCGGCCGGCGACTCGAGCTTCGCCACCACGCTCTGGAAGCTGTTCCCCCGCCGATAGGCCGGCTGCAGCACCCCGACGTCGCACCACAGCTCGGACTCCCAGAGCGCCCCGCCGGCGGCGAACAGCCCTACGACCTGCCATTCGTTCTGCCCCCAGCGCATGCTCGAGCCGACGTCCACGGCGAACTGGCGGGCCGCGGCCTCGCCGGCGATGACCTCGTTCTTCCCCCAGTCGAACATGCGCCCCTTGACGATCTTCAGATCGTCGCGCGCGGCGAACGCGGCGGGCTGGACGCCGCGCAGGGGGACGTTGGCGGGGGTGCCGGTCGAGCGCTTGGGGACGTCGACGACGACGAACAGCTCGGCCGAGGCGAGCGGCGCGGCGGCCGCCCCGGCGGCACCGCCCGCCGCCAGCGGCGCGCGCGCCACCCCCGGCGCCTGGCCGATGATCTGCGCGTCGTCGCGCAGCAGCACGCTCATCATCTCGCTGTCGCTGCCGGAGCGGAGGACGAGGGCGGTGTCCTCGGACCCGGCGGTGGCGAGGGTGCGGCGGAACCCCTCGCCGATCGAGAGGACGGCGACGAAGACCGCCACCACGCCGGCGACGCCGAAGACCGTGGCGAGCGCGGCGCCGCGACGCTCGCGCAAGGTCGCGAGGTTCAGCCGGGTGACCGCCCACGCCTGCTCGAGCCAGTGCATCGTCACACCCTCCGCAGAGCGTCCACGATGCGCAGCCGCATCGCCTGGAGCCCCGGCAGGAAACCGGTGGCGAGCCCCAGGGCGAAGATCAGCGCCACGCCCAGCGCCACGTCCTTCGCCGGCAGGAAGAAGATCGGCAGGAACCCGCCGGTGGGGTCGCCGCGCGACACCAGCAGCCAGCCGAGGAGGAGCCCGAGCCCGCCGCCGAGGACCGCCAGCAGGCAGGACTCGGCGAGCACCAGCCCGAGCACCTTGCGATTGGTGAAGCCGAGCGTCTTGAGCACCGCCAGCTCCGAGGTTCGCTCGCGCACCGTCTGCGCCATCGTGTTGCCGGCCACCAGGAGCATGGTGAAGAAGACGGCGGTCAGGATGCCGGTGATGATGAGGCCGATGTTGCCGATCTGGTCGGCGAACCCCTGGATGAGCGCCTTCTCGGTCGTCGTCTTCGTCTCGTAGGGGGAGTTGGCGAACTGGTCGTCCACGGCCCGGGCGACGGCCGGCGCCTTCTCCGGGTCGGCGATCCGCAAGAGGTACCAGCCCACCGTCCCCTGCCCGAACTGCCGCGCCTCGTCGAAGTAGTCGTAGCGGAAGAGGAACTGCGTCGCGTCGGTCCCCTTCTGCTCGCCGTCGTAGATGCCGCGCAGGTTGAACTCCCAGAGCTGCGAGCCGTCCTTCTTGCGCCAGATGGTGGCCTGGACGGGGATGCGCTGCCCCAGCTTCCAGTCGTACTTCTCGGCCGTCGACCGCCCGACGATCGCCCCCTCCCGGTCGGCCAGCCAGGCCTCGAACTGGTCGCGCGGCAGCTTGAACTCGGGATACATCTTCAGGTACGCCGCCGGCTCGACCGGCCCCTGGAAGATGGCCTGGAAGTTCTGGTTGGGGTTCTGGTAGATCCCCCCGAACCAGCTCGCGTGAGTGACCAGCGTGACCCCCGGCGTGCGCGCGATCCGCTGCTGGTAGCTCTTCGGCAGGAAGAGGATGATCGAGGTCTTGTGGGTGGTGATCAGGCGGTCGGCGCCGGCCAGGTCGACCCCCATGCTGAAGGCCTGCCGGATCGCCCCGAGGAAGCCGAAGAGAACGAAGGCGATGACGATGACCAGCAGGGTGAACGCGGTGCGCAGCTTCCTCCGCCGCAGGTTGGCGAAGAGGATCGGCAGGTACTTCACGCCACCGCCTCCGTGGAGAGGACGCCCTTGTCGAGGTAGACGGTGCGCCCGGCGCGCGCGGCGGCGTGCGGGTCGTGGGTGACCATGATGACGGCCTTGCCCTGCTCGCGGTTGAGCGCCTGGAGGAGGTCGAGGATCTCGTCCCCGGCCTTGCGGTCGAGGTCGCCGGTCGGCTCGTCGCAGAGCAGGAGGGTCGGATCGGTGACCAGGGCGCGCGCGATCCCCACCCGCTGCTCCTGGCCGCCGGAGAGCTGCCGCGGGAAGTGCTTGGCGCGGTCGGCGAGCCCCACGACTCCGAGCGCGGTCTGCACGTGCTGGCGCCGCTGCGCGCGCGAGAGCTTGGTCAGCAGCAGCGGCAGCTCGACGTTGCGCTCGGCGGTCAGCACCGGCAGCAGGTTGTAGAGCTGGAAGACGAAGCCGACGTGGCGGGCGCGCCAGCGGGCGAGCCGGCCGTCCGACATCTTGTCGATCTGCTCGCCGCCGACGCGGATCGCGCCGCGGGTCGGGCGATCGAGGCCGCCGATCAGGTTGAGCAGGGTCGACTTGCCCGACCCCGAGGGACCCATCAGGGCCAGGAACTCCCCCGGCGCGACGTCGAGCGAGAGGCCGTTGAGCACCTCGATCCGCTCCTCGCCGCGGCGGAAGACCTTGTGCACGTCCCGGACTTCGACCAGCGCGCCGTTGCCGTTGCGGAGCCCGGCCACGGGCTCCGCTACCTGAGAAGTCGCCTGCCGGGGCAGGCGGTGATTCGATTGCAGGTTCATCTCCCCTCCTGGCCCCGCACCTTCACCCGGTCGCCGTCGGCCAGCTCGACCGGCCCCTCGACGACCACCCGCTCGCCGGCGGCGAGCCCGGCGAGAACCTCGACCTGCTCGCCCGGCGCCGGCCCGATCCGCACCGCCCGCCGCTCGACCGTCTCGCCGTCGAGGACGAGCACCGCCGGGTTCGCCGGGTCGCCGCGCAACGCCTCGCGCGGCACGCGCACGGCGGGCTTGCCGGCGGCGGCGACCTCCTCCCGCCCCTCGCCGAGGAACGCGACCTTCACCCCCATGTCCGGCAGGATCCGCGGGTCGAGCCGCTCGAAGCCGAGGCGGACCTTGACCGTCGCCTTCTGGCGATCGGCCGCCGGCACCGTGATGATCACCCGCGCCGGGATGCGCCACTCGGGGTAGGCGTCGAGCACCGCCTCGGCCGGCTGCCCCGGGCGGACGCGGCCGATGTAGGCCTCGTTGACGTCCACCTCGATCTCGAGCGAGCTCATGTCGACGAGAGTGCAGATGCCGGTGCGGGTGAAGCCGCCGCCGGCCGAGACCGGCGAGATCATCTCCCCCGGCTGAGCGTCCTTGGACACGGCGACGCCGGTGAAAGGCGCCCGGATGACGGTGTCCTCGAGGTCCTGGCGGCGCAGCGCCACCGCCCGATCGGCGACCGTCACCTGCTCGCGCCCGACGTCGAGCCGGGCGCGGAGCGAATCGGCTTCGGCCTCGGCGGCGTCCACTTCCGCCTCCGACACGACCTTCTCCTCGGCGAGGCGCCGCGTGCGCCGCAGGTTGAGCTCGGCCTCGCGCAGGCGGACGCGGGTCTCGTCGAGCGCCTGCCGGGCCGAGGCGCGCTCGGCCTGCGTGAAGGCCAGGGTGCGCTCGGGGGTCGAGGGGTCGAGGCGCGCCAGCACCTGCCCTTCTTGTACCGCCATCCCTTCCTCGACCAGCACCTCGATCACCTTGCCGGTGACCTTCGAGGAGACGGTCGCCTGGCGGCGCGCGGTGACGTAGCCGGAGGCGTTGAGGACGGCGCCCGCCGTCGTGCCGCCGGAGACCGCGACCGCCTCGGCGACCCGGACCTCGGCGGCGCGCGAGCGCCCCAGCCAGAGCCAGAGGCCCGCCGCGATCACCACGACCGCCACCGCGAGGCCGATCCACAGCCCGCGGCGCGACTCCGTCGCCTCCTCGGCGCCGCGGTCGATCCGCAGGCCGTCGATCGCCGTCTTGTCGCTCGCCATGTGCTCTTTCGATCGTCGCGCCGCAGGAGTACGCAGCGCGGCGCCCCGGGGTTTTCGAGCCGTCGATCCTACCTCAGGGCTCGTAGACGGCGCAGGAGGTCTCGTTCTCCCAGACCTCGACGCGGACGACCCGCACCCGCTCCTCGGAAGCCAGGCGCCGCCCCACCTCGGCGAACACGAAGGCGGCGAGGAGCTCGGCCGTCGTGTTGAGCTCGTCGAAGGGGGGGACCTCGTTGATCACCCGGTGGTCGAACGGTCCCAGCACCTCCTGCACCACGGCCTTGAGGTCGGCGAAATCGAGCACCATGCCGAGGGCGTCGAGCTCGCGCGCGCCGACGTGCACCCGCACGCGGTAGTTGTGGCCGTGCAGGTTCTCGCAGCCGCGGGTGTGGCCGCGGATCGCGTGCGCGGCCGCGAACTGGAAGTCCTTGAACACCGAGTGCATCGCGCCGGGATCGTGCCGCGCCGCGGCAGAGGAGTCAAGTGACGGGTGTCACAAGCGCGCGGCGCGGCCGCCTCAGGCGGCCTTCAGGAACTCGACGGTCGGCGGCAGACCCGCGTCGAGGCCGCGCGGCGTCCATCCCAGCTCGCGGCGGGCGCGCGCGTCGTCGAAGGCCCAGTGACGGGCGAGGCTGCGGAGCTGCTCGGGGACGTACGGAGGCCGGCGGCCGGTGAGACGGAACAGCGGCGCGCTCGCCGCCACGCCGGCGCGCACCAGACCCAGCGGCAGCTCGAGGCGCGGCGGCGCGACGCCGGCGAGCGTCGAGACCTTGCGCATCAGGTCGCGCAGCGCCGCGACCTCTCCGGCCAGGAGGTAGTCCCGTCCGGGGGCGCCGCCCTCCATTGCCCGCACGATGCCGTCGACCACGTCGTCGAGGTAGACCCAGCTCGTCCGCCGGTCGCCGCCCACCACCGCGGGCACGCGCCCCTTGATCACCCGCCGCAGGATCGCGTTGGCCCCCTCGCGCTTGCCCGGCGGGCCGTAGACCAGGCTCGGGTAGACCGTGGTGACGCGGAGGCCGCGCTTGCCCCACTCCCGGATCGCCCGCTCGCCGGCGTGTTTGGTGGCGCTGTAGGCGGTGGGGAACGGCGTCTGCGGGGCGGCGGTCTCGTCGGCCGTCCGGCCGTCCTCGCCGCTGCCGCCGAAGTAGGCGATCGAAGAGACCGAGAGGAAGCGCCCGACCCCCAGCTTGTAGGCCAGCGAGGCGGCGTTCTCGCTCCCCTCGACGTTGATGCGCCGCATCCGCTCGAGCGGAGCGCGGATGTCGAGCTCGGCGGCGGCGTGGACCACCCAATCGGCGCCCGACATCCCCTCGCGCATCGACAGGCGGTCGGCGACGTCGCCGACGAAGGTGGCGACGCCGAGCGCCGCGAGCGGCCCGGCGTCGCTCGTCGGTCGCACCAGGGCGCGCACCTCGTGCCCCGCCGCGACGAGCCGCCGGCAGAGCGCCCGCCCGATGTAGCCGGTGCCTCCGGTGACGAAGATCCGCATGGGCCGGAGGGGCATTCTAGTGGCGTCCTCGCGCGCGGACCCCGGCGATCGCCGCCAGCCCGGGAGGACGTCCTCGCGGGCGGACGAGGCGCCTCCCGGCGAGGACGCTCGCGGCCTGGAATGACGTGTGTTTGCCGTAGGTTATAGGAATCGGGAAGGGTTGCTGGGAGTTGGGCCCGTCCCCGGAGCGAGTGGCTCCGACAATCTCCATCAACTCCCTCTCCTCCCCCCGCGTCGTCTCCCTCCACGGCGCGGGGCTTTTTGTTTGGCGTCATCCTCACACCCAGCCGAGCTGGCGCGCCAGGTAGGCCGCCGACGCCGCCGCCGACGCGCCGAGGACCGCGGCGCGCGCCCCGCGATAGACCCCGCCGTCCACCACCGCTACGGCGGGCAGCCAGAGCGCGGCAAAGGGGCGGAGGTAGCTCACCGCGTAGTCGAGGAGCGAAGGCCCCGCGAAGGGAAGGAGGGCCAGATAAGGGAGGACGGCGGCGGCGAGAGGCGTCCGGAGCGCGGGCCCGGCGCGTGAGATCGCCCAGACCGCCAGCGCCGCCGCCGCGACGAAGAGCGCGAAGCTCGCCGCTTCGGCGGCGCCTGCGCCGGCGAGGTCGCGCGGCCAGGCGGCGAGCCGGGCGGCGAGCGCGGCGAACGGCGCGCCGAGCGTCCGCCCCACGCCCGCCGTGCCGCCCTCGACCGTCCGCAGGACCCAAACGTTCCAGAGCATCGCCGGCAGCGCCGCGAGCGCGTACGCCCCGGCTCCCCGCCGGTCGCGCCGGGCGAGGGCGGCCGCGAAGAACGCCGCGAGGCTCAGCAGATGGACCTCCCGCGCCAGCGCGGCCCACGCCAGCGAGGCCGCCGCGAGATGCCGGCGCCGCCGCACCGCCGCGAGCACCGCCGCCGCGAGCAGCGCGAGGCCCAGCAGGTCGGCGGTCGAGAGAACGAGGGCCATCCACACGCCCGGGACCGCCAGCGCCAGGAGCCCCTGCCAGGCGGAGCGGCCCGCGCCGGCGGCGAGCGCCGCGAGCGCCGCCGCGAGCCCCCCCGCGGCCGCCAGGTTGACCGCGACCAGCGCCCACGGCACCGCCCGCGGGCGCCCGAGCGCGAGCAGCCAACTCAGCGCCGGGGAGAGGATGCGGCGGCAGCGGTAGCGCGGGTTGTCGAGCGCGGCGAGAGTGCCGGGCTCGCGCAGCAGCGGATCGAGCGCCAGGGTCAGGTAGAACTGGCCGTCGTAGCCGTCCTCGCCGCGGTGGACCACGGCCGCCGCGGGATCGAGATGCGGCGAGAGCGGCCAGGTGTCGCCGATCCGGAAGAGAGCGGTCGGGTTGCCGCCGGCGCGGGCGAGGAGAGCGGCGGCGCCCGCCGCGGCGAGGGCGCAGGCGACGGCCGCGGCCGCCGCGACCCGTCGGTCCGCCGCCTACCCCTTCGCGAGCTGGCGCAGGACGTAGTGGAGGATGCCGCCGTGGCGGTAGTAGAGGACCTCCTGCGGCGTGTCGAGGCGCAGGCGCGCCGGGAAGTGGAGAGCGGTGCCGTTCTCGCGGCGCGCCGTCACCGTCACCTCGGCGCCGGCGGCGTGCCCGCCGGCGACCGCCGCGGCCAGGCCGTCGACGTCGACGCACTCCCGGCCGGTGAGCCCCAGCGCCTTGGCGCCGGCGCCGTCGAGGAACTCGAGCGGCACCACCCCCATCCCTACCAGGTTGCTGCGGTGGATGCGCTCGAAGCTCTCGGCCAGGACGGCGCGCACGCCGAGGAGCAGCGGCCCCTTGGCCGCCCAGTCGCGCGAGGAGCCGGTGCCGTACTCCTTGCCGGCGATCACCACCAGCGGCACCCCCTCCTTCTGGTACTGCATCGCGGCGTCGTAGATCGGCATCGGCTCGCCGTCCGGGAGGTGCAGAGTCCACCCCCCCTCGATATCCGGCACCAGGAAGTTGCGCAGCCGCACGTTGGCGAAGGTGCCGCGCATCATGACTTGGTGGTTGCCGCGGCGCGCGCCGTAGGAGTTGAAGTCCTTCGGCGCGACGCCGTGCGAGACCAGGTAGCGACCCGCCGGGCTGTCGGTCTTGATCGACCCCGCCGGCGAGATGTGGTCGGTCGTGATGCTGTCGCCGACCAGCGCCAGGACGCGCGCGCCGCGCAGGTCGCGAACCGCCGCGGGCTCCTTCTTCATGCCCACGAAGTACGGCGGCTGCTTGACGTAGGTGGACGCCTCGTCCCAGGCGTAGGTGTCGCCCTCCGGCACCGCCAGCGCGTTCCAGCGCTCGTCGCCGGTGAAGACGTCGGCGTACTGGCGGCGGAACATCTCCGGCCGCAGCGCCCGCCGCACCGTCTCCTCGACCTCCCGCTGCGTGGGCCAGATGTCGCGCAGGAAGACCGGGCGGCCGTCGCCGCCGGTGCCCAGCGGCTCGCTCTGGAGGTCGATGTCGATCCGCCCGGCGAGCGCGTAGGCGACGACGAGCGGCGGCGAGGCGAGGTAGTTGGCGCGCACGTCGGAGTTGATCCGCCCCTCGAAGTTGCGGTTGCCGGACAGCACCGCCACCGCCACCAGCCCTCCCTCCTCGATGGCGCGCGAGATCGCCGGCGGCAGCGGGCCGCTGTTGCCGATGCAGGTCGTGCAGCCGTAGCCGACGAGGTGGAAGTTGAGCGCTTCGAGGTAGGGCGTGAGGCCGGCCTCGGCGTAGTAGTCGGTCACCACCTTCGAGCCCGGGGCGAGGCTGGTCTTGACCCACGGCTGGGCGCGCAGGCCGCGCTCGACGGCCCTCTTCGCCAGCAGGCCCGCGGCGATCATCACCGACGGGTTCGAGGTGTTGGTGCAGCTGGTGATCGCGGCGATCACCACCGACCCGTGCCGCAGCTCGACCGCGCGCTCGGCTAAGGTCGTCACCGCCACTCCGATCTGATCCGGCGCGGCCTCGCCGGCCGCGGCCGCCGCCTCCTCGGCGCCGCCGCCGGCGGGGATCACCTGGAGCGCGGGGGCGGCTTTCTTCGCGCCGAGGAGGCCCGGGAGCTGCTCGAGGAAGCTGCGCTTGACCTCCGAGAGGCGCACCCGGTCCTGCGGCCGCCGCGGGCCGGCGAGGCTCGGCTCGACGCTGCCCAGGTCGAGCGCCAGAGTCTCCGAGTAGACCGCCTCGGGGCTCGCCTCGGTGTGGAACAGCCCCTGCTCCTTGCAGTAGGCCTCGACCAGCGCCACCTGCTCCTCGCTGCGCCCGGTGAAGCGCAGGTAGTCCAGGGCGACGGCGTCGACCGGGAAGATGCCGCAGGTGGCGCCGTACTCGGGCGCCATGTTGGCGATCGTCGCGCGGTCGGCGAGCGGCAGCCCGGCGAGCCCCGGCCCGTAGAACTCGACGAACTTCCCCACCACCCCCTTGGCGCGCAGCGTCTCGGTGACGGTGAGGACGAGATCGGTCGCGGTCGCCCCCTCGGCCAGCCCGCCGGTCAGGCGGAAGCCCACGACCTGCGGGATGAGCATCGAGACCGGCTGGCCGAGCATCGCCGCCT
This sequence comes from Thermoanaerobaculia bacterium, assembly GCA_036277075.1. GTDB lineage: Bacteria > Acidobacteriota > Thermoanaerobaculia > Multivoradales > UBA5704 > DASUNQ01. The sequence continues at coordinate 9,835 of DASUNQ010000273.1, forward strand.
CGGCCTCGATCCCTCCCACTCCCCAGCCGAGCACCCCGAGGCCGTTGATCATCGTGGTGTGCGAGTCGGTGCCGACGAGCGTGTCCGGATAGGCCCAGGTCTCGCCGCCGTGCTCCTCCGCCATCACCACCCGCGCCAGATACTCGAGATTGACCTGATGGACGATGCCGGTGTCCGGCGGCACGACGCGGAAGTTGGCGAAGGCCTTCTGCCCCCAGCGCAAAAAGGCGTAGCGCTCGCCGTTGCGCGCCAGCTCGCGCTCGGCGTTGATCCGGAAGGCGGCGGCGCTGCCGTACTCGTCGACCTGCACCGAGTGGTCGATGACCAGCTCGACCGGCTGGATGGGGTTGATGCGCCCGGCGCTGCCGCCGAGCTTCGCCACGGCGTCGCGCATCGCCGCGAGGTCGACGACCGCGGGCACGCCGGTGAAGTCCTGGAGCAGGACGCGCGCCGGCATGAAGGCGATCTCGGTCGCGGGGACCGCCGCCGGGTCCCAGCGGGCGAGGGCCTCGACGTCGGCGGCGGTCACCACCACGCCGTCCTCGCGCCGCAGCAGGTTCTCGAGCAGCACGCGCAGGGCGTAGGGGAGGTGCGCCACCGGCAGCCCGCGCGCCTCGAGGGCCGCCAGGCGCGCGATCCGCACCCGACGGCTCCCGGCCTGCAACGCGCCGTGGCTGCCGAAGCTGTCGGCCATGCTTGGAAGATACTACGCGGCGCTAGGCGCGAAAGCCTTCGCGCCGGGCTCCGATCATGGCTAGGAGCGCCGTCCGTCCCTCGGCAGAGGGACGGGCTCCTAGCGCCGGGGCGACGGCGGTGTACCATGCGCGCATGTCGAGCGCCGGGTCGGAGCTGACGGCCCCTGTCCTGCTGCTGGCGATGCCCCAGGTCCTCGACCCCTTCTTCCACCGCAGCGTCGTGCTCCTCGCCCATCACGAAGAGGGCGGGAGCTTCGGCTTCATCGTCAACCGTCCCACCGGCATCAAAGTGAGCGAGATCCTCTCCGGGATGGAGGTCTCCTGGCGCGGACGCGACGAGGCGGTGGCCTACTTCGGCGGCCCCGTTCAGCCGCAGCTCGGCACCGTCCTCTGGACGCCGGACGGCGACGCCTCGCTCGGCGACACCGCCTCCTGGATCCTCCCGGGGGTGGCGATCACCCAGCACATCGGCGACCTCTCGGCGCTCGCCGAGAGGCCCCCCGACCGCCTGCGCCTGATCCTCGGCTACGCCGGCTGGGGGGCGGGGCAGCTCCTCGACGAGATCCTGCGCAACGACTGGCTCACCGCCCCGGTCGACAGCGACCTGCTCTTCGCTCCGGACCCGGAGCGGATCTGGAGCGACGCTCTGCGCTCGGTCGGCGTCGATCCCGCCGCTCTGCCCTCCTGGCCGTCCGCCGGAGGCGGCGAGGAGACGACGAACTGACCCGCGCGCTCGTCCAGGTGCTGGCCAACGGCGTCGCCGTCTGGGTGGCGGCGCGCCTGGTGCCGGGGATCGCCTACACCGGCGACCTCCTCTACCTCCTGCTCGCCGGCATCGTCCTCGGCCTCCTCAACCTGCTGGTCAAGCCGGTCGTCACGTTCTTCTCGTTCCCCTTCATCATCCTCACTCTCGGCCTCTTCTACCTGCTGATCAACGGCCTCATCCTCTGGCTCGCCGACGCTTTCCTCGACCAGCTCGCGGTGGACGGCTGCCTGCCGGCGATCCTGGGCGGCCTGGTGATCGGCGTCTTCAACTGGGTCGTGCGGGCGGCCTTCGCCAAGGACTGAGCCGTGCCCGCGCGGAGGGCGAGGGCGCGCGCCGGGATCACGCCGGCCGAGGCGCGGCGGGAGTCGCGCAAGGCCAAGCGCCGGCGGGCCGCGGAGATCGACGCCCGCCTGCGCGCCGAGTACCCGGACAGCCGCACCGCGCTCCGCCACCGCACCCCGCTCGAGCTGCTGGTGGCGACGATCCTCTCCGCCCAGTGCACCGACCAGCGGGTCAACGAGGTGACGCCGGCCCTCTTCCGCCGCTACCCGAGCGCCGAGCTCTACGCGGCGGCGCCGCTCGGAGAGCTCGAGGAGATGGTCAAATCGACCGGCTTCTTCCGCAACAAGGCGCGCGCCCTCAAGGGCCTCGGGCAGGCGCTGGCCGCCGAGCACGGCGGCCGGGTGCCGGAGACGATGGAGGAGCTGCGGGCGCTCCCCGGGGTCGGGCGGAAGACCGCCAACGTGGTGCTGGGCAACGCCTTCGGCAAGAACGTCGGGGTGGTCGTGGACACGCACGTCCAGCGGCTCTCGCGCCGCCTCGGGCTGACGGATGAGACGGACCCGGAGAAGATCGAGCTGGACTTGATGGAGCTCGTGCCGCGGGAGGAGTGGACGCTCTGGTCGCATCTGCTGATCGACCACGGGCGCAACGTCTGCAAGGCGCGGCGGCCGGAGTGCGGGCGGTGCGTGGTGAATGAACTGTGCCCGTCGGCGGAGGTGTGAGGTGAGGGGGCGGCGCGGGGTGCTTCCCCGGGAACCGGCGCGCGCCAAGAGGACTGCGTCGGGGGGGCGCGCGCCTGCGCTTCGCTTCGCGCCAGATCGATCGGGGCCTACGACGTTTCTTGCCAGGCGCTCGCTCAGAGCTTCCCGGGGAAGCACCCCGCGCCGCCCCCTGGCACCGTCTGTGGCCTCCTTACGGGAAAAGCAATGACGAACGGCAAGAAAGTGGCGGTGGTGACGGGGGCGAGCGCCGGGATCGGCGCGGCGACGGCGCGGGCGCTGGCGCGGGTGGGGTTCTCGGTCGTCGTGGGGGCGCGGCGCATGGAACGGCTGGAGCCGCTGGCCGCGGAGATCGGCGGGCGGGCGCTGCGGCTCGACGTCGCGGACGCGGTGAGCGTCGAGCGCTTCGCCGCCGAGGTGCCGGCGTGCGACCTCCTGGTCAACAACGCCGGCGCCGCCTTCGGCACCGACCGCATCGAGGAGGCGCTCGACGAGCGCTGGCTGGCCATGTACCAGACCAACGTCCTCGGCGTCCTGCGCATGACGCGGGCGCTGCTGCCCGCCCTCGTCGCCTCGGGGGACGGCCACGTCGTCAACCTCGGCTCGATCGCCGGCTTCGAGACCTACGCCGGCGGCGCCGGCTACACCGCGTCGAAGCACGCGCTGCGGGCGCTGACCCGCACTCTCCGCCTCGAGCTCCTCGGCCGCCCGGTGCGGGTCACCGAGATCGCGCCCGGCCTCGTCGAGACCGAGTTCTCGCAGGTCCGCTTCTTCGGCGACAGGGAGCGGGCGCAGGCGGTCTACCGCGGGATCGACACGCTCACCCCCGAGGACATCGCCGACTGCGTCGTCTGGGCCGCCACCCGCCCCGCGCACGTCAACGTCGACGAGATCGTGGTGCGGCCGCGCGACCAGGCGACCGCCACGCTCGTCCACCGGCGCGAGCCGGCGCGGTGATGCGGCCGCGGCCTGCCCTCCTCCTCTCGACCGCCGCGCTCCTCCTCCTCGCCGCCTGCGCGCAGGGGCCGGAGGGGCGCGAGCCGGAGGCGCTCTACGCGCACTTCTGCGCCCGTTGCCACGGCGCCGGCGGCGAGGGTGACCGGCGGAACCTCGCGCTCTACCCCGGGCTCGACCTCACCCGCTCGGCGATGATCGCCCGGCGCGAGCGAGCGCTCGTCCACCGCCGCATCGCCCAGGGCTACGGGCCGATGCCCGGCTTCGCCCACCGCCTGTCGCCCGCGGAGGTCGGCGCCCTGGTCGACTTCTGCTTCCAGCTCCAGCCGCGGTAACCGCCCGGAAGCAAACGCACCGCAGGCCGCGGCAAGCGGGAAGGTGCTCCGTACAAGCGGGAATCTGCTCGGTACAAACGTACCGACGAGGAGTACGTTGGTACCGAGCGAAAGGAAGCTTGCCCCCGGCCCCGGGGCAAGCGTACTTCTCGAAAGTACATATGTACCGGCCGAAAGTACGCTTGTACCGGGCGACGGTACACATGTACCGGCCGACGGTACGCTTGTACCAGCCGAAAGTATGTTTGTACCGAGCGTCGGTACGCTTGTACCGGGTCTCGGTACGCTTGCTCCCGACGAAAGTACGCTTGACCAACCGCTGAGGAGGTTTGCCCGGAGCCCCGGTCCGCTTGCTCCGGGCCTCCGGACCTTCATCTCGCCCCGCGGGACGCTTGCCTCCAGACCTTCCCTCGCCCCCCGACCTCCCGCCGCGAGGCGCTCCAGGCTGCCTAGAAAGAGGCGCTCAGCACGATCCATCCGGCCACCGAGCGCACCCGCTGTCTATGCCGCTATGGCGGCTCCGCCGGCGGCTGCGGCATCGAGGGCAGCGGGTGCGGCGGCCCGATGCCGAGGAGCGCCGCGACCCGCCCCGCCACCTCGGTCGTGCGCACCGGCCCGATCCGGCCCCGCTCCACCCCCGGCCCCAGCGCCAGGTAGATCGCCCGCATCCGCGGCTCGCTGCTGAGATAGCCGTGGGCGCCGAGGTGGTCCGCCGGCCCCGTCGCCGCCCCGCGCCGCGCGCCGGCGCGGTCCATCAGCCATCCCGGCGCGGCGAAGAGGAGGAGGTCGCCGGCCGCCGGGTGGTCGAGCCCCATCGCCCCCGCCTCCTTGCGCGTCACGACGCGCGCCACCGGCCGCTCCCCCTCCACCTCGAAGTCGGCGAAGAGCCGCCGCAGCCGCTCGGTGAGCGGCGCCCGCTCCTCCGCCGGCGCGGTCAGGTAGACGTGGGCCATGGCGCTCGAGGTGGCCGCCCAGGCCGAGGTCCCCGCCGCGACGACGCGGCCTTCGGCGTCGGCCTGCTGCAGCCCCTCGCGGCGCAACAGGAAGTTCGGGTCGAGCATCGAGTGGAGCGGGTGCATGCCGTGGTCGCTCACCACCACGACGGCGGTGTCCGCCATCGCCTCGCCGGTGGCGAAGAGCTGCGCCAGCACGCGGTCCGCCATGCGCCAGACGGCGCGGCGCGCGTTCTCGAATTCGACCATCCGCTCGCGGCTCCAGCCGGGCTGGCGCGGCGAGGCGAGGTAGAGCTGGTGGCCGGCCTCGTCGATGTGCGGCAGGTAGACCAGCGCCAGGTCCCAGTCGTCCGACCCCGGCAGCCCGACCAGGAGCTGGCCGTAGAAGTCCGCCAGGTTCTGGGCCTGCTCGAGCCAGGTCGGGAGGTCGATGCCGGGCTTGCCCGCCCAGAAGGCCTCGAGGAGGTCGTCGTCCGGCGCCCCGGGCCAGGAGAGGCCGCCGCCGCGCACCGCCTCGAGGTACGGCGGCGGGAAGGCGCGGGTGCGGAAGGCGCCGCCGAAGTAGATCCGGGCGCGCGCCAGGTCGGGGGCGAGCTCGAGGAGCTTGGCGTAGGAGACCGCCGGCCCCTGGTCCTCGCCGCGGGGGTGTGGGTCGAGCTCGACCTGGGCCCAGAGGCCGCCGGGCTCGAGCACGTCCGGCCGGACGTCCTCGACCTCCGGCCAGACCTCGATCGTGTCGTAGCGCACCGCGCCGTCGTCGCGGCCGTCGGCGGCGTAGAGCTTGACCGCGACGCGCGCACCGTCGCGCCCCTCGATGGCGACCCGCGCCATGCGCAAAGGCGAGTCGGTCGCGCGCCAGTAGGCGCGGTCGGGCTCCCCCCAGTCGGAGCGCGCGAGCTCGACGAGGCGCGCATCGGCCTCGGGGTCGTTGACGTAGAGGACGCCGCGGTCGGCGCGCCGGCCGCCGCCGGAGCCCGGCCCGTGGGCGTGGGGCCAAGTGATGGACACGGCGCGCTTGCCCTGCCGCCGCGCCGTCTCCCACAGCGCCTCGGTCTCGAGCGGCAGGTCGAAGCCGCTCACCGTCTTGCCGACCGGGTCGCCGGGGCGGTGGAAGGTGTTGCCGACGATGCCGGTGCGCGCCGGCGGCGCGCCGGTGGCGAGGCTGGCGTGGTTGGGCGAGGTCAGCGTGGGATCGACCGGGATCAGCCCCTCCGCCACCTGCCCCTCCTCGAAGAAGCGGCGGAACCCCCGCAGCTCGTCGAACTCGCCCTGCCGATAGTAGTGCTCGAGATCGGCGGCGGCGGCGCCGTCGAGGGAGATCAGGATGACCCG
>DASUNQ010000274.1:0-31712 GCA_036277075.1 Thermoanaerobaculia bacterium
CCGCGGCGCGGTGGTCAGCGAGTTCCCCTGCGGCTGGGCGGCGCTGGCGCGCAACTTCCCTGTGCGCAACCGCGTCATCGCGGCGCTCGCGGCGGGGACGCTCGTCGTCGAGGCGGCGGCGCGCTCGGGGTCGCTGTTGACGGCGCGGCACGCGCTCGAGCTCGGGCGCGAGGTGCTGGCGGTGCCCGGCCGCATCTTCGACGAGAAGGCGCTCGGCCCCAACAGCCTCTTGCGCGACGGCGCCTGCCTGGTGCGCCATCCGCGCGACGTGCTCGAGGCGCTCTGGCCGGAGCTCCTCGCCCAGCGCGCCGGCGCGGCGGGCGACGCCGCGGCCGAGACCTGCCGCGGGGTCCCGCCCGGACCCGCCGGCGAGCTGCTCGCCGCGATGCCGCCGGCCGAGGAGATCGCGGCGGAAGCGGCCGCGGCGCGCGCGCGGCGCCCGGTCGAGCGCGCGCTCGCCGAGCTGCTCGAGCTCGAGCTCGGCGGCTGGGTGCGGCGCCTGCCGGGACCGCTCTACGTGCGCGTGCCGTGATACCCTCCGCCGCTCCCGCCGCGACAGGAATGAAATGAACGGACCCGCGCCGGGCGTTTAGAGCACCGCCATGGCCAAGAACCTGCTGATCGTCGAGAGCCCCGCCAAGACGCGGACGCTCAAGAAGTTCCTCGGCCGCGACTACGCGGTCGAGGCTTCGCTCGGGCACATCCGCGACCTGGTCAAGAAGGACCTCGGCATCGGCGAGAACTACGAGCCGCGCTACGCCGTGCTGCCGGCCAAGAAGGAGGTCGTGCAGAAGCTGCGCAAGGCGGCGCGCGCCGCCGAGACCGTGTACCTCGCGCCCGACCCCGACCGCGAGGGCGAGGCCATCGCCTGGCACATCGCCGAGGTGCTGGAGCAGGACGCGCAGGACATCCGCCGCGTCACCTTCAACGAGATCACGCGCAACGCCGTCCTGCGCGCCCTCGCCAACTCCGGCGTCATCGACTTCAAGAAGGTCGACGCGCAGCAGGCGCGGCGCCTCCTCGACCGGCTGATGGGGTTCCGCCTCTCGCCGCTGCTCTGGGAGAAGGTCAAGCAGGGGCTCTCCGCGGGGCGCGTGCAGTCGGTGGCGCTCAAGATGGTCTGCGACCGCCAGGCCGAGATCGACGCCTTCGCGCCGCAGGAGTACTGGCTGCTCGGCGCCGACCTCCAGGGGCCCGAGCCGCCGCCCTTCCGCGCCCGTCTCACCAAGATCGACGGCAAGAAGGCGGAGGTGGGCGACGGCGAGCGGGCGGCGGCGATCGTGCGCGACCTCGAGGCCGGCCGCTTCGTGGTGCGCGAGGTGGAGCGGAAGGAGTCCAAGCAGCGCCCGGCCCCGCCCTTCATCACCAGCCGCCTGCAGCAGGAGGCGGCGCGCCGCTTCGGCTTCTCGGTCAAGCGCACGATGAGCCTGGCGCAGGGCCTCTACGAGGGGCGCGAGGTCGGCGACCGCGGCTCGATCGGCCTCATCACCTACATGCGCACCGACTCGACGCGCGTCGCCGACGAGGCGCTCGCCGCGGTGCGCGAGACGATCGCCGCGATCTACGGCCCGGCGGCGCTCCCCGAGCGCCCCAACTTCTACGCCTCGAAGAAGGGGGCGCAGGACGCGCACGAGGCGATCCGCCCGACCAGCCTCGACCTGCCGCCGGACGCGGTGCGCGACTTCCTCAAGGCCGACGAGCACAAGCTCTACAAGCTGATCTGGGACCGCTTCGTCGCCTCGCAGATGCTGCCGGCGGTCTTCGACGTCACCAACATCGACGTCGAGAACGGCCGCTACCTCCTGCGCGCCTCGGGACGGGTGATGAAGAGCCCCGGCTACCTCGCGGTCTACCGCGAGACCCCCGACGAGGACGCCGGCAACGGCGCCGGCGAGGAGGCGGAGGGCAGCCTGCCGGCGGTCGAGGCGGGCCAGGCGCTCGAGCTGCTGGGGATCGCCAGCGAGCAGAAGTTCACCCAGCCGCCGCCGCCCTACACCGAGGCGACACTGGTCAAGGCGCTCGAGGAGAACGGCATCGGGCGCCCCTCGACCTACGCCTCGATCCTCTCGACCCTCGCCGAGCGCGAGTACGCGACGAAGGAGCAGGGGCGCTTCCGGCCGACGCCGCTCGGCACGATCGTCAACCGCCTCCTCCAGGCGAGCTTCAACGACATCCTCAACGAGGGCTACACCGCCGAGCTCGAGGGGCAGCTCGACGAGATCGAGGAGGGGAAGGTCGACTGGAAGGAGACCCTCGCCGCCTTCGACCGCAAGTTCACGGTGGACCTCGAGAGCGCCGGCCGGGAGATGCCCAACGTCAAGCGCGAGGGGGTGCCGATCGACGAGAGCTGCCCCGAGTGCGGCTCGCCGCTGGTCATGCGCTTCGGCCGCTTCGGCCCCTTCATCGCCTGCACCAACTACCCGGAGTGCAAGTACACGCGGAACGTCGAGGAGGAGCGGGCGGCGGGCGGCGGCGCGGCGGGCGCCGAAGGGGCGAACGGGGGCGCGGCGGAGGCCGAGGAGATCCCCCCTTGCGAGGAGTGCGGGCGGCCGATGCAGCTCAAGCGCAGCCGCTTCGGCACCTTCTACGGCTGCACCGGCTACCCGGAGTGCAAGAACATCCGCAAGCTCGGTCCCAAGCCCGAGCCGCCGAAGCCGACCGGCGTCGCCTGCCCCGAGTGCGGCCAGGGCGAGATGCTCGAGAAGCGCTCGCGCCGGGGCAAGACGTTCTATTCCTGCAGCCGCTACCCCGAATGCAAGTTCGCGCTCTGGGACCGCCCGGTCGACCGCGTCTGCCCCGACTGCGGCGCGGCCTACCTGCTCGAAAAGACCACCAAGCGCGCCGGCACCCGCCTGCTCTGCAACGCCGAGGGCTGCAAGTTCCAGGAGAGCCTGGCGGCGGCGACCTGAGCGGCCGCGCCCCTCAGCGCCGCCGGCGCATCAATCCGTCGAGGCTCCAGATTCCCGCGCCGCGCGCGGCGATGTAGAGGAAGACGAAGCAGTAGAGCGCCGCGAGCTCGCCCTGGTTCTGGATCGGCAGCCCGCCGTTGGGCTGGTGGACCATGAAGTAGGCGACGGCCATCTCGCCGCTGGCGAGGAACGCGGCGAGGCTGGTGAAGAGGCCGATCAGGATCAGCACCCCCAGCACCAGCTCGAGCACGCCGGCGACGAACGGCAGCCCTGCCGACGGCGGCACCTTCTGGCCGCCGAGCGCGCCGAACATCTTCTGCACGCCGTGGCAGGCGAAGAGGAACCCCGAGACGATGCGCAGCAACGCGTAGATCGGTTCCGTGAATCTTCCGAGAAAGCCCATGCCCTCACCCTCCTTCCGGGGCCCGGCCCGGCGGACCTCATCCGGCCGGCCCTGGTTCGCGTACTCTACGGTCATGGGCGCCCGGAGGAACATCGTCTCAGCAATCTCGGTCGCGGCGGCCCTCGCGCTCGCCGCGCCCGCCGCCGCGGCGGCCCCGGATTACGCCCCCTGGGCCGAGCTCCTGGGGCGGCACTACGACCCCGCGAAGGGGATGAACTACCGGGCCCTCAAGGCGCGCGACAAGGCGGCTCTCGACCGCCTCCGCGCCCAGCTCGCGCAGGTCGACGTCGCGGCGCTCGCGCGCCCCGACCAGCTCGCCTACTGGATCAACCTGTACAACGTCTCGGTGGTGGGGATCGTCGTCGACAACTACCCGGTGGAGTCGATCCGCGACCTCTCGACCGACCCGATCATCCGCCTCAACGTGTTCAAGAAGGACTCGGTCCCCGTCAAGGGGGGGAAGATGTCGCTCAACGACATCGAGAACGAGAAGGTCCGCGCCGGCTTCAAGGACCCGCGCATCCACTTCGCGATCAACTGCGCCGCCGAGAGCTGCCCGCCGATCCGGCCCGAGCCCTACGTCGGCGCGCGCATCGAGCAGCAGCTCGACGACCAGGCGCGGAAGTTCCTCGCCGGCCCGCACGGCGTGCGGCTGGAGCAGGACGGCGACACCCTGATCGTCCACACCACCAAGGTGATGGACTGGTTCGGCGACGACTTCGAGAAGTGGGGCGGCGGCCGGCGCGCCTTCCTGCAGAAGCATCTGCCGCCCGAAAAGGCGCGGCGCTTGCAGGCCGCGAAGAAGGTCGAGCTGGAGTTCGACGACTACAGCTGGAGGCTCAACGACTCGTCCTAGGCCGATGCGCTCCCTGCGCCAAGCCTGGCGCCTCCTCCGCGATCCGGTGACGCCGGAGAAGCGGCGCCTCCTGGACGATCGCTGGCGAGGGCTCGCCCCCGCCCTCCGCCTTCCCGGCCAGGGCTTGGGGCAGAAGGCCACCGGCTGCGGCGCCACGATCGGCGTTCAGCCGCGCTGCGACTTCGCCTGCACCGGCTGCTACCTCGGCAGCGAGGCCAACCGGGTCCCCGCGCTCCCCACCGCCGCCGTCCTGGCGCAGCTCGACGGGCTGCGCCGCTACCTCGGCCCCAAGAGCAACGTCCAGATCACCGACGGCGAGGTCACCCTCCGCCCGATGGAGCAGCTGGTCGAGATCCTCGCCCACGCCCGCGCGATCGGCGTCGTGCCGATGGTGATGACCCACGGCGACACCTTCCGGCGGCGGCCCGGCCTGCTCGAGCGCCTGATGGTCGAGGGCGGCCTGACCGAGGTCTCCATCCACGTCGACGTCACCCAGCGCGGGCGCGACGGCTACAGCGCGCGCGCTCCGAGCTCGAGCTGATGCCGCTGCGCGACGAGCTGGCGGCGATGGTGCGCGCGGCGCGCCGGCGCACCGGCCGGCCGCTGCGCGCCGCGACGACGCTGACGATCACCCGCCAGAACCTGCCGCAGGTCGCCGACGTGGTGCGCTGGACGGTGGCCAACCGCGACGCCTTCGGCCTGATCAGCTTCCAGCCGCTGGCGCAGGTCGGCCGCACGCGCCGGAGCTTGGAGGGGGTCAGCGCGGAGGAGCTCTGGCGCGAGGTGGGCCGCGCCACCGCCGACTTCGGCGCGCCGCTCGCAGGCACCGGGCCGATGCACTTCGGCCACCCGGAGTGCACGCGCTTCGTCCCCTTCCTCGCCCTCGAGCGCCGCGGCGGGGCGCCGCGCCTGCTCCAGCTCATCCGCGACGTCCCCGACGACGTGGCAGTGATGCGCGAGTTCTTCGCCCGCGGCCTCGGCGGCATCGCCTTTCGCGACGACCGGCCGCTGGAGGCGCTGGGGCGCGGCGCCGGCGTCGTGCTCACCGATCCGCGCTGGCTCCTCGGGAGAGTGCGCCGCTGGGTGGACGCGCGCCTGCGCGCCGAGGCCGGCGCCGGCCTCGGCCGCCTCGCCGCCGACGCGCTCGCGGGGCGCGTCCGGGTGGACGGCGTGACCCTCACCAGCCATCACTTCATGAGCCCGGCGGAGCTCGCGACCGACCGCGGGCGCGAGCGCCTCGCCGCCTGCGTCTTCCGCCTCCCCTTCCGCGGCGAGATGGTGCCGATGTGCCGGATGAACGCCGACGGCGTCCGCGAACGCGCCTACGCCGAGATCATCGCCGGGGCGGCGGCGCCTGCGGCGGCGGGCTCCCGGGCGCTCCCCGTGGTGCATTGAGCAGGGCCGCGCCGCGCCGCCACACCGCGGGCGCATCGACCTCCCGCACCACCGTCACCCGCCGCTCCCCCGCGCCCCACTCGATCCAGCCGCGCGCATGCAGGCGCGCCGCGGTCTCGGCGCGCTCGACGGCCTCGGGCGCGAAGAGGCAGGCGGCGGCGAGGAGGTCGTAGGCGGGGAAGGTGCGGGAGGCGCGCAGCAGGCGCATGCGCCGCAGCCAGCGGCGGGAGCCGCGGCGCAGCGCCTCTCCGAGCTCTCCCGCGAGCTCACGCAGCTCGCGCGTCCCGACGCGGAGCCGCCGCGCCACGTCCAGCGGCACGACGGTCAGCGGCAGGGGCGAATCCCAGACGGCGCGGGTCGCGGGCAGATCGTGCGTCAGGTTGAACTCGTGCGGCCAGAGCGGCGGCCAGCGGCCGCGCGAGGTGAGGCTGCCGCCGACGACGAGGACCTCCGCGACGTCGAGCCGCGAGCCGCGGCGCGCCGCCGCCAGCGCCGCGGCGAGGTTGGTGAGCGGTCCCAAGGCCACGACGGTGAGCGGCTCCCCCGCCCACAGCCAGGCCGCCTCGTCCACCCGCTCTCCGTCTGCCGCCGTCGCGCCGCGCAGGTAGGGCCCGGGGAAGCCGCAGAGCACCCCCAGCGCGCGGTTGTTGGCGGCCGCGAGCGGCTCCGGGGTGTTGCCGCCGACGCTCGCCAGCGCCGCCACCGGCAGGCCGCTCGCGAGGAGGGCCGCCACCGCCAGGGCGTCGTCCACGTCGCCGCGCGGCGAGCCCAGCGCGTTGTCCGAGTCGACGAGCAGGCGCATCAGCTGGAAAACTACACGAGTGACGGTCCGGCTCCCGCGCGCTCCGCGCGCCTTTCGCCCCGCGGCGCCGCTCGCCGCGCTGCCCTGGGAGGAGGTGCCGGTCCTCGCCGCCCTGGTCCGCAGCGAGGACGGCGGTCCGCCGGAGCAGGCGACGGCGGTGCGGGCGTGCTGGGACGGCGAGGCGCTCTACGCGCGCTGGGAGTGCGCGGACCGCGAGGCCTGGGGGACGCTGACCGGGCGCGACGCGCCGATCTACGAGGAGGAGGTGGTGGAGCTCTTCCTGGCGCCCGGGGCGGAGGACCCGGGGCGCTACGTCGAATTCGAGGTGGCGCCGACCGGCGTCTTCTTCGACGCCCTCATCGGCAACCCCAACCGGCGGCGCGCGGGCCTCGAGATCGGGACCGAGTGGGACTGCGCCGGCGTGGTCTGGGAGGCCGGGGAGCTGCCGGAGCGCGCCGCCGGCGCCCAGGACTGGTGGGCGGCGCTCGCCGTCCCCTGGCGCGGGGTCCTCGGCGCGCTCGGCCGGCCGCCGGGCGAGCTGCCGCCGGTCTGGCGCGCCAACTTCTACCGCATCGACCGCCCGCGCGACGGCGCCCCCGAACACAGCGCCTGGTCCCCGACCCTCGTCGCTCCCGCCGACTTCCACCGGCCGGCGCGCTTCGGGACCTGGGTCCTCAGCGCTTGACCTTCTCCTCGGCCAGCAGCCCCCGGTAGAGCAGCGCCGCCGCGGCGGCGCCGAGGGCGGGGCCGACGAAGTAAACCCAGAGGTCGTTGAAGTCGCCGGTCGCCACCGCCGGCCCCAGGCTGCGCGCCGGGTTCAGGCTGGCGCCGGTGAGCGGGCCGCCCATGAGGATCGCGAAGACCAGGGTGAAACCGACGGCGAGGCCGTCGAGCGGCGTCGCCTTGCCGCTCACGCCGGCGTTCATGATCGTGTTGAGCAGGAAGAAGGTGAGGATCGCCTCGAGCACCACGCCGGCGGCCGGCGTGACGGTGACCGTCGTCGTCCCCACCACCAACCCCTGCGCCAGCCGCGTCGCGCCGAGGCCGGTCTCATTGCCGCCGAGCACCCAGCAGAGCGCCAGCGCCCCGGTCACGCCGCCGGCGAGCTGCACCGCCATGTAGGCGAGCGCCCGCCCGGCCGGGATGCTCCCGGCGAGCCAGACGCCGAACGTCACCGCGGGATTGAGGTGCGTGCCGGAGACGTGGCCGTAGGCGTAGGCGAAGGCGACGACGACCAGGCCGTGCGCCAGGGCCACCCCCACCAGACCGCCGAGCCCGAGGGCTCCGGCGCCGGCACCGATCAGGATCAGGGCGAAGGTGCCGATGAGCTCGGCGACCAACGCGCTCAGCAGGCTGCGGCTCATGCTCCTCTCCCTCCGCTCACTGCTTGCGGATGATTGCGGCGACGCGGCGGTTCCGCTGCCGCCCCGCGTCGTCGTCGTTGCTCGCCACCGGCTTGCTCTCCCCGAGCCCCTGGGTGGTGAGCCGGCCGGCCTCGATCCCCTCGCGCTCGACGAGCCAGGCCTTGACCGCCGCCGCCCGCCGCTCGGAGAGCCGCTGGTTGTAGGCGTCGTCCCCCTTGGCGTCGGTATGCCCCTCGAGCCGCGCCGTCCCCTGCGGGAAGCCGCGCAGGACGGTGGCGAGGCGGCCGAGCGCGCCGGCGGCGTCGGGGCGGATCTCGGCCTTGTCGAAGTCGAAGAGGACGTCGGCTGGGAGCTCGACGATCACCTCGAGCGCGGTCTCGCGCGCTCCGAGCGACTGGATCGCTTGGCGGGTCTCCTGGACGGTCGCGACGACGCCGCGGGCGGCGCCGGCGACGCCGGTCTGGATGCCGACGATGCGCATCACGACGGGCCGGATCGCCACCGCGCCGCGTCCCGGCCCGAGCTTCGCGGCCGCCGCTTGGGCCGCGGCCACGGTCCGCGGATGCCACGCGTCGGGGTAGGGAACGTCCTGGGCGGCGGCCGCCGCGGCGCCGGCGAGGCCGAGCGCGGCCACCAGGCGCGAAAGCTTTCGCGCCGGGCTCGAAGCAAACGCCCGCCCGCCGCTGCGGAGATCCACGCGCGGCCCCTACGAGTCCTGGATCGCCAGGTCGTCGAAGGGCGGCGTGTTGGGGATCTGCAGCGTCACCACCTTGACTTCCGGCGGCGGCGCCGGAAACTTCATCCAGACGACGGCGCTCTCGCCGGGCGACAGGGTGTCGTACCAGCGGTCGCTCCAGCCGGAGCGGAGCCCGGCGATCGCGGTGCCCTTCTCGTCCTTAAGCACCTCGTACTTCCTGCCGCCGGCCGCGTCCATGACGTACATCTGGCTGAAGGTGAAGTCGGGCTCGGCGTCGACCCCCCCTTGGTTGCGCACCCGGAGCTTGGCGGTCAGGGTGTTGCCCTTGCGCAGGAACTCGGTCACTTCGACGACGATGCCGGGCCAGTTCGTCTCCTGGCTGGCGAGGGCCGGGCCGGCGGCGGCGCCGGTGGTCGGGGCAACGGTCGGCGCCCCGGCGGCGGAGTCGCCGGTCGTCGGCGGGACGGCGCTCATCGCGCCGGGGTCGGTCGCCGCGGCGCCGGTCGGGCTGGCGACGGCGGCGTCGTCGCCGGCCGGCGCCGGGGCGGCCGCCTCTTCGGCGGCCTCCTCGCGCGGCGAGCAGGCGGCGAGCAGGGTCAGGATCGCGGCGAGGGTCAGGACCAGGCTCTTCGATCGCACGGCATCCCTCCTCTGAGCTGGAAGAGGGACGAGGATACAACTAGGCGGGGCGGCGCGTCAGCGGGCGGCGGGGATCGCCAGGGTCTGGCCGGGCTTGAGGCCGCTCGAGCGCATGCCGTTGGCGCGCTGCAGCCCCTCGACGCTCGTGCCGTAGCGCTTGGCGAGCGACCAGAGGGTGTCGCCGCGCCGCACCTCGTGGCGGCGCCCGGCGGCCGCCACGGCGCTCGCGCCGTCGCTGTCGCCGTCGCCCAGCCCCGCGACGTAGCGCCGGTAACGGGCCGAGAAGAGCGCCACGTGGTAGTGGGGCGGCCAGCGCTCGCGGGTGGCTTCGAGGAGGTCGCGCCGCTCGAGACCGAGGAGGGTCTTCTCGAGCCAGGCGCGGCAGGAGGCGCGGCGGCTCTGCCGCAGGTCCACCGCCATCCCGGTCGGATGGACCGAGAGCTCCGAGGCGTTCGCCGGCTGGCGGGACTTGGGGCGGGTCAGGCTGGTGACGACCAGCGTCTCGCCGCAGGCCGCGCGGTATTGCCGCGCCAGCCGCTCGACGAAGGTCTTGACCTCCGGCCGGGCGTAGGGGAAGGAGACGTCGGCGAGGTCGTAGTCGCGGTTGCCGGCCAGCTTGACCAGCAGCCCGGCGCCGGCGAACTCGCGGACCTGGGCGCTGGTGCGCAGGTAGCTGTAGTCGTGCTGGCGGGCGGCGCGCTCCTGGACGGCGAGCGAGGCGCGCGAGCCGCGTAGGCTGGCGGCCTCGAGCGCCGGCGGCAGCGCGAGGAGGGCGAGGGAGGCGGCGGCGGCGCGGCGTGCGGTGCGCATGAGCTGAACGAGCCTCTCCTTCTCGACGACGGACCCAACGATGCTTTTGCGTGACCCGGCCGCGGAGTGTAGCACAGCAAACTGTGCAGCTCACCTCCGCTTGGCGCCCGCGAGACCCGAGTCCTCTAACCGCCCGGCCGCGCCGCCTCTTCCCGTGCCGGCTCGGTGAGGAACGGAGGGTGCTGGATCTTGGCGACGCAGGAGGTGTCGAGGCCGCGCACCGAGGCCCGCTCGAGGAGCTCGTGCATCAGCCGCTCGAGGCAGGGGTCGAAGTTGCCGTGGGCGCCGCCGGGGACGACGACCTGGAGGCTGTTCGGCATGCCGGCCGCGACGCGCGCCGCGAACTCGGGCGGCGTCACCGGGTCGATCTCGCCGAAGAGCATCAGGACCGGCAGGTCGGTGCGCACCAGGTCCATGTGCCCGGCCGGCACCGCGCCGCGCGGCCATTCGCCGCAGGCGTTGAGCTGGGTGCGCACCCGCTCGTCGCCGAGGTAGGAGCCGCGGGTGCGCTCGGCGATCGTCGCCGGGTCGAGGAAGGGGAGGTCCTCGGCGCAGGTCACCGAGAGGAGCATGCCGAGGGCGAGAAAGCGGGGGATGGCGCGGCGGGCGTCGAGCGCGTCCTGCGCCAGCGGCCCGAAGTCCCCCCGCGCCGCCTGGTGGATCTGGAGCGGCAGCGCCCGCGCCGTCTCGACCTTGTACATCTGCCAGCGTACCGCCTCGACGAAGGCGCCGCGGCCGAGCTGGACCGTGGTCTCCTTGCCGGTCTCGGGGTGCCGCACCTCGGCCGGCACCGGGCCGCGGTCGAGGCGCGCCAGCACCTGCTGGAACTCGGCGCGCAGGTCGGGGAAGGCCTTGCCGCAGCCGGCGTCGGCGGCGCAGCGGTCGAGGAGCAGGTCGAGCGCGCGCTGCGCCGCCTGCGAGTGGGAGATGGGAAGCGTCTCGTCGATCGGCGCCACGCCCAGGAGGATGACGCTGCGCACCGACTGCGGGTGGCGCCGCAGGTAGACCTGCGCGGCGCGGGTGCCGTAGGAGCCGCCGAAGAGGTTGACCTTGTCGTAGCCCAGCCAGGCGCGGACCTCGTCGAAGTCGTCGATCGCCCGATCGGTCGTGTAGAGGCGCAGATCGGCCTTCTTCTCGAGCTCCTGGCGGCAGCGCCGCACCTCGGCCAGCGGGAACTGCTCGCCGATGTAGCTCTGGAGGTCGGCATCGGTGCCCCCCAGCGAGCAGAGGAGCGGGTTCGCCCCGAGGCTGCCGCGCTGGTCGATGAAGAGCAGGGCGCGGCGCTGGCGAATCAGCGGCAGGAACCGGGCGAAGCCGGCCGCCGCGTTGGTGGCGGCGTCGCCGGGCCCGCCGGCGAGGTAGAGCACCGGGTCGGGCGCGGGGTTCTTGCCGGTCGCCGGCAGGAGCACGACCCGGACCGGGATCTTCCGCCCGCTCTCGGCGGCGCGGTCCTCCCAGACCTCGTAGGTGCCGCAGCGCGCCTCGGGCGGCAGCCCTTCGGTGGTGCAGGGGCCGAGCTTGGCCGCGGGCCCGGCGTCGGGCTTGGCCGCGGGACCGTTGGCGCAGGCCGGAGCGGCGGCGGCCAGCGCAAAGGCGAGGAGCGGAGCGGCGGCGAACGGGCGGGCTCGGACCATGCGGGACCTCCTGCTGCGGGTTGCGGCGGAGTCTACGCCGGGGCGCGGTCCCGGGTTTCAACGCTCCAGGAATCGCGCACGCGTAGAATCGCCGCGCCATGGCACTGTTCCGCAGGAAGTTCCGCCTCACCGCCTGCGCCACCACCGGCGGCTGAGCCGCCAAGGTCGGTCCGGGGGACCTGGCCAACCTGGTGGCGCCCCTCGTCGGCGGACGCGCCGACGCGCGGGTGCTCGTCGGCCCGGAGACGGCCGACGACGCGGGCGTGTACCTGCTCGACGGCCGGGCGCTGGTCGCCACCGCCGACTTCATCACGCCGGTCTGCGACGACCCGCGCCTCTTCGGCCGCATCGCGGCCTGCAACGCGCTCTCCGACGTCTACGCGATGGGCGGCCGGCCGCTCTTCGCACTCAACCTCTGCTGCTTCCCGCCCGAGGTGCCGGACGAGGCGCTGGCCGGGATCCTCGGCGGCGCCGTCGAGGCGCTGGCGGAGGCCGGGGCGGCGCTCCTCGGCGGCCACTCGGTGCGCGATCCGGAGCTCAAGTTCGGCCTCGCCGTGGTCGGCGAGGCCGAGCCCGACCGCCTGCTCACCAACGCGGGCGCGCGGGCCGGCCACCGCCTCCTCCTCACCAAGCCGCTCGGGACCGGCGTCCTGATCAACGCCTTCAAGGCCGACAAGCTCGACGAGGCGGGGCTCGCGCCGGCGCTCGCCGAGATGGCGCGGCTCAACGCCGCCGCCGCGGCGCTGGCGCTCCAGCACGGCGCCCGCGCCGCGACCGACGTCACCGGGTTCGGCCTGACCGGCCACGCCCTCGGCATGGCGCGCGCCTCGGCCGCCGGGCTGCGCTTCGTCTTCGCGCGGCTGCCGGTCTACGAGGACTTCCACCGCCTGGTCAAGGCGGGGATCTCGACCGGCTGCACCGACGCCAACGAGGAGAACGTGCGGCCGTACCTGGACGAGCGCGCGGGTCTCGACCGCCACCGCCGCGAGCTGCTCTTCGACCCGCAGACCTCGGGCGGCCTGCTCCTCTCGGTGCCGCCGGAGGCGGCGGACGCGCTCCTCGACGCGCTCCTCGCCGGAGGCCACCGCGCCGCCGAGGTGGGCGAGGTCCTCCCCGGCCCGGTGCGGCTGGAGATCGTCTAGCCGGCTAGCGCCGCCCCCCGGCCATGCGGGCGGCCTCGGGGAGGCGGCGCAAGCGGAGCATGCTCCAGAGACCGAAGGCGGGACCCAGGGCGAGGACGGCGAAGGCCCAGCGCCAGCCGGCGCGCTCGACGAGCTCCGGCACCAGGCCGATCGTGGCCAGCGTCAGCAGGAACCCGAGGCAGGTCTGGAGGGTGAGCGCCGTGCCGACGTAGCGCGGGTCGGAGAGCTCGGAGACGGCGGCGCTGAACTGCGCGCTGTCGGCGACCACGGCGAAGCCCCAGACGAGGCAGAGCGCGGTGAGCAGCGCCGGCCGCTCGAAGCAGAGGCCGGCGACGAGGGCGCAGCTCCCCGACACCGCCAGGCTCCACGAGGCGACCGCGGTCCGCCCGACGCGGTCGGCCAGGACCCCCGCCAGCACGCTGCCGGCGGCGCCGGCGGCGATCACGCCGAAACCGGCCAGGCGCGCGCCCCCGGCCCCGGCGCCCGCCGCCCGGTAGCTCGCGAGGAGCAGCAGCGGCGCCCAGGCCCACATCGCGTAGAGCTCCCACATGTGGCCGAGGTAGCCGAAGTTGGCGAGCCGCGTCGGCCGGTGCGCGAAGGCGCGGAAGGCGAAGCGCCAGTCGAAGGGCGCGCTGCCCGCGAGGTACGGGCCGGGACGCCCCCAGACGAGGGCGAGGAGCGCCGCCGCGGCGGCGAGCGCCGAGGTGGCGAGGAGGACGGGGCGCCACGGCGGCATGCCGGCCGCGCCGGCGAAGGGGAGCGCGTTGAGCAGGTGCGGCGTCGCCTTGCCGAGGGTGAGCGCGCCGACCAGGAGACCGATGCCGAAGCCGCGGTCCTCGCGGCACCAGGTGGCGACGAGCTTCATCCCCGGCGGGTAGACGCCGGCGAGCGCCGCGCCGGTCAGGAAGCGCAGGGCCAGGACGCCGGGCAAGCCGGGCTCGAGGAGCGGCACGGCGGCGTTGAGCGCCGCGCCGGCGAGCGCGCACGAGGCGAAGAGGCCCCGGAGCGGCACCCGGTCGGCGAGGTTCAAGAGGGCGGAAGCGAGCGCGCCGGCGACGAAGCCGATCTGCACTGCCATCGCCAGCCAGGCGGCCTCGCGCCCGCCGAGCCGCCACTCGGCGGTGAGCTGCGGCACCACGGCCGAGACCGAGAACCAGAGCCCCATCGCCAGCAGCTCCGCGACCGCGAGCACGGCCAGCGCCCGCGCCTTGCCGGCGAGGCGCGTCACGTCGTCGCGGCGCGGTTCCATGGGCGCCGGCATTCTGACCCGTCGCGGAGGCCGGCGCAGCGCCGCGCTAGACTGCGGGTCCTTTCCCACCAGGAGCCCCGCCGATGCGACTCTCTCTTGCCCTGCTCTGCCTCGCCCTCTGCGGCGCTCCGCTGGCCGCCTTCGCGCAGTCGCCGCCCGCCGCCGCCAGCGACGCCTCGCGCCGCCTGCACGACCTCTTCGCCCGCGAGTGGGAGCACCGGCTGCGCGCCGATCCGCTCCTCGCCACGTCGGTCGGGCGGCACGACTACGACGACCGGCTCCCCTCGGTGGCGCAGGCCGACCTGGCGCGACTGGCGGAGGAGACGCAAGCCTTCCTGGGCGAGCTCGAGGCCATCGACCGCGCCGCGCTGGCGCCCGAGGACCGCGTCCACGCCGAGATCTTCCGCCGCCAGCTCGAGGACCGCCTCGCCGATTACCGCCTCGGGGATTGGCAGATCCCGTTCAACGCCGACTCCGGCTTCCACACCGGCTTCGCGCAGCTCCCGAGCCAGGTGCCGCTCTCGACCGTGCGCGACTACGAGAACTACGTTGCCCGCCTGCGCGCCTGGCCCACGTACGTCGCGCAGCAGCTCGACAACCTGCGGGCCGGCCTGGCGCGTGGCATGACCGTCCCGCGCGTCGTCCTCACCGGCTACGAGGGGACGATCGCCGCGCACGTCGTCGACGACCCGGCGAAGAGCGTCTTCCACCGCCCCTTCGAGCGCTTCCCCGCCACGTTCCCCGAGGCCGAGCGCGAGCGCCTGCGCGCCGCCGGCCGCGCCGCCGTCCTCGAAGGGGTCGTCCCCGGCTACCGCGCCTTCCTCGACTTCTTCCGCGCCGAGTACCTGCCCAAGGCTCGCGCCACGATCGGCGCCTCCGAGCTGCCGGACGGCCGCGCCTTCTACGCCCACCAGGTGCGCCGCTTCACGACCCTCGACTCGACCCCCGAGGAGATCCACCAGCTGGGCCTCGCCGAGGTGGCGCGCATCCGCTCCGAGATGGACGCGGTGATGAAGAAGGTCGGCTTCCGCGGCGACTTCCCGGCGTTCCTGCAGTTCCTCCGCACCGACCCGCGCTTCTACGCCAAGAGCCCCGACGAGTTGCTCTCGCGCGCCGCCTGGATCGCCAAGCGGATGGACGGCAAGCTCCCCGCCCTCTTCGGCACGCTGCCGCGCCTTCCCTACACCGTCGAGCCGGTCCCCGAGCACATGGCGCCGAAGTACACCTCGGGCCGCTACGTCGAAGCGCCCAAGGGCGGCACGCAGCCGGGGATCTACTGGGTCAACACCTACAAGCTCGAGAACCGCCCGCTCTACAACCTCGAGGCGCTGACGCTCCACGAGGCGGTCCCGGGGCACCACCTCCAGATCGCGCTGGCGCAGGAGAAGGAGGGGCTGCCGGACTTCCGCCGCTTCTCCTACCTCTCGGTCTTCGGCGAGGGCTGGGGGCTCTACTCGGAGTGGTTGGGGATCGAGGCCGGCTTCTACACCGACCCCTACAGCGAGTTCGGCCGCCTGACCTACGAGATGTGGCGCGCCTGCCGGCTGGTGGTCGACACCGGCCTCCACGCCATGGGCTGGAGCCGCCAGCGGGCGATGGACTATCTCGCCGCGCACACCGCGCTGCCGCTGCACGAGGTCGAGACCGAGACCGACCGCTACATCTCCTGGCCGGGGCAGGCGCTCGCCTACAAGATCGGCGAGCTCAAGATCAAGGAGCTGCGCCGCCGCGCCGAGGAGGCCCTCGGCGAGCGCTTCGACGTCCGCGCCTTCCACGACGCCGTCCTCGCCGGCGGCTCGGTGCCGCTCGGCGTCCTCGAGGCCAGCGTCGACGCCTTCATCGCCGAGCGGCGGGAGGAGGCAGCTTCGCGCTCGGCTCCATCCGGTCGATGAAGAAGGCCGCGTCGAGCAGGCGCGGCCAGTCGCGCTCGACCGGCTCGTGGAAGTAGAAGCCGCCGCTGAGGGGCTCGCGCAGCCAGTGGTCGGGCGGCAGCGTGCGGAAGTCGACGAACAGGTAGGGCTTGCCGGCGCGGTGGAGGAGGTCCTCGAGGGAGCCGGCCGGGGGCGCGGCGATCTCCACCGCCTCCGCGCCGGCGTTGGGGTCGGCATACTGGTAGACGCCGTGGTGGCTGTCGAAGCCGATCGTGTAGAGCCCGTCGCCGAGCGCCTGCCGGAGGAACCTTCCCATGGAGCCGCCGTGCGCGCGCGGAGGGGGGGCGCCGCGCGGCGTGAACGCGTCGGTGAAGACGTGGAAGTTGTGCGCCCAGACGATCACCTTGCGGTCGCGCAGCGGGCCGTCGAGCCACCAGAGGAGGTTCTCGGCCATCGCCGTGTCGCGGTTGTAGCCGTCCGGGTTGCCCTTCTCGAGGTCGGGCGGCAGCGCGCGGTCCATCGCCAGCAGGCTGACCAGGCTCTGGCGCACGAAGTCGACGTCGCGCGGGCTGGCGTGGCGCAGGAGCTCCTCGCGGCGGGCGTCGATGGCGGCGATCAGCCGCCGCGGGAGCGCGCGGTTGTAGTTGCGCTCCCCGGGCTTGTCGAAGTAGTCCTTCGGCACCAGGCCGGCCGACATGGCGGCGAGGTCGGCGCGCTCGGCCGCCGAGATGAGCGACGGGTCGAGGCGGTCGAAGAAAGCGAAGATCGAGGCCGGGAAGCGCTCCTGCCGCCCCGACGCGGTCGACACCCGGCAGTCGATGCCGACCAGCTCGAGCGGGCGTGCCGTGGCCTGCGTCGCGCGCACGTAGGCGAGCGTCGGCTGGACCTGCGCGCTCTGCCCCCAGAGCCGATAGAGGCAGAGGGCGGCGGCGTCAGTCAACGGGCCGCCGCCGCGCAGCGCCGCCGCCATGTCGCGGCAGTCGAAGAACCCCGCCTCCCAGGCCAGCGCGTCGAACCCCATCTCCTGGTGCAGGAAGCGGATGAGCCGCGCCTTGGCCAGGAAGGTCGAGCCATCCCCGTGCGTCGCCTCGCCGAGCTGCACGACGCGCGCGCCGCCGATCGCCGCGGCGAGCGGTGCGAGGTCGGAGAAGTCCTCGTCCGCCGGATCGATCGAGCGCACCGCGGCGGCGTGCGCCGCGAGCCACGCGGCGCGCCCGGCATGGGCGTCCGGCGCCGGGCCGTTCGCCTTCGCGCCGGCGGCGACGAGCGCGACGGCCGCCAGCGAGAGCAGGCGAGCAGAGCGGCGAAGATGCGGCATCGCGAGGCCTCCGGGAGAGCGGCTGCATTCTAAGAGGATGCCGGGAGGCGCCGCGGGAGCGGTTTCGCGGCCGTTGCGGCGAATGCCGCGGCGCCCGCGGTGTTTCCCTCGGCCGCCGGGGCATCTCCCGCGACGCCCGCGGTGTGTGCCACGTGCGGAAAAGTATGTACCCTGGCCGCCGCGGGATCTTCCGCAGCCGCTGCGGGATTTCCCGCCGACACCGCGAGACTTCCCGGAGTGGCTGCGGCGTTTCCCGCCGCGACGGCGAAAACGTCTCTCAAAGACTTTAGACCTCTTGTTTACCGTACCTTGCGCGGCGGCGGCCCGACCTCGAAGCCCCTTGACGGTGATAACACCGACAGGTAAGCTGTTATCATGATCCGCACCCAGATCTCACTCGAGGAGGAGACGTACGAGGAGGCGCAGGAGGAGGCGCGCCGGCGGGGGATCTCCTTCGCCGAGCTCTGCCGACGGGCTCTGATCGACGCGCTCCCGCCACCGCCTGAGGGCGATCGGCCGTGGATGGGCCACGCGGGGACGGTGGACGTCCGTGACCCCCACGCGAGCCAGAGCGTGGACGAGGTCGTCTACGGCCGCGAGCGGCCGTGACCACCGGAGTCTTCCTCGACTCCGGCATCTTCATCGCCTTCCTGGTCCGAGCGGACGCTCTGCACCGGCAGGCCGTGTCGCTGTTCTCGCGGCCGCCCGCCGCGTGGCTCACCTCGGTGCTCGTCCTGGCGGAGACCTACGGCTGGTTTCTCCACCGCGCGGGCGAGGAGGCGGCTCGCCAGTTCCGCGCCCTCGTCGGCGAGCTGCCGGGTCTGGAGCTGGTGGGGACGGATGAGCGCCACCACGCCGCCGTCGGCCGCAAGCTCGACGCGTTCCGCGGCGCCCGGCTCACCTACGTCGACGCCTCGAGCCTCGTCTGGCTCGCCGAGCGGAAGGTGGACACCGTCTGGGGGACCGACCATCACCTGGCGCTCGAGGGCGCGCGGGTCATCCCGGGACCGCCGGCGCCACGAGGGGGTCGACGGGCAGGAGCCCGCTAGCGGTCAGGAAAGCAGCGACCGGAGCTCGTCGAGGTCGCGGGTGAGCTGGGCGACGAGCTCTTCGAGGCGCGCGACGCGGTCGGCGAGCCCGGGGCGCGCCGGCGCCGCGCTCTCGCCGCGCTCGGGCTCGACCGTCTCCGCCGGCGTCTCGCCGACCAGGTGCGTCCAGCGCGTCTCCTTCTGCCCCGTCCGCCGCGGCTGCTCGGCGACGAGCGGCTCCGCCATCGCCGCCATGCGCCGCAGGGTCTCCTCGACCTCCGCGACCGACGCGAAGGCGTGCAGGCGGTCGCTGCGCGCGCGCAGCTCGCCGGCGGTCTGCGGGCCGCGCAGCAGCAGCAGCGTCATCACCGCCTTGCCGCCGCCGTCGAGCCCCCAGCGGCGCGACACGCTCTGCTTCCAGCGCTCGGCGCGCGCGCCTTCGCTGCGCCAGACCAGCACCTCCTGGCGCAGCCGCTCGAGCGCGTCCCAGACCTCGGTCTCGGTGAGCTGCATCACCGGCTCGCGGTTCGTCTTCTGGTTGCAGGCGGCGAGCAGCGCGTTGACCGTCAGCGGGTAGAGCTCCGGCGTCGCCTGCTCCTTCTCGAGCAGCGCCCCGAGGACGCGCACCTCCACCGGGTCGAGGGGGCGCGGGATCAGGCTTGACACGCGCGGACAGTATGGGCCGCGCCCGGGGTCTTGCAAACCCCGGCGGGAGCGTCTAAGCTCCGCCCAACCAAAGCCGGACAAAGCAGCTTCGACGACCGCTCCGCCCAACGTTCTTCCTGTAGACGTCAGCTCGCCTTGCTCCAGACTTGCTCCAGAGGGACACGCGCATCGGCAGTGACACCCGTGAGCTCCCCGGCAACCGAGGGACCGAGTTCACCTTCCGTCCTCCCGCGTGGGAGTGGAGGAGAGCCGGACTGAGTCCGGCACATATCAACAACTTGTCTGATGAAGGAGCTGGGAGAGTATGGCCGAGCAAGGCACCGTGAAGTGGTTCAACGACGCCAAGGGGTTCGGGTTCATCGTGCGTGAGCGGGGGGCGGACGTCTTCGTCCACCACACCGCCATTCTCGCCGAGGGGTTCCGCACCCTCAATGAAGGGGACCGCGTCTCCTTCGAGGTGGTCGAAGGCCCGAAGGGTCTCCAGGCGCGCAACGTCGTGCGTATGTGAGCCGCTTCCGACGACCATAACGTGCCCCGGCCGGGACGTCCCGGCCGGGGTTTCGTGTTTCTAGGCGTATGGGGCTCCTAGCGGAGCTGCGAGCGGAAGCGCTGGTAGTTCGGGGTGTCGTGGGTGAGCGAGGCCTTGCGCGGGAGCTTGGCGATGGCCGCGTCGATGTTGCGGATGCGGTCCTCGGTCATCGGGTGGCTGGAGAAGAACTGCGCCACCTTGTTCGGCCGGCTGCGGCGCAGCGACAGCAGCTCCTTCATGAACGACGAGGCGCCGCGCGGGTCGTACCCCGCCTGGTACATGTAGGCCACGCCGAGGCGGTCGGCCTCGTGCTCGGCGCTGCGGCTGTAGTCGGTGAGCACGCCGGTGCCGACGAGCTGCGCCAGCACCTGCTGCGTCATCCCCGGGTTGCTGCCGAGCACCAGGCCGGCGATGGCGTTGTAGCCGTAGGCGCGGGTCATGAGCTGCGTGCCGTGGCGCGAGGCGCCGTGCGCGATCTCGTGCGCCAGCACGCTCGCCAGCTCGTCGAGCGTGTCGGCCTCGCGCACCAGGCCGGTGTGGACGTAGACCAGCCCGCCCGGGAGGTTGAAGGCGTTCACCTGGTCGTTGCGGACCAGGTCGAAGTCCCAGCGCCGGTTGCCGAGCGCCGTCTGGCCGGCGAGGCGCCGGCCGACGATGTCGAGGTAGTCGCTGTCGGAGACGCGCATCTCGCGCTTGACCTGCTGCTGCAGGTCGCTGCGCATCGCCCACTCCTGCTCCACCGAGACCAGGTTGAAGCCGCCCTGGCGGACACCGGCGCTGCCGCAGCCGCCGACCGCGACGAGGACGAGCACGAACGCGAGCGAGGCCGCCCGCGCCTTCTGGGTATGGGAGATCGAATTGCGTGCGAGCATGGGTGTGGTCCTCCTGTCGTTGGCTCCTGCGGCCGCTCGCGGCGCGCTCCTTTGATCAGGGCAAGGGGGATGCCAGCGCGCTCCCCGGGGAACGCCGGCGGCTCAGCGCCGAAACGTCCCCTGAGGAGGACGGAAGCGCCAGACGACGACGGCGCGGCCAGGGGCGCCGCCGCGGCCGGCGGGCGCCAGCCAGGGGGCGGGGGGAGCGGGGCCGAGGAGGGCGCGCGGGCGGTCGCGGAGGTCGCGCTCGCCGACGACGAGGTAGCCCGCGGCACGGGCCGCCAGCGGCTCCCGGAGCTTCTCCAGGTAGAGAGCCGGCCGCGTCACCTCGGGGCCGAAGGCGTCGGGGAGCGCCCAGTAGGGGCGGCGCAGGTAGCGCCCGAGGAACGGTGACGTGCCGGCGAGAGCGACGCCCGGCGGCAGGGCGGCGTCCAAGCGCCGCAGAGTGGCCACCTCCACATAGGGGTGGTTGGCGACGAAGTCGGGCAGGCGGAAGGCGAAGGTCTTGACGGCGAGCAGGGCGACGAGGGCGGCCGCGACGGGGATCAGGTAGGAGAGCGGCTTGCCGCGCGACGGCGGCTTCCAGGGCGCGAAGGCGAGCGCGTTGCCGATCGGCAGCAGCATCAGGAGCAGCCTTCCCCAGGTGAAGAAGCTGAAGGCGGTCGCGGCGAGGAAGAGCGCCGCGGACCCGAGCAGCCAGCCGGCGGCGCGCGGGCGGAGGCGCAGGGCGACCGCGGCGCCGAAGACGACCAACGCCACGTGGACCCAGGTGCCGAAGAGCTGGGGCAGGCCACCCGTTGCGAAGCGCGCGATCTCCGCGAGCCCGCCGCGCAGGACCGCGGCGGGATCGTGCCGCACGACGTCGAGCAGCCCCGAGAAGGGGACCCTCTCGAGGTACGACCAGTCCGGGTAGCCGTAGAGCTTCCAGGCGAGGTTCTTCCAGTTCTCGTCGTGGAAGGGATCGCCGAAGGCGGCGGCGCGGAGCCCCCAGTGCGCGAGGAGCGGCGGCAGCGCCGCGGCGGCGCCGGCGGCGAGGTGGGCGAAGCGCCGCTCGCCGCGCGGAGCGAGGAGCCAGGCCGCGGCGAGCGGCGGCAGGAGGAAGAGCGCGTTGCCGCGGGTGAACGCGGCGAGCCCCCACGCGAGCCCGGCGGCGGCCGCCGTCCGCGCCGCCGGCCGCTCGAGGTAGGCGAGGCCGGCGAGGAGCGCCGCCGCGGCGAGCGCGGCGAACGGCATGTCCGTCGTGACGTGCTGGCCGATGCGCCAGAGGTTGGGGTTGACGGCGGTGAGCGCGAAGGCCCAGAGGCCGGCGCCGGGGGGTCCAGGAGTCCATCGCGCTGGGCGCGCGACGGACGGCACTCCTGGCCATTGATTGGAGCCCGGCGCGAAAGCCTTCGCGCCTAGGAGCCGGCGCCCGAAACCGAAGGCGAGGAGCGGCAGCGCCGCGGCGGCGAGGTTGGCGAGGAGCCGCGCGGCGGCGAAGGGAGCGACGCCGGCCGCGGCGAGCGCGGCGGTCGCCAGCGGGTAGAGCAGCGGCCGGTAGGGATCGCGCGGCAGCCGTCCGGCGAGGAGCTCCTCGGCCTGCGCCACGTAGCCGTCGCGCTCGGCGGTGCCGGGCTCCTCCACCCAGTGGTAGCGGGCGCCGAAAGCGGCGAGCGCCGCGAAGAGCGCGAGCGCCGCCGCTGCTACGATGCGCTCGATGCGCCGCACGCTCGCCGCTCTCGCCATCGCCGGTGGGCTGATCGTACTGCGGGGCGGGGCGCTGGCGGCTCCGGCCGCTCCCTCGGCGGCGGTCGATCCCGCCACCGCGGCGGCCGCGACGGCCCCCGCCGGCGAGGACGAGGGCCACGGCGGCCCGGTCGTCCCGGTGCTGCTCGGGCTGGTCGTCATCCTCGTCGCCGCCAAGCTCGGCGGCGAGCTGTTCGAGCGGCTCGGCCAGCCGGCGGTGCTCGGCGAGCTGGTCCTCGGCGTCGTCCTCGGCAACCTCGCGCTCGTCGGCGTCGACGACTTCGAGTTCCTCGGCACCTCGCCGGGGCTCGAGGTGCTCGCCCAGCTCGGGGTCATCATCCTGCTCTTCGAGGTCGGGCTGGCGTCCGACACCCGGGAGATGCTCTCGGTCGGCTGGTCGAGCCTGCTCGTCGCCTGCCTCGGCGTCGTGGCGCCGTTCTTCCTCGGCTGGGGGGTGGCGGCCTGGCTCCTGCCCGAGGAGCACTACCTCGCCCACCTCTTCATCGGCGCCACGCTCTGCGCCACCAGCGTCGGCATCACCGCCCGCGTCCTCGACGACCTCGGCAAGGTCTCGACGCGGGAAGCGCGCATCGTCCTCGGCGCGGCGGTGATCGACGACGTCCTGGGGCTGGTCATCCTCGCCGTGGTCGCCGGGGTCATCGCCGCGGCCGACACCGGCGGCGCTCTCGCCTGGATGGACGTGGCGCTGATCGTGCTCAAGGCGGTCGCCTTCCTCGGCGGCGCCCTCCTCGCCGGCGGTTGGGCGGCGCCGCGCCTCTTCCGCCTCGCCAGCGCGCTCAAGATCCGCGGCATGCTGCTGACGGTTGCGCTGGCCGTCTGCTTCTTTCTCTCCTGGCTCGCCGACCTCATCGGCCTCGCCCCGATCGTCGGCGCCTTCGCCGCCGGCCTCATCCTCGACGAGGTGCAGTACCGCGACTTCCGCGATCGCGGCGAGCACAAGCTCGAGGAGTTGCTGCGGCCGATCGCCACCTTCCTGGTGCCCGTCTTCTTCGTGCTGATGGGGGTGCGGGTGGACCTGGCGAGCTTCGGCCGCGTCGAGGTGCTGGGGTTCGCGGCGGTGCTCACCGCCGCCGCCGTCGCCGGCAAGATGATCTGCGCCGCCGGCGTCCTCGAGCGCGGCCTCGACCGCCTCTCGGTGGCGGTCGGCATGGTGCCGCGGGGCGAGGTGGGGTTGATCTTCGCCGGCTTCGGCGCGCAGCTCGTGCTCGCGGGGGAGCGGGTGATCGTGCCGGCGGTCTACGCGGCGATCGTCATCATGGTGATCGTCACGACGCTGGTGACGCCGCCGGCGCTCAAGGCGACGCTGGCGCGCGGGGAGCGGCGGAGGGGACTGGCGTCGCAGCCACCTCGGTAAGTCTTGGCGATTTCCAACTCGTCTCGTGCTTCTGAATTGTTTGGAGTCGGATCGCTATCTCGCATTTTGAGGCCTTGACAATTACTGCTCACTTTCCTAAGCTAGCGC
This sequence comes from Thermoanaerobaculia bacterium, assembly GCA_036277075.1. Taxonomy (GTDB): domain Bacteria; phylum Acidobacteriota; class Thermoanaerobaculia; order Multivoradales; family UBA5704; genus DASUNQ01. The sequence continues at coordinate 23,393 of DASUNQ010000274.1, forward strand.
CCTAGGTACTCTCCACGAACCTCTGACCAGGTTCTCGACACAAGCCCTGGCCATCGCGCACACCGGTAAACGCCATGCCATACGTGATCATAGTCTTCGGAGCGTCTGGATCCGGCAAATCTACTTTAATGGAAACACTGGCAGCAGCCGGTGGACAGTACAGCATCCATATCAAAGCCACAGATCGTTCCCGGCGCAAGTACGATGGAATCGAAATAAACGCCGTCCGCGCCGTTCTGGCAGATGAATACGACTACATATATCAAACGTATGGCTATCGCTATGGCATTCAGCGCAGCCAGATCGACGCCGCTCTTGCAAAGGGACAGCACCACTTCGTGATCTGCAACGATATCGATATCGCTCGCGAGATCAAGCGTGATTATGGCGACCGCGCGAGGTTGGTCTTCCACTATTTTGATGCACCTAGGTCGGCTTTGCTCGACATTCAGAAGCAGCGGAAGATCAAAGATGACGAGATAGACAGGCGGTTGGCAAAAATAGATGTGCTATATGGTGTCTTCGTGGAGGAGTGGTCGCTCTTCGATGGCACTCTTGTCAATCATTTCGGAGAAGAGCGTATGCGCCTGCGGCAGCGAATGGACAGGTTGCTGCAGGAGTTTACCGTGCGAGAGAAACAGACACGCCAGACGGAGCAGGTTGCGCGTGAGTTACTCATTTCCCTGGAGCACCACCTTGAATCGTCTCGACGACTAACAGCAGTCGAGCCTGATGCCAGCTATGCCTTTGTGCTCATGGCGATGTCAGGCGAGGACCCATCGTTAGAAGATACTTATGCGGCGATAAAGCGTGCATGCGCAGCGGTTGGGGTCCGAGCGGAGCGCGTCGACGACATTCAGTTTACGGGCCAAATTACAGAGAAGATCCTAGGAAGTATTGAGATGGCTGGTGTTATCATTGCGGATGTCACGCACGAGCGGCCGAATGTGTACTACGAGATTGGCTATGCACAGGGACAGGGGGAAGAATGTCATTTTGGTGGCACGCAACGAGAGCCGTCTACACTTCGACCTCCAGGGTATGAAGGTATTGTTTTGTAGAAATATGGTCCATCTTGAGGAGCAGTTGGTAAAGATGGTTGCTGCCGCAAGTAGGACTGGAAGGCCTAACCATGGCGCGGAAGAGCTGATATAGACAGCTGCGGATCGGCGAACTTTTGCGACGGGTGGTGGTTGCTGAGGCAGTCTCCACCATCATTATCCTTTATACCTAAGCCGATGTTGCCGCGTCGGGAAAACGGTGGCTCGAAGTCGCTTGGGATTGAGTTCCGTGCCTCCTGCTGCCACCGTCCAGAGAGCAGCTGAGATCGGGCTCATATATGGCCGAGGCAAAGAACGAGTACAACTTCCCTGACCTACCAGCCGAGTCATCGCAATGCGCCGCTGACTTCCTAACCAGCCTCTACTCGGACGCGCAGTTTCTCGATTTCCTCACGAACTCGGCTGTCGTAGGGGATTGGGCAGCCCATACCTTGGAAGGAGCCCTAGAAGGCGTTTACAACAAGGCGCTTAAACCTTATGACTTAGCTAAGGCTAACCCAGGGGCGCGTACAAGGTTTTTGCGCCAGAGACGCCAGATTCTTTTTGAAATGTTTCTCGGTCGTCTGGTAGACAACTTTCAGGTGTACCTCGTTGATCTTATTCGCGCGGTATTACGCCGAGAGCCAAGGATGCTGCAGCTACAGCAGCCTTCGATATCGCTGGAGGAGGCATTACGCTACAGAACGACAGACGAACTCATTCACCGAGTGATCGAGCGTAAGATCGCAGACCTATCGTATCAGGGATTCGAGCGTTTGCAGGAGTGGTGTGCTTCACGAGGAATAGTTCTGGTAACGAGTGAAGCGGAGAAGGGGGAGGTGATTGAGTTGATTGGTACACGAAATCTTATCGCTCATAATCGATGTCTCATCGATGAGCAGTACTGCACGAGAGTAGGAATAGGTGTGGAGAAGATTGGACAACCGCGGATGCTTGAGAGCAGCGACTTCCTAAAGGCTCAGGCTTTGTTGTTACGAATTGTGCTCGCTACAGATGTCGCCGCTGTGTTGAAGTTTCGTCTCATCAAAGTGCCGGTACTACTCGCTGCTGTCGATCCTTTAACGGAGCATGCCTAGTGGCAAGGTTATAAGAGCAGATTACCAGAGCGCCACACATGCGCGTTTGTCAAACTATGTACCGGAAGATTTGGTAACCATTCGGGAGCAGAGGTTGGGTAGTGAGGCTAGCTACCGCCGCGGCGGCGCGTCCTCGGGCGGGAGGACGATCACGACGTCGCCGGGCCGCACCAGGCCCAGCTCCTCGCGCGCCAGCCGCTCGAGCGTCGAGGGGTCGCTCTTCAGCCGCTCGATGCGGCCCTCGAGCTGGCCGATCCGCCCCTCCGCCTCCGCGATCTCCTGCTCGAGCCCCGCGGCGCGCGCCCGAGCCTCCGCCAGGTCCTGCCAGCTCCTCACCCCCGCCGCGGCGAGCAGCACGAGCGCGCCGACGACGACGGCGCCGAGCACCGGCCGGAAGGAGTCCTGTCGCGCGGGCGCCGCCGGGGTCATGCCGTCTCGCGGCGGAAGGCGCCGGCGCCGGCGTAGGCGCCGGAGCCCTCCAGCTCCTCTTCGATGCGCAGCAGGCGGTTGTACTTGGCGACGCGCTCGCTGCGGCAGGGGGCGCCGGTCTTGATCTGGCCGGCGCGGGTGGCGACGGCGAGGTCGGCGATCGTGGTGTCCTCGGTCTCCCCGGAGCGGTGGCTGATGACGTTGGCGTAGGCGTGGCGCTTGGCCAGATCGACGGCCTCGAGCGTCTCGGTGAGGGTGCCGATCTGGTTGACCTTGACGAGCAGCGCGTTGGCGAGGCCGCCGGCGATCCCCTCGGCCAGGATCGCGGGGTTGGTGACGAAGAGGTCGTCGCCGACGAGCTGCACGCGGTCCCCGAGCTCGCCGGTCAGCGTCCGCCAGCCGTCGCGGTCGTCCTCGGCCAGGCCGTCCTCGATCGAGACCAGCGGGTAGGCGTCGAGCCACTCGCGGTAGAGCGCGACGAGGTCGTCGGCGCTCAGGCCGCTGCGCCCCTCGCCGGCGAGGGCGTAGCGGCGACCCGCGGCGCGCCCCTTGCCGCCGCGCCGTTTCTCGACCAGCTCGGAGGCGGCGACGTCGAGCGCCAGCGCCACCTGCTCCCCGGGCTCGTAGCCCGCGGCCGCGATCGCCTCGACGAGCAGGTCGAGCGCTTCGCGGTTGGTCTTGAGGTCCGGCGCGAACCCCCCTTCGTCGCCGACCGCGGTGACCAGGCCGCGCCGCTTCAGCACCTCCTTGAGGGTGTGGTAGATCTCGACCCCCGCGCGCAGCGCCTCGGCGAAGCGGTCGAAGCCGAGCGGCACGAGCATGAACTCCTGGACGTCGACGGTGTTGTCGGCGTGGGCGCCGCCGTTGAGGACGTTGAGCAGCGGCACCGGCAGGAGAGAGGCGGCGGGCCCGCCGAGGTAGCTGTAGAGCGGCAGGCCCGCGGCGTGCGCGGAGGCCTTGGCCACCGCCAGCGAGACGCCGAGCAGGGCGTTGGCGCCGAGGCGGCTCTTGTCCGGCGTGCCGTCGAGCTCGCGCAGCATGGCGTCGACGCTCCCCTGCCGGCGGGCCTCGCAGCCGGCGAGCGCGGGGGCGATGACGTCGCGCACGTTGCGGCAGGCTTCCTGCACCCCCTTGCCGCGGTAGCGCGCGCCGCCGTCGCGCAGCTCGAGCGCCTCGCGGCTGCCGGTCGAGGCGCCGGACGGCACCGCCGCGCGGCCGAAGGCGCCGCCGTCGAGCACGCACTCGACCTCGAGCGTCGGGTTGCCGCGCGAGTCCAGGATCTCGCGCGCGTGGATCTCCTCGATCACGAACATTTCCGCAAGGTTAGCCGTAAACCTCCGTCACGACAAGGCTTGTGGGCGTGCTAGATTGCCGCGCCGTGCCCCTCTTCGCGCGCAGCGCCCCGCCGCAGCCGCCGTTGCGGCTCCACGTCGGCAGCGGCCGGGCGCGCCTCGAGGGGTGGGTGAACATCGACCTCCAGGCGCTGCCCGGCGTCGACGTCGTCGCCGACGTCACGCAGGGGCTCGACTTCTCCGACATCGAGGCGATCTTCGCCGAGCACTTCCTCGAGCACCTGCCGGTCGACGCCGCGCTCGCCTTCTTGCTCGAGGCCCACCGCGTGCTGGCGGCGGACGGCTGGCTGCGGCTCTCGACCCCGAACCTCGACTGGGTCTGGGCCACGCACTACAAGCTGGACTGCGACGCCGCGGTCAAGCGCTCGGCCGCGATCCAGCTCAACCGCGCCTTCCACGGCTGGGAGCACCAGTTCCTGTGGAACCGCGAGCTCCTCGGCGAGGCCTTCGCGGCCTGCGGCTTCGCCGCGCCGCGCTGGTGCCGCTGGGGGGAGAGCGAGCTGCCGGTCTTCCGGGGCATCGAGCGCCACGAGACCTACGAGGACTCCGCGGAGCTGCCGCACGTGCTCATCGCCGAGGCGCGGAAAGGGGAGCCGCAGCCGGCCCGCCTGGCCGCCCTGCGCGAGCTCCTCGAGCGCGAGTTCCTGATGCACCTGAAAGGGTAGACGAGCCCGCCCCCCCGCTCCCGGAGCGTGGCGGACGGGCGCCGCTCGCCCGGTGCGACGCTGCGCGCTCACGCCGCGTAGACCTCCGCGGCGATGTCCACCACGCGCCGGGAGGTGCTGCTCGATCCTCTCGCCGCCCGCCTCCTTCTGGCGCTCGGCGCCGTCGGCCTTGCCGGGACGGTGCTCTGCGCCGCCGGCTGGCTGCAGTGCGTGCGGCGGCCGGCGCCGCTCGAGCGGATCGGCGCGGAGCAGCGGCAGGTGCTGCTCGCGGACCTGCTCCGGCAGAGCCCCGGAGCGTTCGTGCCGGCCTGGTTCCACCCGCCCGTCGGCTACACGCTCAAGCCGGGACGGCGGATCCGCGCCTGGGGCGATGACTTCGTCGCCAACGAGCTCGGGTACCGCACCTGGCCCCCACAGAAGCGAGCCGGCACCTTCCGGGTGGTCTTCGCTGGAGACTCCTGGACCTTCGGCCTCGGCGTGCGCCGGGAGGAGTCGTTTCCGCACCAGTTCGAGCTCCTGGCCCACCGCGCCGTCGCCGGGCGGAGGGTGGAGGCCTGGAACCTCGGCCTGCCCGGCTACAACACGCTCAACGAGCTGGCCGCCTTGGAGTTCTTCTTCGAACGGCTGCGTCCAGACCTCGTGGTCCTCTGTCCGACGTCCAACGATCGGGACAGCGGCGGCGCGGTACTGCCGAACGGATCGCTCACGCGGGCCGGCGTGCAGGACGACGGCCTGGGAGCCGACCACTCGCTCGTCTATCGCCTGCGGGTTCTCGACTCGCACCAGTTCCGCTCCCGTTGGCGCGCCGCCTTCGCGGCCGTCCGGCGCACCGAGCAGCGTCTCCGGAGGCAACGGGTTCCGCTGCTCCTCTTCTTCGCCGCCACCTGGCCCGAGCCGTTCGCCCACCGGTTGGTCGCCGAAGCCGGCCTCGCGGCTCCTTACGTGATCACGCCTCCGGAGCTGACCGGCCGGAGCTGGCGCAACCCCCCGCCCTTCCGCCACGGCACGCCGGCCGCCAACCAGCTCTACGGTCAGATGGTCTACCGCGGCGCCGCTCACCTGTTCGGCTGGCCGGCGCTCGCCGGCGCCGACCCTCGGGGAGCGGTGCCGGTCTACGCTGCGCAGGAGGCTGCGACCCGGGCGAGCGGCGTCGAGACGCTCTTGAGGGGGGAGACCCGTCGGCTGCCCGAGAGCTACCGGCCTTCGCCCCGCGCCGAGGTCCAGTGCGTCGGCCCGATGGAGTGCGCGACGGGCCTCATGGGACAGGCGACCACGGTCCTGGTGCGCCGGCGGCCGGGCGCAACGCGCCTCCGCGTCAGCGTGCGGCGGCTCGCCGAGGCGCCATCGCTCTACCCGCTCGCGTTGTCGATCGAGATTCCGTCGCCGGCGGGCGGCAGCCGCCGCGTCGTCTCGGTGCCGGCGGACGGCCCCGAGGTCCACTCCTTCGCGCTGCCTCTGCCTGGAGACGTCGCCGCCGGCGCCGCGCTCGACGTGGTGCTGCGCGCCGAGCGCGTGGCGGCGGCGCCGCAGGCGCTCGCGGCGCGCTCGCTCCTCGTCGCGGAGATCGCTCAGGAATAGCCGAGCCGCGGGCGGGGTTTTTCCCTTGACACGCAAGGGGACGCGTGGGACACTGCCGCCTCCCCGAAGCAGGGGACACCGACGCGGGGTGGAGCAGTCTGGTAGCTCGTTGGGCTCATAACCCAAAGGTCGCAGGTTCAAATCCTGCCCCCGCAACCAAGATTGTTAAGAGGGCCGCTGATAAGGCGGCCCTCTTTGCTTTTCAGGTGAGCATCCTCGCGCGGGCGGCCTTACTGCACTGATCCCATCTCCCTCACCCCTGGCCCCTCTCCCACATGGGAGAGGGGGACGAAGCTCAGAGTCCTTTCGCCGCCGCTTCAGAGGCCGCCGCCACCTCGACCGGGACGGCGGGCTGGCGCGTGGGCTCTTCGCGCACCTGGCGGGTGAGGACCGAGACTCCGAGCATCAGCGTGGCGGCGATCCAGAAGGGGTAGCGCGGGCCGAGCTCGTAGGCGAGGCCGGCCATGAGCGGCCCGACCATCCGCGAGACGCCTCCGAAGGACTGCTGGACGCCGAGCGCCTGGCCCACCTCGCGGCGCGGCACCTGGCGCGAGACGAGCGCGGTGGTGGCGGGGAAGAGGAGAGCGGTGCCGACCGGCACGAAGACGACGGCCAGGGCGAGCAGCGGCAGGCTCGGCATCGCCGGCAGCACGAGCAGCCCGGCGACCAGCGTCAGCGCTCCCAGCCGCAGCGCGCCGACCTCGCCGAAACGGCGCACCGCCGGCCCCAGGAGGAAGGCGCGGACCGCCACGTTGAGGCCGCCGATGTAGACGAAGAAGAAGCCGATCGTGTTCTCGGTGACGCCGAAGAGGTCGCCGAGGTAGAGCCCGAAGATGCTGTTCATGGCGAAGAACGCCATCATCCCGACGGCGTAGATCCAGACCAGCGAGGAGACCGGCGCGAGCGGGTGGCGGAGCACCTCGAAGATCGAGCGGCGCACCGAGCGGCGGGCGGCTGGCGCCGGGGCGCCGGCGGGCTCTTCGTGCGGCGGCGGCTCGGAGAGCCAGAAGAAGCCCGCGGCGATGTTGACGAAGCAGAGCGCGGCGGCGAGGAAGCCGGGGGCGTGGGGGCCGAGGTTGCGCGACAGCGAGCCGGCGCCGGCGCCGAGCATGACGCCGAGGTTGGTCGCCACCGTCAGCCAGCCGAGGGCCTGCGTGCGGTCGCGCGCCGGCACCGAGTCGGTGACGTAGGCCTGGACGACGCCGACGATGCCGCCCCCCACCCCCTGCAGCAGGCGCATGAGGAAGAGCAGCGGCAGCGTGTTCGCCAGACCGAAGGCGAGATAGGCGAGCGCCGACGCGGTCAAGCCGGCGAGGATCATCGGCCGCCGCCCGTAGCGGTCGGAGAGGCGCCCCCAGAGCGGGGCGGTGGCGAGCTGGGCGAAGGGGTAGCAGGAGTAGAGGACGCCGTAGAGCGCCGGGCTGGCGCCGAACCGGGTGGCGTAGAACGGGAGCAGCGGCACGACGATCATCGTGCCGAACATGTCGGCGCCGGCGATCGCCATCAGCACCCAGAGGCGGCGGGTCAAAGCTCCCGCCCCTCGCCGCGCAGCGCGAAGGCGCCGGCCGAGGCCGCCATCAGCAGCACGCCGTAGGCGGCGGCGAGCCCCAGCTCCTGGAGCCGCAGCCCGCTCAGGATCTCGATCGCGATGGGGCGGGTCTCGAAGGTGTAGAGGACGATCGAGGTCACGAAGTCCCCCAGCGCGGTGACGAAGGCCAGGGCGGCGCCGGCGGCGAGCGCCGGGCGGAGCAGCGGCAAGGTGATACGCCGCAGGCGGCGGAAGGTTCCCGCGCCGAGCGAGGCGGCGGCCTCGTCGAGCGCCGGGTCGAGCTGGCGCAGCCCCGCCAGCGAAGCGCGGCCGGTCAGCGGCAGGCCGCGCACGAGGTAGGCGAGCGGCAGGATGGCCGGCGTGCCGATCAGCAGGAAGCGTCCCTGCCAGGGGGCGTCGACGCTCATCGCCACCGCCAGCGCGACCGCGAAGACGGTGCCGGGGAGGGCCCAGGGGACGGCGAGGAGCCCTTCGAGCAGGGCGGCGAGCCGGCCGCCGCGGCGCCGTGCGACGAGCGCCGCCGCGAGCCCCAGCGCCGCCGCCGCGGCGGTCGCGGCGGTCGCCATCCAGAGCGAGTTGGCGACCGGGCGCAGGCGCTCGGCGGAGGAGA